>NZ_JBDIWH010000001.1:1870000-2217500 GCF_039638275.1 Gluconobacter sp. OJB | reverse complement strand
GCCAGCGTCGGCTGGTAACCCACTGCAGAGGGGATACGACCCAGAAGTGCAGAGACTTCAGAACCGGCCTGCGTAAAGCGGAAGATGTTGTCCACGAAGAACAGCACGTCCTGACCTTCTTCGTCACGGAAGTACTCAGCAAGCGACAGACCCGTCAGGGCGACGCGCGAACGGGCTCCCGGCGGCTCGTTCATCTGGCCATAGACCAGCGCAACCTTGGAACCCTCGGTCGAGCCGTCTTCGGCGATCTTGATGACGCCTGCGTCCTGCATTTCAAAATACAGGTCGTTACCTTCACGCGTACGCTCACCGACACCAGCGAAGACGGACACGCCGCCATGAGCTTTCGCGATGTTGTTGATGAGTTCCTGAATGATGACCGTCTTGCCGACGCCGGCGCCACCGAACAGACCGATCTTACCACCCTTGAGGTACGGGCAGAGCAGATCGACGACCTTAATGCCGGTCACGAGGATCTCGGACGCAGCAGCCTGCTCTTCGAAAGACGGAGCCGGACGATGGATCGGGAAGCGCAGTTCGCTGTGGATCGGGCCACGATCGTCAATGGGCTCGCCAACCACGTTCAGGATACGACCGAGCGTGCCCGGACCAACCGGAACCATGATCTGCGTGCCGGTGTCACGCACTTCAGAGCCGCGAACCAGGCCGTCGGTCGTGTCCATGGCAATGCAGCGAACCTGACGCTCGCCAATTTCCTGGGCAACTTCCAGAACCAGCGTGTGATCGCCATTCTGGACATGCAGGGCGTTCAGGATGAAGGGAAGATCGCCTTCGAACTGCACGTCCACGACGGGGCCGCGCACCTGTGTGACGCGGCCAACCACGTTGTTGGCAGCTCCGGCAGAAGGGGTAAGGGTTTCAGACATCAAATTCGTCTCCTGCGTGATCTCAAACGGCTTCTGCGCCGGAGATGATTTCGATCAGATCGTTGGTGATGTTGGCCTGACGCGTACGGTTATACTTCTGCGACAGACGGTCGATGGCCTTACTGGCGTTGCGGCTGGCATTGTCCATTGCGGTCATGCGCGCGCCTTGCTCGCCAGCAGCACTTTCCAGCAGAGCCGAGAAAATCTGGACCTGAAGATTGCGCGGCAGAAGCTGCGTCAGAAGCGTCGTCTCGTCCGGCTCGAATTCGTACTGGGCAGTGTCGGCATCGGGAACGGCATTATCGTTCTCTGGAACCGCGAGCGGAACCAGAGGCGCCTGCACTGGAACCTGCGTCATGGCATTGAGGAAGCGGTTATAGACCAGCGTGCAGCGGTCGATGTCGCCCGCTTCCAGCATTGCCGCGATCCGGCTTCCGATGTCGGTAGCCTTGTCGAACCCGACATCCTTGCCTTCGGTTCCGGCCAGACGATCAACGATCATGTCCGGATAGTGACGCACGAGGATATCTGCCCCCTTACGGCCGACCGGCAGAATGCGGACCGTCTTGCCTTCCGATACCAGCGTATCGACCAGCTGACGGGCACTGCGGACGATATTGGCGTTGAAGCCGCCGGCAAGGCCACGGTCAGAGGTCAGCACCACCACAAGATGGGTCTGGTCCTTGCCCGTTCCCGCGAGAAGGCGCGGCAGGCTTGTCGCGTCTTCCCCACGGGTTGCCGTCGCCAGCTCAGCCATCATGCGACGCATGGCGTCGGCATAGGGGCGAGCCGCTTCGGCCTGCATCTGGGCGCGTCGCAGCTTGGAGGCTGCGACCATTTTCATCGCGTTCGTGATCTTGCGCGTCGATTTGACGCCCGTGATCCGTCCACGCAGTTCCTTCAGCGAAGCCATGGGCTATCCTCAGGCCGAAAAGCGCTTGCCGAATGCTTCGAGCAGCTCCTTGAGCTTGCCTTCCGTCTCCGGCTTGATCTGGCGGTCATTACGAATGGCCGTCAGGATATCAGAGCCCGCACCGCGCAGCTCGGACAGGAGAGCGGCTTCGTAGGCCACAACCTTGTCCACGGCGATCGGATCAACATAGCCACGCGTACCGGCGTAAAGAACAACAACCTGTTCTTCGACGGGCAGCGGGGACGTCTCGGGCTGCTTCAGCAGTTCGACCAGACGGGCGCCACGATCAAGCTGCTTGCGCGTTGCGGCATCCAGATCGGAAGCAAACTGCGAGAACGCAGCCATTTCACGATACTGTGCCAGCTCCAGCTTGATCTTGCCGGCAACCTGCTTCATCGCCTTGATCTGGGCAGCAGAGCCCACACGGGACACGGAGCCACCGACGTTCACGGCCGGACGGATACCCTTGTAGAACAGGTCCGTCTCAAGGAAGATCTGACCGTCGGTGATGGAGATCACGTTGGTCGGGATGTAAGCTGCCGTATCACCAGCCTGCGTCTCGATAACCGGCAGGGCCGTCAGGGAGCCGCCGCCATTGGCGTCGGACATCTTGGCCGCACGCTCCAGCAGACGGGAGTGCAGGTAGAACACGTCGCCCGGGAACGCTTCACGAGCCGGCGGACGACGCAGCAGCAGGGACATCTGGCGATAAGCCACAGCCTGCTTGGACAGATCGTCGTAGCACACGAGAGCATGCATGCCATTGTCACGGAAATACTCGCCCATGGCGCAGGCCGTGTACGGTGCGAGATACTGCATCGGAGCCGCATCGGAGGCTGTAGCGGCAACAACGATGGAGTATTCCATCGCGCCATGCTCGGTCAGCGTGCGGACCAGGTTTGCCACCGTGGAGCGCTTTTGGCCGATGGCGACGTAAATGCAGTACAGGGACTTCTTCGGGTCACCTTCGGCATTGACCGGCTTCTGGGCGACAATGGTGTCGATCAGGATCGCGGTCTTGCCCGTCTGGCGGTCACCGATGATCAGCTCACGCTGGCCACGTCCGATGGGGACAAGGGCGTCGATGGCCTTGATGCCCGTCTGCATCGGCTCGCTGACCGACTGGCGCGGCATGATGCCCGGTGCCTTCACTTCGGCGCGGCGGTATTCAACATCCGTCAGCGGGCCACGACCGTCAATCGGGTTGCCCAGACCGTCAACCACGCGTCCGAGCAGGCCCTTGCCGACCGGAACTTCAACCACGGACTTCGTACGCAGGACGGTGTCGCCCTCGCGGATACCGTCGCCGTCGCCGAACAGAACCACACCGACATTATCGGCTTCGAGGTTCAGGGCCATGCCCTTGAGGCCGGTTCCTTCGAACTCGACCATTTCACCGGCCATGACGTTGTTCAGGCCGTAGACGCGGGCGATACCGTCGCCGATGGACAGGACCGTACCTGTCTCGGAAACGGTCTCGACCTGGTCGAACGACGCGATCTGCTGCTTGAGGATGTCCGAAATCTCGGCGGGACGGATATCCATCACGCGGCTCCCTTCATGGCGTTCTGCAGGCGGGTCAGGCGCCCGGCGATCGAAGTGTCAAACAGTGTGGAACCGATCCGTACGGTCATGCCCCCAAGAAGAGCAGCGTCCGTATGTTCGGTCATGGACACGCGGCTGTAGCCGGCTTCGGCCAGTCGGGCCTGAAGCTGGCTGCGCTGCGTGTCGTTAAGAGGCTGTGCGGAGCGGACTTCGGCCACGACTTCGCCACGCAGGGCGGAATCGAGCGCCAGAACACCGTCCAGAATGGATGCAAGATCAGGCAAACGACGATTGTCAGCGATAACGCCAACAAACCGGCGCAGGACGTCTCCAAAGCCGAGCTTCGACATCAGGACATTCGAAACCGTCTGGCCCTGGCGGATGTCTATCCGGGCATCAGCCAGGAATTTCCGCAGGTCATCGCTTTCAGAAATGGCGGTACGCAGCGCCTTCACTTCACCCAAAACATCGGGAAGATTTCCCTGTTCCGAAGCAAGATCATAGAGCGCACGGGCGTAGCGCTGGGCCAAGCCCCCTGTCTGTCCAACCTGCGGCACCTGTGTCACCGTCACACGCGTGTTCCGTCTCACTAAATCCGCCGCAGAGTGCGGCCGGAACCGGCTTATCCGGTCCCTTGCATCAAAACTGTCCGGACCGGGCATAGACGTCCCTGCGCAGGATTCGTCTGAAACCCGGTCCTCCACTTGGGGCCGCCTCTAGCACGCTGTCCCAGCCCTGCGCAACCAAGAGGATCGCAAATAGACCCGTCAGACAGAAGGATCATGACGAGGGTTTGCGTTTTATGCTGCCAAACTGGCATGACGGGCGCTTCACAGCGGCTTTCCGGCGGATTTTTTCCCGACCCGCTGCACGCTCCCGCAGGGTCTTCCGCGCAGGACACTCATCAAGCCCCCATAACCGCAAACAACGGAGATCCGATGTCCATCCACAAGCGCCTTTTTTCCCTACTCGGCGCCCTGTCCGTTCCTGTACTGGGCGCAGCGGCTCATGCGGCATCCATCGAGGACAAACCCTCTTTCCCTACCATTGCATACTGGGACAACTGGACCGACCCGCAGGGGACCACACATCTGACCAAGTGCAAGATGTCGACATTCCATGAGGATTCCCTCACCCCAGATGGCGAGAAGGTGATGCTCAGCAGTTCTCATGACGGACCGACGACCGTGACACTGCGCGTTCAGCCCCCACATTGGAAAAGCGGATGGAGCGAAAGCCACCAGGTCCAGTGGATCGTGCCGCTTTCGGGAATCTATTTCGTCAAGGCCATGGACGGAACCAGCGTCGAACTCAATCCAGGAGACATCCTGCTCAGCGAGGACGTGGCGCCAATCGCTCACGGTTCGGATCCCAAAGGACATTTATCCGGAAATGTTGGTGACACAGCAGTGGCACTTCAGGTTCTCCAGTTTGGAGACGCAAAACCATCGCATATTCCCTGCCAGTGGCAGTGAATGCAGGGATTGAATTTTCTGGAAATCTGGAGCGGGCGAAGGGAATCGAACCCTCCTAAGAAGCTTGGAAGGCTACTGCATTACCACTATGCTACGCCCGCTCGGATTGGGAGTGTGCTTACTCCATCTCCTGTCGAACCCGCAAGAGGGGAAAATCCAAAATAGAAATTCCACAACAAAGATGTTCAGGGCACTTGACTTTTATTCCTGAACATTCTCTTTTGCGGCCACTGTCGCTGGCATGACGTTGCAAGACGCCCTGCTCGACGATAGGGGTGTAGCTCAATTGGCTAGAGCGCCGGTCTCCAAAACCGGAGGTTGAGAGTTCGAGACCCTCCGCCCCTGCCACTCCTTTTCGCCGGATGTCCTCCCCGACACCGGGAACGGGATTTTCACTTGATTCGAGGACGATGGTGTCGGTCAGTACCCGGAAAGACGAGTCGCGCAAACCAGCGCCTCAAAAGAGCGGATCCGGCTTCAATCTGGTCGCTTACGTCCGTGACGTCCGCGCCGAAGCCAAGCGTGTTACGTGGCCGACCCGTCGCAACACCCTGATCACGTCAGGTGCCGTGCTGGCCATGGTAACCGTGACCTGCATCTTCTTCTTCATCGTGGACCAGGTGATCGGCCTCGGCGTCCGCGGACTTTTTGGCGTTGGAGGCTAGGTTCGCACCATGGCGAAGCGTTGGTATGTTGTGCATGTCTATTCTGGATTCGAGAAAAAAATCGCGAGTCATATTCAGGAACAGGCTGCACAGAAGGGCCTCTCCGATCATTTCGAGCAGATCCTTGTTCCTTCCGAGGACGTGACGGAAATGCGCCGCGGCCGTAAGGTCAATGCGGAACGCAAGTTTTTCCCGGGCTATGTTCTCGTCAAGATGGAACTGACGGACGAAGCTTGGCATCTCGTCAAGGACACTCCCAAGGTCACCGGATTCCTCGGAACCCGCAACCGTCCGACCCCCATTACAGCGGCTGAAGCCGACCGCATCATGAAGCAGGCCCAGGAAGGCGTCGAACGCCCCCGTTCCAGCCTGTCTTTCGAAATTGGCGAACAGATTCGCGTGGCCGATGGCCCGTTCACGTCCTTCAGCGGCATGATCGAAGACGTCGACGACGAGCGTCAGCGCCTCAAGGTCAGCGTCTCCATCTTCGGTCGCTCCACACCTGTGGATCTCGACTTCACACAGGTTGAGAAGCTCTGACGCTTCTCATTCTGCTGGTTCTTCCAACAAAAAAGGCTCCCTCTCCGGGAGCCTTTTTTGTTGTTGATGCCTTCTCCTGATTCCCGTCAGTTCGTGACGGGGGGAAGAAGACGGAGCTTTTCAGCGGCCTGATCGGCGATCGCGGCAACACCTTGACTCAGAGCTGCAGTCAATTTTGTCGTATTGGACGCCACGGCATCCTGCGATTGCCAGACGACAGGCGATGTCAGCACGGGACCAATCATCTTCCCCGCCGGATGAACCGACAGCGTGCCCGTCATGAGCGCATGCCCGGCCGAGTCGCCTTCGAAATTCCGGACGGTCAGTTCGACATAGGCCGACGGAGTCGTGCTCACCGCGTCGTTCTCGGCAAAAACAGTCGTGCCCGGCAGGCGCTGGGCCAGATCGCTCACCAGCGTATGACCCACCATGTCCGGAAGTGCCTCGCTCCAGCTAGTGCCTTTGGCGAGGCGCGTCTGATAATCCTCATTCGCCCTTACGATCGTATCACGATCGAGCCGTGCGCTAACAACGGGTGTCCGGACCTCGACAACGACAGGACCGCCCGCCTGCGCCACTCCGGGCACAGGAGCCAGCGTATAGAGCGTCGGATCGCTGCTGCATGCCGCAAGAAGACCTGTCATCCCCAAAGCGCCCATCAGGGACAGGAGACGAAGGCGGGGCGTCGAAGACTGTGTCATGATTCAGTTCCTGCGGCCGGTAATGAGAGCGGAAGGGTGGTGGTCCAAATAATCCGTGAGGAAGCGCAGGGAACGCGACATCCGGGTCAACTGGACGATCATGCCCTGAAGGCTGCGGTGGAAATCCGTATCTCCGCCATAAGAACCCAGAACTGATTGCGCACTGTTCATCGTCGTCTGAAGGCTCTTCATCAGTTCTGGCAGGTTCTGGTTGGCGGTTTTCGTCAGTTTGTTCAAATTCTGGAGCGAATCACGCAGGGCTGCGAGGGACTGCGTAACCTCAGGACTGTTCAAACGGCCATCCGCATGCGCCAGAAGATCGTTCACATGCCCACCGATTTCCGTCAGCGGCATTGCGGCGATCTTGTCGGTAATGGTGGAAACAGACTCCATGATCCCGTCCATGCCACCAGCCTGGCTGGGGAGAACAGCGACATCGCCCTCATAAGTCAGGGTAGTGGCGGATGTGCCCTTGACGAATTGCAGGGCGATCATCGATTCGCCGGTCAGGAAACTGGCGCTCTGAACTGAGGCACGCAGACCTTCGGCAACGAAGGCCTGAAGATATTTCTCGACGGGTGCATCCCTGCTGTTCTCGATCCGGTCATCCCAGTTTGACAGCATGCGCTCGGGCTCAAGCTCCATATCCACGCGGACACGAGGCAATTTCGTCGGACCTTCGAGAAGGAGTCGGACGTCCGTAACGGTGCCGATCTGCAAACCAAACATCGTGACCTGACTGCCGGTCGTCAGACCTTTGACGGACGAGTTGATGTAGGTCACGACCCGCAGGCGCTTGTGATAACGGGCGTTATCGGCGTCCGCTTCGCTGGCATAGAGCTTGAAGACGGAATTGGCGGGAGCATTGGGCAGATCAATAGCAAGGCGTTGCTCGGGCAGACCGAACGCAATACCGCCAGAGAACAGGGCCTGAAGCGATTTAAGCTGAACCTTCAACCCTCCCGCACCAAGGCCGACCTGAACGCCCGAGACGTTCCAGAAACGGCTGTCCGTACGCAGATAGTGGTCATAGGGAGCCTTGACGAACGCCTGAATGACGATCGGACCTCTGCCCCCCGGCGGCATCGTGTAGCCGAGCACTTCGCCCACCTGAAGGTCGCGGAAGAAAACCGGCGAGCCCGGGCCGAGCGAGCCCAACGATGGAGACACCAGCCAGAACGTCTCCCCTGGCTGGTCCGAGCGGACGCCCGGCGGTGATTCCAGTCCCTTGAAGAACTTCTGGTAGTGGCCATCATCCGTACCGGGGTCCAGAGCGATATAGGCGCCAGAGAAAAGCGTATCGAGACCCGTAATGCTGGCGCCGTTGATGCGCGGGCGTACGACCCAGAAACGGGTGTGATCGGTGAGGACATGGGCGCTGTTGGCGTTCATCTGCACGGTGACATCGACATGCTGCATATCGTCACTCAGGGTGATGTCCTGCACAGTGCCGAGCGTCACGGCCTTGTTTTTCACCTGCGTCTGACCGGGCGTAAGACCGTCGGCTGTTTCAAACGTGATGGTGATTTCGGGACCGCGCGTGGCGAAATGCTCCCACGCCAGCCACCCGGCAATAAGGATGGCCACCACCGGGATCAGCAGAATAAGGGAGAAGCGGGTACGGCGTACCGGGGCTTCCTTGGGCGAGACCGGCTGCTCCCCCCGGGTGTTTCGGGAATCGCTCACGCGCGTTCAGGCTCCATGTCGTTTTGGTCAGAAGAAGGCAGCTGCGGAACGGGCGCGGTCGGAGAGTCTGTCTCCGGAGGCGTCCCATTCGCCAGAGGCGGTGCGACCACACCGTTAAGACCGGCTGCATCCCACATGCTGCGGGGATCGAAAAGCTCTGCCGCGAAAATGGTCAGAATCACGACCAGAGCAAAGCACACCATCCCCGGATCAGCCGTGACATTGGCGAGAAAGCCGAAATGCACAACGGCGACGAGGATGGAAATCATGAAGACGTCAATCATCGACCAGCGGCCAATGATAACGACGAGCCGATAGAGCTTCGAAAGGTTGCGCAGATGCCAGCGGGAGCGGAGCCGGGTGCCGATGATCATGATGGTCAGGGCGACGATCTTGAGAACCGGAACCGTGATGCTGGCGAACAGCACCAGCAGGGAAAGCGGCACCATCCCCGCCTTCCACAGCTCGATCACACCACTGATGATGGTGCTAGGCGCACCCTGCCCCACCTTGGTGTACGTCATGACCGGCAGGATATTGGCTGGCAGATAGAACACGACCCCAGCCACCAGAAGGCAAGTGCCCGAGATAAGGCTTTGCGGTTTGCGACGACGCAGAATCTGGCCGCAGCGGGGGCAGTCGCCCATATCCTGTTCCTGCGGCACGGCATGATCAAACGCCAGAACCAGATCGCAGGCATGGCAGGAGAGCATGTTTTCCGCGGGCGGAATAACGCCATTGCGAGCATCCAGATGCGCAACATCCAGAAGATGTCCCTGATGGCCTTCGATCGTGGGACGGATATCGCGGCTGCGCCAGATCCGCTCGGCATCGAACGTCGAATCCACAGCGGCCATACTGAGCATCAAACCACCCAGAAGATAAACGCCAGGCTGAAGGATGACGAGTGCGAGGTCAACGAGCTTGGTGTAGGCCACGAGCACGCCGAGGACATAGACTTCTACCATCGACCAACCGCGCAGGCGATCGTACCAGGTGAGAAGACGCGGGGTCCAATCCGGCATCTGCGAGCGAGAGGCTCCGTACAGGATAGCCGCCATCAGGGCGATGATGACGCCGGGCATAAGCACCGTTACCAGCGCGACGAGAACGCCGATCGCGCCGTAACCCTGATGGCCCAGTTCAATCGGACCGCTCATAAGAGAGACGGTATTTTCGCGCCCATAAACATTCAGCGTCATGAGAGAACTGATGAGGAGAGTCGCGTAAAGCGCGGCGGACGTAATGCAGAAGGCGGCAGGGGCGCCGATCAGGGATGTCTTGCGACGACGGGCAAGCTGACAGCCGCAGCGCAGGCACTCCGCCAGATGACCGGGCTTCAGGCGCGGAACATGCTGGAAAAGGCCGCAGGTCGGGCATTCACGCAGCCCTTCCACCGCGTGGATGGAAGCGTGAGGCTCCTGACTGCGGGAAAAGCTGACGGCGTTGCGCCACAGTCGTTTATGGAAACGGTCAGACATCGGGCTCCTAACCTAGCGCAGGGAGCCGTCTTTTGACAGTCTGCCCTCCTTCGGACAGTCCTCTGCATCGGAATATCGACACTTACCGTAGTCCCATTGCGGGCGAATTGCCCAGAGGATGCCGGTTTTATCGGGAATATTTTGAAAAATCGTGAAGATCCGGAGCTTAAAGCCCTTGCCGTGTCTCCGACAGGCGGGACACGGAACATCAGATTCTGATTTTTAAGAAGACCTTGATGGTGCCGGTGAAGAGATTCGAACTCCCGACCCCATCATTACGAATGACGTGCTCTACCAGCTGAGCTACACCGGCGCACCCATCAAGGTGGCCGCGTTCTAACCGAGCCCTTCGGGGTTGGCAAGCCGGAAAATGCAAAAACCGTTCTGCATCTTCAGTAACCGCGGCCTGTATCGATAACGCCGGTCATGGACTCACCCGCTTCGTAGCGCCGCAGATTGGCCAGAACGACCTCGGCAGCGCTATCCGACTGAGCGGCACTGGCGATATGGGGGGTCAGAAAAATGCGGGGATGATCCCAGAACGGATGCTCGGGCGGCAGCGGTTCGGGCGTCGCGACATCGAGAACCGCCTGTGAAAGCTGACCGCTATCGAGCGCCGGGATCAGATCATCCTGAACCAGATGGCCACCGCGGCCACAGTTGATGACGCACGCACCTTTCGGCAGTTTCGAAAACAGGGCGCTGTTGAGAATGCCCCGCGTGGCCTCCGTCAACGGGACGAGGCAGACCAGAATGTCGGTCTGAGCCAGAAAATCGTCCAGCTCCGCCTCTCCGGCAAAAGATGTCACACCCGCAACTTCCCGGCGGCTGCGGCTCCAGCCCCGGCATTCGTATCCGAAAGAGACGAGCTTCTCCAGAACCGGGCTGCCCAGTTCTCCCATCCCCATGACGCCGACGCGATAAAGCCGCGCAGGCCGGTTGTGCGAACCGCTCCAGACATGCTCCCGCTGCTGGCGGGCGTAGCGGAACATATCCCGGTGGAAGGAAAACACCGCCCACAGGACATATTCGATCATGCCCTCAACCAGACTGTTCTCCACCATACGAATGATCTGCACGCCGGGAGGAATATTGGCGAGATTAAGCTGATCGATCCCTGCGCCCAGCGAGAACAGGACTTCCAGATTGGGAAAAAGCGTGCCGAGATCGTCCGGCGTCTGCCAGGCTGCAAGATAGCGGACTTCTTCTTTCAGGCCGGTTTCGGGCCAGACATGAAACGGCATATCCGGTCGGGCGCTGGCGAATTTCTCTCGCCAGATGGCAGCGCGTTCGGGCGTGTGATGAAAGACGAGCGACATTCTGCGTATTCTCCGGCCGGAAATATGTCCGGAGATGGTCGCGCCATGCGGGATTCGGATCAAGCCCGCCCCCCTGCCCTCACACCTGTTTGTGTAGAGACAAAGACCCGGGGAACGCGTGCCGGGTTCGGACGTAGAGAGGACCGGATCTCATGCAGGAGGGCAGGATCATGCCTCGTGGGGACAAGTCAGCCTATACCGACAAACAGAAGCGCAAAGCAGAGCATATCGAAGAGAGCTACGAAAAGCATGGTGTCTCCGAAAAGGAAGCGGAGCGCCGCGCCTGGGCCACGGTCAACAAGGAAGACGGCGGCGGAAAGAAAAGTGGTTCAGGCCGGAAGAATCATCCGAAATAGAGCTTCCGGATAGAGTTTCCGGCCCGAAAATTACTCAGGCTGCGTCCCAGGCAACACGGGCGGCATCCATGCCCGCACCACGGTTGAGCGCTACGCCTTCGCCAGCCAGAACGGAGTCGAGCGCGGCCAGCGTAAGGAGCACCTTGTCCTTGCGCGCGTTGAGACCCATTGCCCCGATGCGCCAGATTTTCCCGGTCAGCGGACCGAAGGACGAGACGATCTCGATCCCGAAATCGTCTCGCATCAGTTCGCGGATGCGTGCATTGTCCACGCCATCTGGCACCCAGACGCCGGTGACATTGCTCATGCGGGTGGTGTCGTCGCCATAGACCTTCAGCCCCATGGCCCGCAGACCTGCGACCATGGCGCGCCCTGCCCTGACATGACGCGCAACACGGGCCTCCACGCCCTCTTCCAGGACCAGACGCGCCGTCTCGCGCGCGGCATAAAGCATGGAGGTCGCTTCGGTATGATGGTTCATCCGGGCCGGAGACCAATAGTTCATGAGCATCGCCAGATCGAAATAATTCGACTGGATGACAGGCCCACTCCCCTGTTCCTGACCGGTCGCAATCCCCGCTTCGTCGTGACGGCGCTTGAGAATGGCGGCAACGGCACGATCCGAAAGCGTGATCGGCGCGGAACCCGGAGGACCGTTCAGGCATTTCTGAAGCCCTGCCGTAGCGACATCGATGTTCCAGACATCGGTCTCGAACGTCATGCCCCCGAGGGTCGCCGTAGCGTCCACATAGAACAGCACGTCATGCTTGCGGCATATCCGGCCGATTTCTTCGAGCGGCTGGGCGGTCGTGGTGGATGTGTCACCATGCACGCAGGCGACCAGACCCGGCTTGTGTTCGATGATGGCGGCCTCGACGCGGGCCGGGTCAACGACCTCCCCCCACTCCACATCCACCGTGCACGGAATACCGCCACAGCGATGGACGATCTCCGTCAGCAGCAGGCCGAAGCGACCAAAACGCGGAATGACGACCTTCATGCCCGGCGAGACCAGAGACACCAGAGCGGCTTCAATAGCCGATCGGGCCGAACCGTTCACCAGCAGCGTCCAGTGGTTCTTCGTACGGAAGACCTCGCGATACAGGGCCATGACCTCGTCCATATAGGCGGTCATTTCCGGGTCCATCTGGCCGATCACGTCATAGGACATGGCACGCAGGATGCGCGGATGGACATTGGTCGGGCCTGCACCCATCAGCAGACGGGACGGCAGGTCAAGCTGTGCGTAAGTTGAAAGCTGGCTCATGACTGGAACTCCTTGACGAAGGCAAGCAGGGCGCGATGGGCGAGCGCGACGTCTCCCACACGAACAGTTTCATCGGGGTGATGGCTGAGGCCACCGGGGCTGCGGATGAAGAGCATGCCCATCGGACACAGATCGACCATGGCCATGGCATCATGCCCCGCACCGCTGAGAACGCGTTGGGCCGGACGGCCGGTCACGGTCGTCACGGCCCGGGACAAAAGCTCCACCAGTTCAGGCGCGCAGGCGGCCGCAGGCAAAATCTGCGGCATGTCGAACGTGATGCCGACAGCCCGACTGGCCGCGATGGCGCGCAGATCCGCGCGGATGGCGTTCACCATCGCATCTCGCGCCGCGTCGTTTTCGGCGCGCATGTCCAGCGAGAAGCGGACTTCGCCCGGAATAACGTTCGAAGTATTGGGCACAACCTCAACCTGTCCGACCGTGGCAACCTGCGTAGCGCCTCCGGACCGGCCATTGCGTTCAACAGCGAGGATCATTTCAGCCACGGCCGTCAAGGCATCCTGACGCATGGTCATGGGCGTCGTGCCCGCATGGTCGGACTGGCCGGTGACGGTCACCCGGTGGCGGGTCTGGGCGGCGATGGCGGTGACAACACCGATTTCTCCGTCCACGCTTTCGATCGCCGGACCCTGTTCGATATGAGGCTCAATATAAGCGATCAGCTCATCCGGCCGACGAGCGGCTTCGGTCAGGCGCGCCGGGTCGAGACCAGAGCGGAGCATGGCTTCGGCCATGGTCACGCCGGACGCATCCGTCATGTCTTCGGGAATGGATTCAATCAGCCCGGCCATGGCGCGGGAGCAGATCATGGGGGCTGCAAAACGGGACCCCTCTTCATCCCCGAACCCCATGACCTCAATGGCGAATGGCAGGCGAGTGCCCTCTTCCTTCAGGGCGGAGACAAGCTCGATCCCCAGCATGACGCCCAGATTGCCATCAAACGCACCGCCATTACGGACAGTATCGAGATGCGAACCGATCATCAGGGCCGGAGCACCCGGCACAAGACCCTCGTAACGGCCAACAAGGCTCCCGGCAGCGTCCAGACGGGTGCTGAGACCAGCCTCTTCCATCCATTCTGCGACCTGTGCGAGGGTGCGCTGATAGGCAGGACCGAGCCAGAATCGGAACAGACTGCCCGGCGTCTCGCTGAAAGGACCATCCGCGAGAATACGGCACCGCTCGACGGCGCGGGCTCCGTGGGCTGTCATGGGGGCTCCTGTCCGGGGTGATGGGTCAAGCGGGGAAACTTTGCGCTCATAACGGAATCAGATCAAGTTGACCTGCCAATAAATATGGTCCCACATATTGGCATGAAAGATCAGATGCATCTCGATCCGTTCCATCTGCAATCCTTTCTCGCCGTCGCGGAAACGCTGCATTTCACGTCAGCCGCGCAGAGTCAGGGGGTAAGCCAGTCCACCATCAGCCAGCATGTCAGTCGGCTGGAGGAGCAGCTTGGCACGCGCCTGCTGGCCCGAAGCACCAAAAGCGTGCGTCTGACCGGAGACGGCATGGCTCTGATCGGTCTGGCCCGGCAGCTTCTGCAATGCGAGGACAGCATCCTGTCCCGCTTCCGGCAGGACGCACCGCGCGGGACGATCCGGCTGGGCGTGACGGAAGACCTGCTCCTGACACGCTTTCCCGAAATTCTCGGCACATTCCGCGCCTCCCACCCGTCCCTCCAGATCACGCTGACCGTGGGGCTGTCGGCGCATCTCGCCAACCTACTGGAACAGGGGGAGCTGGATGTCTGGTGCGGAATGCGACGCACCAGCGAAACACGCGGACAGAAACTCTGGACCGAAGACATGCGCTGGTACGCGCCCGCAGGCACGGAATTTCCGGCAGAACAGTCCATTCCTCTCGTCACATTCCCCGATGGCAGTGTAACGCGCAGACTGGCGATCGAAACGCTCAACAAGAGCGGAAGGGCGTGGCATCTGGCCTTTACCAGTGGCAGTCTCGGAGCACTTCTGGCCGCTGTCCGGGCGGGATATGGCGTCACCCCGCAGCCCGCGTTTCTGCGAAACGTGGAACATCTGCCGCATTGCACGCCGGGCCTTCTGCCGGACATGCCGCAGGTGGAGTTCATCGCTTCCACCCGCCATCAGACCGCGCAGGGCCCCGAAGACCTGCTGATCCGGACGCTGTGCGCGCATGTCCCGCGCCTTCAGCCCGAACTTGTGTCTCTTTAAGGACAAAACCATGCTCACACCCAACGCTCTTGGCGGAATGGTGACGTCACCACACCATCTGGCAAGTCAGGCGGGGCTGGATGTCCTGCGCGAAGGCGGTACGGCCCTTGAAGCCGTCGTCGCCACGGCGTCCACACTGGCCGTGGTGTATCCACACATGACGGGGCTGGGCGGCGATGCGTTCTGGCTGATCTGCCATCCGGACGGCCGCACCGTGGCGATTGACGCCTGCGGAGCGCTGGCGATGGGTGCCGAACACGCGATCTATACCGAAGCCGGGCACAGCGTCATTCCCTGGCGCGGCGGCCTTGCGGCCAATACGGTTGCAGGCACGGTCTCGGGCTGGGAAACCGCCCTGGAACTAAGCGCCGAACTGCGCGATCCCTTACCGCTGGACCGTCTGCTTCGCGACGCCATCCATTACGCCGAACATGGCCGCGTGGTTTCCGAAAGCGAGGGCGCCCTGCTCGCACAGAAACAGCACGAACTGATGTCGGACCCGACACTGGCGCGGATCTGCTTCCCCGAAGGCAAACCCTGGACAGCAGGAAGCATCCGCAAATCGCCAGAACTGGCCCAGACGCTGCGAATGCTGAACCGGGACGGCTTGCGGAGCTTCTATAACGGTCCGCTCGCGCGTAGTCTGGCAGCGGATCTGGCGGCAGCGGGCAGCCCGGTCCGATCGCTGGACCTGCTGGCGCATCGCGCGGAGGTCAAGGAACCCCTTCAGGCCCAGACGAGCGATGGCACCCTTTACAACACCGCACCTCCCACACAGGGCGTAGCGTCGCTGCTGATCCTTGCACTATCGGATCATCTGAGCCGCGACGACGGGCCAGAGAGCTTTTCACACGTGCACGGGCTGGTCGAGGCAACCAAACAGGCGTTTCTCTATCGCAATCGTCACACGGATGGCAGCGAGCATTCCGAAGCACTGGCGCGGAGCCTGCTCGCCGATCCGGCACGGCGGGAGGCGATGGCAGCGCGGATTTCAATGACCCATGCCATGCCCTGGACGGAACAGACGCAATGGGGCGACACGACATGGATGGGCGCGATCGACCGCAATGGCGTGGCGGTCAGCATGATCCAGAGCCTGTATTTCGAGTTCGGCTCCGGCGTGATGCTTCCGCAGAGCGGGCTGTTCTGGCAGAACCGAGGCTCGTCCTTCCGTCTGGCCCATTCGGGCTGGAACATCCTGTGCCCCGGCGCCAAACCGTTTCATACGCTCAATCCGGCCGCAGCCCGGCTGCGGGACGGACGCACGATGGTTTACGGCACCATGGGCGGCGAAGGCCAGCCCCAGACACAAGCCGCGGTCTTCAGCCGTCACGTCCGCCACGGCGTTCCACTTCAGGAGGCCATCCGCCGTCCGCGCTGGCTATTGGGGCGGACATGGGGAGAAGAGAGCCTGTCGCTCAAGGTGGAGCCGGGCTTCAGCCCGGATGTCATGTCGCAGCTTGAAGAGGCCGGGCATGTCGTCGAGGCGCTTGAAGAGCAATCCATCATCATGGGTCATGCCGGTGCGCTGGTCCGTCACGAAAACGGGCGGCTCGAAGGTGCGACCGATCCCCGGAGCGACGGAGCCGTTGCAGCATGGTGAAGTCTTTTGCGGAAAGCCTGTTCGCGCAGGTCGTGCTGGCGACGGTGCTGGGGCTTGGGGCGGGGCTGTTCTGCCCTTTTCTTGCGGATGACGTGGGCTGGATGACGGCACTGTTCATGCGCCTCATCATCATGGCGGTTGGCCCGCTGCTGTTCTGTATCGTAACACTCGGCATTCTGGGTGCGGGCTCCCTCAAGACGGTGGGGCGGCTCGGCGGATGCGCGATGCTCTATTTCGAACTCATGACCACAGTCGCGCTTGTCGTGGCAGTCGTGGTGGCGATGGGGCTGGGAATCGGACAGGGCGTGGACTTCGTCGCCACAGCCAATGACGCACGGATGATCGCCTCCTATGGTGGCCACGCCCAGAACCTGCGCGCGGAAGGCTTCAGCGGCTTCCTGCTCTCACTCGTCCCGCACACCCCGGCCGAAGCCTTTGCACAGGGCAATGTTCTTCAGATCCTTGTCTTCGCGATTCTTGTCGGATGCTGCCTGAGCGGCATGGGAGACCGCGGCCTACCGCTGGTCCGACTGATCGAAAGCGTGTCCGACCTGTTTTCACGCATGATGGGCCTCATCATCCGCGTGGCTCCACTCGGCGTCTTCGGAGCAATGGTGACGACGACGGCACGATATGGCCTCGGAACGATCGGGCATCTGGCCGGATTTACAGTCCTGTATTTCCTGCTGGTCGGCGCATTTGTCGTCTGCGCACTGGGCGGGGGCCTTCGGCTCGCAGGCGTACACCCTTTGCGATTTGCACGATATTTCCGTGAAGAGCTGCTGATCGTCGCCACCACCACGGCGTCAGATGCGGTTCTGCCCAGCCTCATGACCAAGCTCGAAAAACTGGGCGTCGAGCGGCAGGTCGTCGGAATTGTGGTGCCTGCGGGCTATTCGCTCAATCTGGATGCGCTATCGATCTATCTGGGGCTGGCGGTCATTTTTCTGGCCAATGCCACCGGCACGCCTCTGACATTCTGGCAGATCGCAACCCTGCTGGTGACGGCACTGATCACGTCCAAAGGCGCCCACGGCATTCCGGGTTTTGCGATCGTCGTTCTGGCGGCAACGCTGGCAAGCGTTCCCTCCATTCCACCCGGCAGCCTAGTGATGCTGCTGGCCGTGGACTGGTTTGTGGGAATCGCCCGGGCTGTCGGCAATTTCGCTGGAAACTGCGTGGCCCCGGTCCTGATCGCCGCGTGGGAAAAACGCCTCGACCATGCCGCCATGGCCGAGGCGCTGAAACAACCCTGAGTCAGATTAGACGGGCTTCAGCCAGCCCGTCCGTTTCCAGCTTCTCCGCCAGCGCGAAAAGCTGGTCCTCGCGCCCCGGACGCGCGATGAGCTGCGCGCCGAGCGGCAGGCCCGGAACCGCCATCGGAACCGTCAGAACCGGGAAACCAGCCAACGTCAGCGGCTGCGTATACAGCCCGAGATTGGCGCGGGCGGAGACCATCCTGCCCCCGATTTCGATTTCAGGCTGATCGAAGCGCGGCGCTTCCCCGACAAGCGCGGGAGCCAGCAGCATGTCGGTCTTTGCGAACGCCTCGTGCATCTGGTCCCGGAACCAGTGCCGCAGGCGATGGGCCTGAAAAACGAGCGTGGAGGGCAGAAGCGCACCGGCCAGCAGACGGTCGCGCACGGCGGGATCATATTCCGCAGCCCGTGTCCGCAGCCGCCCGAGATGCTGCCCCGCCCCTTCGGACGCACTGATAACGAAGGCCGCTGCCCGCGCCCGCGCCACGTCCGGCAGTTCAACCACATCCGTCGCCCCGAGCGCCATCGAGAGCCTATCGATGGCCGTCTGCATCGGAGGAGACATGTTTTCACCGAACCAACCGCCAAGCCGGGCAATCCGCAGGCTGCCCGGCTCCACAGCCGGAAGCGCCTTGGCGCTGAGAGCCTCAAAACAAGCCTTCAGCCCGCCTGCACTGTCCGCAAACGGGCCGACCGTATCGAGACTCGGCACGAACGGGTAGCTGCCTTCGGCCGAGAGGAGCCCTTGCGTCGCCCGCAGGCCCCAGATACCGCAGAGCGAGGACGGAACGCGGATCGAGCCATTCGTATCGGACCCCAGCCCGATGGAGAACAGCCGCGCCGCTACGCCCGCAGCAGACCCACCCGAGGAACCTCCCGCCAGGCGGTTCGGCGCATGCGGATTGCGGGTATTGCCGTAATGCGCGTTGATCGTGGCGAACCCGTAGGCGAACTCGTCCATGTTCGTCAGAGCAACTGGGATGGCCCCGGCCGCGATCATATGCGCGACGAGCACCGCGTCCTGCGTGGCGGGCGGATCATTGGCGAGGACCTTGGACCCCGCCGTCGTGATCTCTCCACGAACATCGAACAGATCCTTGATACCAAAAGGCACACCCGCGAGCGGTCCAGGGTCCTGCCCCTGAAGCACCAGACGGTCCACGCGTTCGGCGGCCTCCAGCGCGCGCTGCATCAGAAGACGCGTGACGCAGCCATAGGCCCCATCCCGGCTTTCGATATCAGCCAGAACCTTCAGCGCGAGTTCACGGGCGGAAATCTCGCCTTTGCGAACGCTGGCGGCGAGCGCGACGGTGCGCTGCTGAAGGCCGCTCATGGCTCGTACCGGAATGCAGGTTCAAGGCGATCAGGCAGTTCCAGCCTTTCGATCAGCGCACCATAACTGCGCAAAAGATCCAGATTGCTCCGCACACCTGCATGGAACTCGACCGGAATAACCAGCCCGTTCGCTTTAGCGAGCACCATGATTTCAGTGTCATGAGGATCTGTCATCATACGAACTCCGGTTTTGCGAAGAAAATGGTAGTTGCTGATTACGCCGCAGGGTCTCAGGTCGTGATGCGATAACGCCAGTCATTGAGAACCGTTACCAGCGTCTCGCTCCACGGAATCCGTACGGACCAGTCCAATGCCTCACGCGCCGCCGCCGGATTACCCTGCATGGACGCAAGACCGGACGGCGAGGCAAGAGTCGGGTCTACCCTGAGCGAAGCCGAAATCCCGGCCACGTCCAGCAGATCCTCCGCCATCGAACGAACGGTCCGCGTCACGCCGGAGCAGATGTTCAGAGCCGTCCCATTGGGAAGCGGTCGGGGCGGAACGAGCGCCGCAATATAGGCGTCGCAGGCATCGCGCACATCGGTGACGTCAAACCCGGCATCCAGTTGGCCAACGCTAATGACGGGAGGCTGCTGGCCAGCCTCGATCCGCGCAACCTGTGCGGCAAGAAACGGGAGAATGGCCCCTTCATCCTGCCCCGTTCCGGCCTGCGTAAAAGCGCGCAGGCGTATGCCGTGCAATCCTTCCCGACTCAGATTGCCGACCGCCAGATCCGCTGCTGCCTTGCTGGACGCATAGGCATTGACCGGCGCGATAACGGCGCTCTCATCAAGCGGCTGCCCTGATGAAAAACTCGCGCCATAGATCTCAGCCGTCGAAACGAACACAAAACTGGCCTGCGAGGCGTAAGTCTCGAAAGTCTCGGCCAGAATGAGCGTCCCATCCAGATTGACGGTCCATGCGTCGTCAGCCCCGGCCTCGGCGCGTGCAACCGAAGAGACGGCAGCCAGATGCAGACAGGCATCGGGCTTTTCGTTGCGGACAAAACGTTCGACGGCAGCCCGGTCGCGGATATCCATCGGATCTTCCAGCAGGACATGACCGGGCAGACGATCCTGAAGCCGCGCCTTGAGATGCTGTCCAACAAATCCCTGTCCACCCGTCAGCAGAATCCGCAATCCCATGTCAGGACCCATGAGCGAACACGCTGTTCGCAACAGAAAGGGCGAAAATAATCAACATGGGGCATTCTCCCTGCAGGATGGCCCGGACTGGCTGAATGTCATTCCGAACCCGACTGTTTTCGGCCACATCCGGGAACAGGGCAAGAGAACATCAAAAACAGATGGCCTTATGATCGGAAACCGGCATCCACCAAGTCTTCCAATGCGTGACAATCCGGCCGTCTTAACAGGTTTTTTACCGCTGACGTGTTTGCTTGAGACCATACGGAACTGATGGATCTCAACTTTCCCATGCGGCACCACTTTCGATATTCTGTGCGTACTCTGGGGCTGCTTGGCCTTTTGCCGATCCTGTCAGCCTGTAACTCCCTTGCGCAAATGTCCGAAATCGGACGACCACCCCGCATGACATCCATCACCAATCCAACGCTTGCGGCCGCTTATCGCCCTGTCAGTATGCCGATGCCATCCCTTCAGCCCCCCCCTGATGAGGCGGCAAGTCTATGGCGATCCGGCAGCAAGGCGTTCTTCAAGGATCAACGCGCCTCGCAGGTCGGAGATCTGGTCACGATCATCGTGGACATCACCGACAACGCCGCCTTCAACAATGGGACAACAGCCAATAGGGCCGCTGACGAGAAGTTTGGTATTCCCAATCTGTTCGGTATCAAGGGCAAGATCATCAGTGCAATCACCGGTGCAGACAGCCTGAATACCACCAGCAGCAGCGATTCCAGCGCGACAGGCAAAATCGCACGCAACGAAACCATCACGCTGCGCCTAGCCGGAACCATCACTCAGGTCCTACCCAATGGCAATTTTGTCGTGATGGGCAAACAGGAAGTCCGGGTGAACAGCGAACTGCGCGAACTGGGCGTGAGCGGCATTGTCCGCCCCCAGGATATCACAGCCGACAATACGGTCACGCATGATCGAATGGCCGAAGCACGGATTTCCTACGGAGGGCGCGGGACCCTCACGCAACTTCAGACGCCGCGCTACGGACAGCAGTTCATGGACACGGTCCTGCCATTCTGAACAAAAAAAGCCGGGGATAGACCCCGGCTTTTTCTTTAGTCGAAAAGTCGTGTCTTACTTCACAGGACGCGACAGCAGCAGCGACCAGAGTTCCGCCACATCACGAGCAGCTCCGTTTCCAGAAACAGCTTCAAAGGTCTTGATGGCTCCGGCCTTCTGACCACCATCCATCTGCGCCATTCCGTATTCGACCTGTGCCAGATCGGGATAACGCGGTTTTTTCGCCAGACCGGCCTTCATCAGCGCCAGACCAGCATCAACCTGTCCATTCAGAACCTGATTGTAGCCCGCGGTCAGAGCCGGACCTGCATTCGGCGCAGAAGCGGCCTGCGTGACGGCAGCAGCAAGCTGGCTCCGGCTCGTAGCTGCCTGCTGGGCGACAAACGCATGGAACTTCGCATCAGCGGCAGCAGTCGGGCCGTTGCCAAGCGAGTGGTTGGCATAGCCCTGATTCAACAGGTTCAGCGCAAGCTGGGGCAGACCCATCTGCACGGCACGCTCGGCCATGTCCTGATAGTCGGACGGATCCTTCAACACGCCGGTCGCAAGACGCAGACGCTCAACATAAAACACGAGCGGCGGCGAAAGATTTGGGTTCGCGACCAGATCATGGATCAGCATCGACCAGTAATCAGGCTTCGAATAATACTTGGCCAGAAGGACATAGGCATGCGTCTTGGCGTCCGCATCCTTCAGGTTCGTATAGGCCGTCGCCAGCATCTGAAGCTGATTTTCGGCCGGTACCTTGCCAGCCTTGATCGTGGCATCCACCTGCTCCTGCGCGGCCTTGGCCGTACCTTTCCAGTCCTGCTGCAAATAGTAGCACTGGATCAGCATGGTCTGCATGCGCGGGTCGGCGCCGTATTCCTTCAGATAACGCTCGGTCGCCGGAATGGCGCGGGCGTACTGCTTGGCACCGTAGGCCATGGTAGCCTGTGCCATCAGCATCTGGCCCTTCGCGGCCTTCGGCGTACGCGAGCTGTTGATCAGAACGTCATAGGCCTTGATCGCCGCATCCGTGTTGCCGGACTGTGCAGCGATCGCCGCGCGCATCTGGGCCGTGGTGTAGGCTTCGTAATCGGTCTTGCCCTTAACCGCGTCCGCGGCATCGACGGCTTCCATGGCCTTGGCATAGTTTTTGGATGCCAGAGCACTCTGGGCCTGCTGCAGATCCTTGCCAACGGCCTGGCCGAGAACGTCGTCGGCATGGGCGGAGCCAGCAAGTGCGGCGATACCAAAGACACCGGCCAGCAGAAGATTACGGGCGCTCAGACGGCGGTAAAGGGACAAAGACACGAATTACTGTCCTTCCATGAACTGATCCAGACCAACAATTCCCAGCTTGGTCATGCCGAGACGCTGTGCGTCTGCCATAACATGCGCCACGGTCTTGTAGTCCGCAAGACGATCCGGGTGGATATGCATTTCAGGCTGGTCCGGCATTGCTGCTGCGGCCTGAAAATGAGCCTGAAGCGACGCCTCGGACGTAATCGGCTCGTTGTTCCAGGAAATGCTGTTGTCGTAGCCGATGCTGACGGTCACGAGTTTGGGTTGTACGGTCGATGGGGGAGGATTGCCCTGAGGCAGATCGATCGCCACCGAGTGTGTCTGAAGCGGAATGGTGATGATCAGCATGATCAGCAGCACCAGCATCACGTCGATCAACGGCGTGGTGTTGATATCGACAATGCCTTCGTCTTCGTGCGTGCTGTCAGATCCGACGCTCATGCCCATGACGGCGGTTCTCCAAAAAGGTGACGTGAAAGCTTTGTCGGGCCGTTCTGTATGAAACGGCCCGACACGACCTCAGTTCGAGTGAGGCTGCTCGGTAATGAAGTCCACGTGGGCGATGCCAGCTTCCTGGCAGGTCGCGACCACCTGGCCGACTGCCAGATACTTGGCAGCCTGATCACCGCGGATCTGGATCTGCGGCTGGGGCTTCTGCTTTGCCACCTCGACGAGGCGGTTCAGCAGATCAGTATGGTTCGCAACCGGCGTCGTGTCCCAGAAGACCTGCCCGTTCGAATTCACTGCCAGAACGATGTTGCCCTTCCTGGTCTGGGTGGGCGTATTCGCATCAACCGGCAGCTTAACCTTCACTGAGTGTGTGGCGACCGGGATGGTGATCAGAAAGATGATCAGCAGCACCAGCATGACGTCGACGAGGGGGGTGGTGTTGATTGCCGACACCACCTCGTCGTCACCGCCGCCTCCTCCGACGTTCATTCCCATAGGATCAGATCCGCTCGCTGGTGGTGATTGTGGTCGGAACGGCCATGCCGCCCTGTTCCGGGCTGACGCCGTGACGGAAGCCGCCGATCAGAACGGACTGGATGTCGGCCGCGAAGTTGCGAACGCGATCCATGGCACCCTTGTTGCGGCGAACGAGCAGGTTGTAACCCAGCACGGCCGGAACAGCGGTAGCAAGACCGATAGCCGTCATGATGAGCGACTCACCAACCGGGCCTGCAACCTTGTCGATGGATGCCTGGCCGGAGATGCCGATGGCCGTCAGGGCGTGATAGATACCCCAGACTGTACCGAACAGACCAACGAACGGCGACGTGGAACCCACCGTACCGAGGAAGGCAAGACCGCCCTGCATACGGGTGTTGATGGTGTCGACCGAGCGCGAGATGGACATTTCGGTCCAGGACGGCAGGTCGATCGAGTCACGCATGGAGCCTTCGTGGTGCTCCGCGGCAACGATACCCGTCTCTGCGATGTAGCGGAACGGAGAAGACGCCTTCAGGGATGCAGCACCCTGCTGAACGGACGGCTTGGTCCAGAACTCGCGGGCAGCTTCCTTGGAGGCTGCGAACAGACGGCCCTGCTCCAGGAATTTCATGACCATGATGATCCAGGTGCCAGCGGACATGATCACCATGATGATCAGAACGCCACGGGCGATTGCATCACCATTGGCCCACAGAGCGCCGAGGCCGTACGGGTTGCCCTGCGGAGCAGGAGCTTCCGGCGTCGCGGTTGCGCTCTCGCCCGGCGTGGCGGCCGCTGCGGGAGACTGGTCGGCCGGAGCCGTTGCCGGAGCAGCACTGTCGGTCGGAGCCCCGGCAGGAGCAGCAGGAGCACCCGGATCGTTCGGAGCGGCAACAGCCGGAGCACCAGCCGGATCAGCGGACGTTGCCGGGGATGCCGGGTTGGCAGAGGGGTCAACCGGAGCAGCTGCGGGAGCGCTCTGGTCAGCAGGAGCCGGCTGGGCGAAAGCGACGGCCGGTGCGACTGCACCGGAAGCCAGGGCCAGCGTCAGAGCCAGCGCGCTGGCCCGGACGGCACGCGCCTTCGTCGGAACGGCAAGGGCAGGAAGGCGGAACAGTCTGGTCATGAACTCCATATCCTCGTTATCGATGCCCGTTTTCGGAGCTTTAATGGGGTGTCGGCCATATGGAGACCGGCCCTTTTCTGAGCCCCGTCAGGCTTTAAAAACCTGACGGGGCAATTCTGTTTGACGGCAGTCGAGAGATCAGTCGTCGCCCATCGTAAAGTCGATGTGCAGAACGTGGTGATGCTCTGTTACCGGAGCGCCATTGACGATCGCGGGCTGGTAACGGGCACGACGGAGGAAGTCGAGCGCACTTTCCACGAACTCATGACCACCGCTTGAACTTACAATGGTACAGTTTGCCGTCTTGCCGGTCGGAAGAATATCACACGAGGCGGTCACATGACCCTCGCGGTTTTCTTCCATAGCCTCATCCGGATAAACTGCCTGTGCGCCGTTGATCGGTCGTGCACCAGCCGAGTGATCCGGGACTGCATCAGCCGGCGCCCCTTTCGGCGGAGCCGGAACGGGCTCTGGCGAGGGAGTCGGGCTGGGCGGAACCGGATGTGGCGGCTTGGCGTGTGTGACACGCTGGATCGCCTTGGGCGGCGGCGGCACGGAGATCTTGGGCGGCGGAATATACGGCGGCGGCGGCTGCTCCATCTGCGGCGGCGGCGGCGGCGGTGGCGGTGGCGGTGGCTTGGGCTGCTCCTTGATGACTTCCGTCTTGATAGGCGGCTTTTCCTGGACCAGCTTGCTCACAGCACCACTCATAAGCGCATAGATCACAGCGCCCATAGCCAGCACGGCCACGACGATCGCGACAATGTAGTCTGTCGGCTTGCGCTGCTGTGCGGCGTAGCTCTTCATGTCGAAACCTTCTTACCCCTCACTGACACCGGCATTTATCCACATCTGCCGGGTGCGGTGTCCCGATTTCTGTGTTGCCATCAGGCTTTCCCACTGCAACCGCATAACAAATACGTTATATGCCGTGAGAACATACCCGATATGCTGATTGGGCAGTCTAACCCGCATGCTGTCAAGTCGGTGATTGCCTCTATCGAAACGATTTTTTCATATTAACGACATATTCTGCTGCCAGCCCCCAGCAGGGACAAATAAAAATATCGCGCAGAATCCCGCTAACGCAACTTTGCCACACCAGGTTATGACAGATTCAAGAAAAAGACGCCGGAACAGTCTGACTGTTCCGGCGTCTGAGCGAATCCGTCTGAAGAGCGACAGGTCTTATTGGGCCGAGGCGCTGGCTTCCGACCGGGTCGCCCCGACGCTTTGCGCCAGCGAGGCCGACATGAAGTCGTCCAGAGCGCCATCGAGCACCGCACCCGGATTTCCCTTCTCAACGCCCGTCCGCAGGTCCTTGACCAACTGATAAGGCGCCAGAACGTAAGACCGGATCTGATGTCCCCAGCCGATATCGGTTTTGGAGGCTTCGGTCTGGGCCGCGGCGGCTTCGCG
The DNA here is from genome assembly GCF_039638275.1 of Gluconobacter sp. OJB. Classification (NCBI taxonomy): domain Bacteria; kingdom Pseudomonadati; phylum Pseudomonadota; class Alphaproteobacteria; order Acetobacterales; family Acetobacteraceae; genus Gluconobacter; species Gluconobacter sp. OJB. The sequence goes on along the minus strand of NZ_JBDIWH010000001.1, from coordinate 2,191,304 downwards.
CTTCTGCAACTCCGCTTCGTACATCCGGGCCCGCAGCATTTCCATCGCCTTGGCACGGTTGCGATGCTGCGAGCGGTCAGTCTGACAGGCCACCACGATTCCGGTCGGGATATGGGTGATCCGGATGGCCGAATCCGTCTTGTTGACGTGCTGTCCACCTGCGCCCGAGGCCCGGAAGGTATCGACACGCAGGTCCGAATCATTGATGTCGATCTCGATCGAATCATCCACGACCGGATAGACCCACACAGACGCAAACGACGTCTGACGGCGGGCTGCCGCATCGAACGGCGAGATCCGGACCAGACGATGCACGCCTGCTTCGGTCTTGAGCCAGCCATAGGCATTCGCACCGCTCACCTGAATGGTGGCGGACTTGATGCCGGCCTGCTCGCCTTCGCTGCCTTCGATGAACGCGACCTTGTAGCCATGCTGCTCGGCCCAGCGCGTGTACATGCGCAGGAGCATTTCAGCCCAGTCCTGAGCTTCCGTGCCACCAGCGCCCGCGTTCACCTCGACGTAACAGTCATTGCTGTCCGCCTCGCCCGAGAGCAGGCTTTCAATTTCGCGCTTGCGAACGTCCTCGGCGATGGCGCGCAGGGTCCGGACAGCATCCTGAACGAGGCTGTCATCCCCTTCCATTTCCGCCAACTCGACCAGTTCGAGCGTGCCTTCAACTTCGGCTTCGATCTGTTGAACGCCTTCAATCTGGTTAGCGAGCGTCGTGCGCTCGCGCATCAGCTTCTGAGCGGCTTCCGCATCGTTCCACAGGTCGGGGTCTTCAGCGCGGTGGTTCAGTTCCGCGAGGCGTGTTGTTGCGACATCCCAGTCAAAGATGCCTCCTCAGCAGTGCCACCGACTGCTTGATCTGCACTGAAAGGGCCTCGGTTTCGGCCGACATAGTTTCCTCCACTCATAAGGGGGGTCTGTTCTGGTGGGTCTTAGTATAGGCCGCCCACGCCAATGTCACCATCGGAGGGAGCAGGTTTCTGGGCCTGCCCCGGCACTGCGGAAGGCCCGGCTCCAGATGTCCCGCCTCCAGTCTGGCCCGGCATCTGGGCCATACCGCTTTCGGAATCCGAAATCACGCTATCCGCACCCGTGTCAGCAGCGGTCAGGGCTTCGGTGCCCGCGCCGAAGCCATGCAGTTCAACGGACGCACCCGGAACCTGATCGGCCTTGAAGCCATCCACTGCCGCAATACGTCCCGTATCGTAGCTGGCCAGCGTAATGCCGTCCGGCACGCGGAAGTCGAGCTTCGGACGGCTGGCCAGAGCGACCTTCATGATCTTGTTCCAGATCGGCCCCGCGACACGGCCACCATCCGAATTGCGGCCCAGCGTCTGGGGCGTGTCGAAACCGACCCAGACCACCGTGACGATATCGGGCGAGAAACCGGCAAACCACGCGTCATGAAAGTCCTGGCTGGTACCGGTCTTGCCCGCGATAGGACGATCAATGCCGACTCCCGCCATGCGCCCGGTACCATGGGCGATCACGTCCTGCATCATCTTGACGATCTGGAACGCACTCTGTTCGCTAGCCAGAGTTGGGCGCGTGTCAGTCAGAGCCGGGACGGACACGCTGCCCGGTGCCGGTGTCGCCGGAGCTGGAATCGAGGCCGGAGGCGCCGTTCCGTCCGTCGGAGCACCGCCCGCAGGGGCACCGTCCGCAGGGGCGGCCTGTTCGCTGGGCGGAGCCTGCATCGTAGTGCCGAGCTTCAGCCCTCCTGCCTGCCACAACACGCTCCCGGAGCGGTCCTGAATATCGTCCACAAGAGTCGGCGTGACGATGTGGCCACCATTGGCGATCGTGGCATAGGCCGCGGCCTCGCGCATGACGGTGGTTTCGACGGCCCCAAGCGCCGCAGGCAGAACATGCGGCATCTGCGCCACCAGCCCGGCCCGGATGGCAGTATCGGCAACCGCTTTCATGCCGAGATGGGCTGCAACACGGATCGTAACGAGGTTGCGGCTTTCGCGCAGCGCGTCATGCAGCGTCGTCGGACCCCAGTTGTCGTGCTCATAGTTCTGCGGGTGCCAGTCGCCATAGGAAATGGGCGAATCGTCGAAACGCTCGGACGGGGAAATCCCCTGCTCCATCGCTGCGAGATAGACGAAAGGCTTGAACGACGACCCCGGCTGACGCAGTGCCTGTGTGGCCCGGTTGAACTGGCTTTCATGGAACGACCAGCCGCCGACCATCGCCAGAACCCGGCCCGTATGCACATCCAGTGTCACCGCCGCCCCTTCGACCTGCGGGATCTGGCGCAATGCCGCCGAACCGCCTTCCTGCGGCTCGATCATGATGACGTCCCCGGTACGCAGCGGATGCGCCCGGCGCGCCCAGCCGATATCGGTCGCAAGGAGCGCGCCTTTGCGGGGGCTGCCTTCCTCGATCCAGCCAACATGCGTGCCACCCGGCAACACAACCGCCAGACGCCACTCGCGCAGCATCCCGCCGGGCGGCGTGACATGATCGAGCGCACTCTCCCAGCCATCGTCCTGAATATCCGACAAGGTGCGCAAAGGCCCGCGCCAACCGCTATGGGCGCGGTCGTAATTCATCAGTCCTTCATGCAGCAGACGCGTTTCGGTGGTCTGAAGATTCTGATCCAGACTGGTATGGACCTCCAGACCGCCCTGCGCCGCACGGTCCTGACCATACTGGGCGATGAGCTGACGACGGACTTCCTCACCGAACCATTCGGAATCCGGCAAAGGCCCAAAACGCTGCTTCTGCTGCGGAACCAGCGGCTCCTGCTTTTCCTGATCGGCCTGCTCACGGGTCAGAACGCCAGCCTCGACCATCAGGTCCAGCACAAGATTGCGGCGGCCCATCGCGGCCTGCGGATGCAGGAATGGATTGTAGTTCGTGGGGGATTTGGGAAGTGCTGCCAGAGAGGCGGCTTCGGCATCATCAAGCTGATCAAGCGGCTTATTGAAATAGCTCTGCGCGGCCGCGGCGACACCATAGGCGCCGTTCCCGAGATAGATGCCGTTCAGGTAGATTTCGAGAATCTTGTCCTTGGACAGCACCTGCTCCATTTTCATGGCGAGCAGGGCTTCCTTAATCTTGCGATCAAGGCTCAGAACGTTGCTGTTAAGCAGCATGACCTTCGCCACCTGCTGGGTGATGGTCGAGGCTCCCAGCGGACGGCGGCCATGACGCGCGAAAATATCCGTCAGGCCCGCACGGCCGATCGCCATGAAATCCACGCCGCCATGCGTGTAAAAATTATGGTCTTCCGTAGCGATGAAAGCATTCTTCACACGCTCGGGGATCGCGTTGATCGGCACGAAGATCCGGCGCTCGTTCGCCAGTTCCGCCATCAGGCGGTCATCGGCGGCATAGATGCGGCTGACGGTCGGCGGCTGATAGGCGCGCAGGCTGTCCACGCTGGGCAGATCCGCCACCAGCTTGGCATAGGTCGTCCAGCCCAGAACGCCCGCCCCGGCCACACCCACAAGCCCCACACCGGCGATGATCGCCAAGGACTGCCGGTAGCGGCGAAAACGGGGAGGGCGGGGTGGCGTGGCGCCCGGACCTTGAGGGTTACGAGAACCCTGGGGGCTACGGGAGCGGAAAGAGCGTCGCGTCATGCCCCCTGTATAGCATTATTCCGCCCCTTCCGTCGCCCCGTCTAAAAAGGTCATTTCATGAAAGAGGCGTAACCCCGGGACCATCATCCCGAAACGTTCAGAAGCCCTCAGCCAAGCAGACGACCAACCATCCGCGCGGTGTAATCCACAACAGGCACGATCCGCCCGTAATTCAGACGGGTCGGACCAATCACGCCGATCGCCCCCACGATTTTCTGAGCTTCGTTGCGCGCAGGCGCCACGATCATGGACACGCCTGACATCCCGAACATCCCGCTTTCACGCCCGATATAGATCCGCACCCCTTCGGACGCATCGGCCAGTTGCAAAAGTTGAAGCATGGTCTCCTGCGTCTCCAGATGGTCGAACAACATACGGATCGTCGTCAGGCGCTCGATTTCGGTGATGTCGGCCAGCAGCTTCCCCTGCCCTTTCACGAACAGCGTCCCCCCGTCGGCGTCCCATGTCGCAAGACCGCTCTCGATCACGCTGGCCGTCAGGGCATCGAGTTCGTGGCGGCTGGCGTCCATTTCGCTGCGAACCCGCTCGCGCAGCGTACCGAGCGTCAGATCTCCAAGACGGGCGTTCAGGTAGTTCCCGGCCTCGACGAGAGCGGAAGGCGGCACGCCGGGCGGCGTCTCGATGATGCGGTTCTCAACCTGCCCGTCCGAACCCACCAGAATGACCAGAACCCGCCCCGGACCAAGCGCTACGAACTCGATATGCTTGAGCGCGGCATCCGATTTCGGCGCGAGCACCAGTCCGGCAGCGGAAGACAGACCCGACAGCAGGGACGACGCTTCGGACAGAATGTCCTGATAGGATCGCCCGTGAATATCGAGCCGGCTGTCGATGCTGGCGCGGTCTTCTTCCGTCAGCGCGCCAAACTGGAGTAGCCCATCCACAAACAGACGCACGCCCTTTTCGGTCGGCAGACGTCCGGCTGAAACATGCGGGCTGAACAGCAACCCGGCCCGCGCCAGATCTGCCATGACATTGCGGATCGTGGCCGGAGACAGCGCCGGTTGCAGGCGCTGGGCCAAGGTCTGGCTGCCGATGGGCTCACCCGTTTCGACATATTCCTCAACGATTTCACGCAAAATCGCGGCTTCACGATCTCCCAGACCGTGCGGCATCGGGATGGAAGGGCGGAACAGGGGAGGCTGTGGTCGCATCATGGTAAACCCACTGTCGGGGCTGGATGGGTCTGCGTCAAACGCGCTAGAGGCGGGACATATTCTTCCACAGGATCTTTTTTGACATGACTGACACCGCACGCAAGCGTCCCTCCGGGCGTGCGCCGGACGAAAACCGCATTATTTCAATCGAAACGGGCTTTGCCCGCCATGCCGAAGGCTCCGCGCTCATCCGCGTGGGCGGTACGGAAGTCCTGTGCACGGCCACGGTCGAGGAGCGTGTTCCGGCGTTTCTGCGCAACAGGGGACAGGGCTGGATCACGGCCGAATACGGAATGCTCCCCCGGGCGACGCATCAGCGCGGCCAGCGCGAAGCGGCCAAAGGCAAGCAGTCCGGCCGGACGCAGGAAATCCAACGACTAATTGCCCGGTCGCTCCGGGCCTGCGTAGACCTGAAAAAGCTGGGAGAGCGGACCATCACGCTCGACTGCGACGTCCTGAACGCGGATGGCGGCACGCGCTGCGCCTCCATCACGGGCGCCTGGGTGGCACTGGCGATCGCGCTGAAGACCATCAAGCGTTCGCAGGCCCTCACGGCTCAGGTCGCAGCGGTCTCGTGCGGGCTGACAGAGGCCGGAGCCGTGCTGGATCTGGACTATATTGAAGACAGCAACGCGCAGGCCGATACGAATTTCGTCCTGACTGCGGATGGTGGCATCATCGAAATTCAGGGAACCGCCGAGGAAAAACCGTTTCAGGAGACCGAGTTTTTCGAACTCCTCCGACTGGCAAAGCTCGGCACGGCGCGACTGTTCGACGCCCAGAATCACATACTGGAGACTGCATGATGCGGACACTGTCCCGAGGCTCAAAAATCGTTCTGGCCAGCCATAATGCGGGCAAACTGCGCGAATTCTCCACCCTGCTGGCCGAGAGCGGAATCACCGTCATCTCGGCAGCCGAACTGAATCTCCCGGAACCTGAAGAGACGGAAGAGACCTTTACTGGCAATGCCGCCATAAAAGCTCTGGCCGCTGCCCGAGCATCAGGGCTTCCCGCACTGGCCGATGATTCCGGCTTCTGCGTCGCGGCGCTGGACAATCGTCCGGGCGTCTATTCCGCACGCTGGGGCGGCCCGACCAAAGACATGCAGATCGCAATGGACCGCGTGAATCAGGAGATGGGCGACAGCGCCGATCATCGGGCTTTTTTCGTCGCAGCCCTGTGTCTGGCATGGCCGGATGGCGAAACCCGGACCGTACAGGGCGAATGCCATGGCACGGTTGTCTGGCCCCCACGAGGCGATCATGGACATGGTTATGATCCGATGTTCGTGCCGGAAGGCGGAAACCTGACCTTTGCGGAAATGACCGAAGCCGAGAAAAATGCCATCAGTCATCGCGGCCGGGCGCTGGAGCAATTCCTGAAGAATTTCATAGCTTAAATCTGGAAAATACCCGGTTTTTTCAAGAGAAAATTCCGGGTTTTCATTCCTTACAAAAACAGTTTTCCAAAAAGAGAAACATAGAATTATTTATTACATGGAAATAAAAAATTACTCCCGGAATTGTGATCCATGTTACCCTAATCGGACCTGAAACAAAAAAGGGATCATCATGGGAAATGTAACAGCACTGTTTGCGGATGCATTTATATTTGTCCTCGTTCCGTGGGGACTATGGCAACTGCTCAGGCGTTCCATTCCCATTGCCATCCTACCCATTCTGGTCGGCATTGTTCTGGCAGTCCTGCATTTTCCAGCGTCAAAGGTCGGTATTCCCTCGCTTTACGGCGATTATATCGGCTGGTTGGCCGTTCTGGTGCTGGCGTTCACCGCCGGACTGGAGATGTGGCAGAACCCGACCCATTCTCCCGAAGCCGAAAGCCTCCCCTCCCCGACGCTAGGTCGCCTGCTGGGCGGAGCGCTCGTGGCGCTCGGAATTCCGTTCGTCATCGGCACCTTTCTGGTCAAACTGTTCTTCCTGCCGCTGCATGGCTGGCAGGCCCCGCACGGCAATAGCTGGATCGGCGCCATGTCGATCGGGCTGTGCATCTCCGTCAGTGCGCTACCTGTCCTGATCGGGATCGTCCGCGAACTGGAGCCTGTACATCGCCCTATCGGACAGCTTGCCCTCAAACTTGCGGTCGTGGACGACGCGGCCTTGTGGATCGGGCTGGCCGTTCTCCAGTTTGCCGCGCGCGGAACCGAGGCGCTGCATGGCTGGACCGGGTTTGAAGGATTGGCCGTCCTGCTTCTGGTCGGCATGGCGCTGCTGAGCAGTTGGGCCACGCGGAACCTGAAAAACCCGCCGATCTGGATCATCTGGGCCGCTGTTCCGGCCTATCTGGCCGCAGGATCATGGGCAAGCCACGAACTCGGGCTGCACGAACTGATCGGCGCCTATTTCGCGGGCGCTCTCATGCCACCACGCTGGGTCCGTCGTCTGCCGGTCGAAGCTGTGGGAACGTTCTCGCTGATCTGGCTGGCGCCGATGTTCTTCGGCCATAGCGGCTTGAGGATCGACGGCGATGCGCTGACATGGCCGTCCGTTCTGGCATCCCTGCTGCTGGTCGTCATTGCGATCGTCACGAAAATCCTCGCCGTCTGGATCTTCCCACCCGCTCGGGGCCTGACGAACCGACAGGCGCTGGGTATCGGTTCCCTATTGCAGTGTAAGGGGCTGATGGAAATCGTGGCGGCGACCATATTGCACGCGCATGGCATGATTTCGGAATTCGCTTTTGCCTCGCTGATGGTTCTGGCCGTGATTTCCACGACGCTGACCGGACCAATGTTCCGGCTCGTCTCAGGGCATTCGCGCCCTGAGACTGCGGCATAATCAGTCCTTAGAACGCACAGGGCCGTGGCTGACAAGCGCGCCCCGCTGCCAGACCTGATCGATCTGATCCACGGCGGCGATGTTTTCATCCGCATTGCCATCCACGATCAGCAGATCCGCCCGGCGGCCGGGCGCAATCACACCCCGGTCTGACAGATACAGCAGGGCCGCGGCATTGCCCGTAGCCAGACTGATGGCCTGCACGGGGGACAGTCCGGCCTGCACCGTCAGATACAGCTCACGATGCTCGGCAAAGCCGGGAATGCGCGTCGGTGCGGCCCCGGAATCCGTCCCAAAACCGACCTTCACCCCCGCCCTATACAGCACGGCGAGGTTCTTCTGATTCACCGACAGCGCGTAATGCGAGGCCTTGGTCAGAGGCTTGGCCAGTATCTCCGCACGCCATTTCGGGTCTGTAAACTGACGACGCAGAGCCGGGTCCATGCCCGCCAGAACGAACGGATTGGAAAGCAACTCCGGCTGTTCGGCATAGAGATAGTTCGCCTCGTCCAGATCCAGCGTCGCAATATACCATGTGCCCTGACGGAGCATCGCCGCGATCAGATCATGATCCAACGGCTGATCCCGCACGCCATGCGCGAGGATATCGGCTTTGGCCGCCACGATGGCCTTGGCGACCGCAAGATCGTGGATATGCACCGCAACCCGCGTGTCGTGCTGATGCGCTTCGTCGATGACGGCCTCATAGATGGCGGGCGGCAGCATGGGATAGGTCTTGCCGTCCGGGACGTCATTGCGGAAGTCGTCCACCCAGAGCTTCACCAGATCCGTATGTTCCGCAATCATCTGGTCCACGTCCTTGCGCGCCTCTTCCGGCGTCATCGGACGGAAGACCTGATCGGGACCAACGCCTTTGACCATGGCGGCCGGGGGCACACCATCCGGCGCACCGATCCCCTGATCCACGCCATACAGATCCGCCCCCGGATTGCGGCCCTCATGCTGTTCCTGACGCAGCGTATCGAACAGCGGAGAACGGTTCAGACCCAGCGCCGTGACAGTCAGGACGCCATAATCGGAATACTGCTTCATGGCCGCGAGAATATTGGCGCGGGTATAGTTATCGCGGCTAGCCCCCGTGCCCTTCACGAGGCCGACATGACTATGATCGCTGATGAGAGCGGGCATCAGCGTCTTGCCCGTCAGGTCCACATGCCGCGCATCGGTGGGAGCCGGGATGCCGACCGAAAGAATCACACCATTGTCGATGACCACCGTGGCGCCCGGCTGCGCCGATGCCCCGGTTCCGTCAATCAGCCGCGCATGCTCGAACGCGACCGGTTCGGCCAGCGCATTTCCGACACTGAAAGCGGCAGGCGTTGCGAGCAACAGGGCAGTGAAGGCGGAACGGATGGTCATGCGGCGGTCTCCTGTCTGGCTCCCGCCGAGCTTCTTTATCGGGCATCCTGTGGTCCGGGCGGAAACGTGCATGAAGGACGCAACGCCCCCAGACCGGGAAAGATGCCGATTTCCTTCCGGCCTCAGCCCTCCAGCGACTGAAGCTCGAACAGGCGACGATAGATCCCGCCCTCGCGCGTAATCAGTTCAGCGTGCGTGCCGTCTTCTTTCAGCGCGCCCTGACTGAACACGAGAATGCGGTCCAGTTCCATGACGGTCGAGAGACGATGCGCCACGACAATGACGGTCCGGTTCTGCATCAGGCGACGCATCGCGTCCTGCACAAGGGATTCGGACTCGGAATCAAGACTGGACGTCGCTTCGTCAAAAATCAGGATGGGCGCATCGGCCAGAAAGGCGCGGGCGATGGCAACACGCTGCCGCTCGCCGCCCGAGAGCTTCACGCCACGCTCGCCAACCATGGTTTCGTACCCCTCGGGCAGCCGCTCAATGAACGGCGCTGCGTTGGCCAGACGGGCAGCCTCCTCGATCTCGGCGCGGCTCGCATCGGGGCGCGCATAGGCGATGTTTTCCGCAAGCGTGCGATGAAACAGCACCGGCTCCTGCGGAACAATGGCGATATGCGCGCGCAGGGAGTCCTGCGTCACATGCGCGATATCCTGCCCGTCCACCACGATCCGCCCGCCGTTCACGTCATAAAGACGCTGGAGCAGCTTGGTCAGGGTCGTCTTGCCCGAACCGCTCGGCCCGACAAGCGCCACGCGAGACCCCGGCGCGATGTCGACGCTCAAGTCATGATAAAGCGGTTTGACCTGCCCCGGATACTGGAAGTCCACATGCTCGAAGTGGATCGCGCCTGTCGTGAAACGCGCCGTCTGGGCATCGTCTGCATCCTGAATGGCGGGATCGCGACGGAAAATCGCCACGAGTTCCTCCATCTCATTGACCGAACGCTGTACCTGACTGACCTGCTGCCCCAGATCGCGCAGATACCCCTGCACGAGGAACATCATGGTCAGAACATAGGCCACATCTCCCGGACCAGCGTTCCCTCCCCACCACAGCCAGACGGCCAGCCCGATCAGCAGCATGCGCATGGCGAGCGAGGCCAGAGCCTGAAGATTGGCGCTGTTGGTCCCGCGCACCCAGGTTGTCAGGGTCCGCTCGCGCCAGCCGAGAATAATCCGATCGAGATGGGCGCCTTCCCGCTTTTCAGCACCAAACGCCTTGACGACCGGATTGCAGGTCACGGCATCCGCCATGGCTGCACCCATTTTCGTGTCCCATTCATTGGACGCGCGGGCCGTCGGCGCGACATAGCGCAGCGTCAACATGATGGAGAGCGTAGCGAACAGCACCACTGAAACGGCCAGAACCGACCCCATCAGCGGCGAACGGACCATAAGCACCGCCGTCGTCCCGCCCAGAACCAGCACTTCCGGCGCGATCAGAAGCAGAAGCGTGTCGTCCAGCGTATCAATCGCCCAGATCCCGCGCGTCAGTTTACGGACAGTTGAGCCAGCAAAGTTATTGGCATGCCAGTCCGTCGAGAACCGCTGCACCCGATCGAACGCCTGATTGGCAACGCGGTGCATGATGGCAAGCGTGAGATGCGAAATCCCGATGAAGGAGGAGCGGCGGCCGAACAGCCCCACCAGCCCCAGCACGATCAAACCCATGACCATCAGGAACGCATCATCGCGCAAATGCAGCAGTTCCGAGGTTTTCTCCACAGCGGGGCCAGCGGCATGGCGGGAAATATCCTCCACCAGACGGCCTGCGAGAATGGGCGTGCAGACATCGGCCAGCGTGGCAAGACCAACACCGCCAAGCGTCTTCGCAAGCAGAAAGGGATGGTCGCACCAACGGCTACAGACGAAAGACAGGACGTCCGTGAAGGAAACATCCTGCTTGCGGCCCTCCTGCTGCTGGCGGGTCAGGGGAAGAGGGGTATCGGACACAATATCAGACACAGGGCGCTCCGCCGTCTGCCAGTCTGCGATGTCATGCAGAACAGGCCACGGTGTAATGGCATGGGGTGTGATGGCATGGAGTTTTCAGAACTTTGCCGTATCTTGCTGTGTGTCCGGACCAGACGCAACACACCCCCGGCAACACACCCTCTTGGAGTGCCCGTCATGACCGATGCCCCCGCAACCGCCAAGCGGGCCATGAGCAAGGCGGCCGCCAAAGCCTTCATCACCGCACTGGCCGAAGCCAATCCCGATGCAGAAAGCGAACTGGTGTTCCGCAATCCGTTCGAACTTCTGGTAAGCGTCGTGCTCTCAGCACAAGCGACGGACAAATCCGTCAACAAGGCGACGAAAGGCCTGTTCGAGGAAGCCCCCGACCCGGCCTCCATGGTGGCCATCGGCGAAGAAGGCATTGCGCGGCACATCCGCACCATCGGCCTGTGGCGGGCGAAAGCGCATAACGTGGACCTGCTCTGCCATCAGTTGCTGGAGCGTCACGGCGGACAGGTCCCCTCCGACCGGGCCTCGCTCGAAGCGCTGGCCGGTGTGGGGCGCAAGACGGCAAATGTCGTGATGAATGTCGCATTCGGCGCGGATACGATGGCGGTCGATACCCACATCTTCCGCATCGGCAACCGCACCGGTCTGGCCCCTGGCAAAACCGTGCGACAGGTCGAGGACGGGCTGGTCGCGCGTATCCCGAAAGACATGCTCCGCCCGGCGCATCACTGGCTGATCCTGCACGGGCGCTATGTCTGCAAGGCCCGCGCGCCAGAATGCTGGCGCTGCCCGGCGACGACATGGTGCCTGTATCCGAACAAACGCATGACAGCACCAGCAACGCGGAAAGCTGCCGCGAGCTGAACGCCTCCTCAAAAAATCTGGGCGGCTGTCCGGCGCGGTGCCTGATAGGACACGGAATAGAGCACAATGCTGTTCAGAACGCGCATATGGGTCGTCACGGAAAAGCCGTTGGCATTCCAGGTGATGTTTTCCATCATCGGCACACGAACATCGAACAGCGGCTGACCGTATTTCTGGCGGATGGCAAGGCCCCATTCCTCGGCACAGATGCGGACATCACCGGAATCCGTGTCCGTCAGGGCATGGACCTCAACAGAGGCCAGACGCCCACCCAGAAAATTCACATCCACCGTTGAAAGACAGGAGCCGATGAACGGCCCCTGCATAACGTAGCGCGCAAAACCCGGACGCGGCACCGGAGAAGGCAGCGCGGTCAGTTGCGGATGGCTGATCTGCGCTTCCGGGATGCTCATGCCCAGAGTCAGCCCCTCCCAGATCGCAACAGGAGCAGCATGGAGCGGGCTGGCGGCCATCAGTGACAGGCCAGACAAAACAGCCCCTAGAACAACCCTTGCGGTTTTATGAGCCACGATAACGGATCTCCTTGTGCGGCGATCCTACAGGTCGATTGCTTTCCAAAAAGTTGAGACGCGTCTTACTCCGATTGGGCCAGAGGCAGATTGGGCATGCCGTGCCAGCCCACTGGCGGAACCCAGAGCCGGTTGCCCCGCCAGCTCCTGTCCGAAACAACCGTGAGCGTATGCCCGGCGAACACGGCATAAGCCCCGTCGCGCCAAACCGAAAACCGGTCGATGGACGGCACGTCCGCACAGCCTTTGCGAGCGGGAGACGCGCTGATGAACAGGTTCACCCCATCGCATTGCTGCGCCGTCGGGAGGAGAGCGCCATCCGAAGAATCGTGGGGACGCAGCAGAACGGTCTGCGCGCCAATGCTGACCCGGCACAAACCGGCCAGACAATCCGGCGGCAAAGGCGCCACCGGAAGCGCAAGAGCCTGCTGCCAGTCTTCCAGCGTGCGGCGCTCCAGACCAGAATGCGGACCAACCAGCAGAACATCCGGACGACGCACTGCCATCAGCCCCGCATCCGCCGACACGAAAATATCCGGTTTCGGAGCCACCCAAATCGACCCCACCCCGATCGCCACAGGCAACAGACCGGCAAGGGCAATCCGGCCTTTCCACAGGCACAGAAAACACAGCCCGAGCATCACGAGCAGCAGCCCCCAGCCCGGCATGGCCGGAACAGGCTGATGCGCCATCGGAAACGCCGCCACCCGCTCCGCAAGCACCTGCACGATGCGGATGCCCACACCCATGAACTTTAGAAACGGCGCTTCGGCATGGAACGGCATGGCGATAAGCGCCAGAAGCCCAACCGGCATGATCCAGACAGCCGCCAGCGGCACGGCCACAAGATTGGCCAGCACGAACCACGGCTGAAGCGCGCCGAAATGCGCCATACTGACCGGCAGCGTCGCCAGCCCGGCGAGAAGACTCGTCAGCGTCAGGGCCGCGCCATACGACGCAACCACCCTGTACCATTCCCCCTCCCCGCGCAGCCGCATAAGCGGCTCGCGCAGCGCGCCATACCCCGCAATCAACCCCATCACGGCGGCAAAAGACATCTGGAACGACACATCCACAACCGACACCGGCGAAACCAGCAGAATCAGCAGCGCCACAATGGACAGAGACCGCATGGACAGGGCGCGCCGTCCGGTCACGATGGCCAGCGTCACGAGGCTCGCCATGCCCAGCGCCCGCAGGCTGGGCAAATGCGCGCCCGTCAACAGAACATAACCCGCCCCGGCCAGCAGCCCGCAAACGGCTGCGATCTGCCGGCAGGGCCAGCGCAGGGCGACATACTCAATCGACGCCAGACCACAGCGCAACGTCACGATGACGGCCGCCATCACGAGCCCCAAATGCAGCCCCGCGACGGCAAGAAGATGGGACAGCCCCGATGCGGAGAAAGCCTCCCGAGTCTGTTGGTCAATGCCCCCGGCTTCACCAGCCAGAAGCGTGGCCGCAATGGCGGCGGTCTGGTCGGGCAGCACAGCCGCGGTGCGGAACGCAACAGCCTCGCGCAAGCTCTCGATCCATGAAGCCCGAACCGCTGCGCCTGAAAGACTGACCGCCCCCAGCGCATAACCACTTCCCGCCAGCCCCGAAAACCATGCCTCGCGCTGAAGATCGCGGCCGCCGGGCCATGACGGCGGAGGTGGCGGTCGCAGCATCGCGCGCAGGCTGATCGTACTTCCCGGCTCGGGCAACAGGTCGTCATCGTCCCGCAGACGAATGTGCAGCGTGCGACGTAGTGGCGCCATTCCAGCATCGACAGGCGTATCGAACACGGCCTCCGCCAGAGTGATGCGATGGCCGTCATCTTCGTCATCATTCCGGGGCGGCAGAATTTCCAGTGACTGCACGCGACCCGTCAGGACGGTGGCATGGGTCGGCAAAACCGGCATGGGTGGCTGCATCCGGGCCTGAAAAGCCAGATCACCGAAACCGGTTGCAAAAGCAAGCAGCGCAAACCCCAGAAGGCGCGGAAAAAGCCGCTGCCAGCCCAGCCAAAGACACCCGCCTCCTGACAGCCCGACCAGAAGGGTGGCAAGAACGACCGACACAATGGAGGGCTCGAACGGCAGGGCAAGGTAGAGCATGGCCCCAAGCCCAACAGCCACCGGAAGCCAGCAGATCATCTGACGCCCCTGATCCAGAACAGACCGAATCAGGGGCGAAGGCAGCTTCGGCACAAAGTCGGAATCTTCTGCGCTGTCCAGAAGTTCGCGCGGATCAAGGTCCGGTACGGAGAGGGTCTCTGTCTTCACGCATAGAAGCGTAACGGATTTTTCCGCAGCTCGCGCCTCCCCGATTAAGGTCAGCGCCTCCTGTGGCCCAATCTACTGCGGAAGATGCAGCACCTGTTTCAGACCCGCAGCATCCCGCTCAAGCTCGAACCCGGCACTTCCCGGCTGAAACAGCCTTGCGGTCGCAAGATTGCCTGTCACGACAGGGTCGAATCCGGCCGCCCTCACCAGCGTCGTCACCTGCGACACGGCCTGCGCATCATCGCCCGCCACCGGAACCGCCAGAAGTGGCGAAGCGCGATGCGCCTCGGAACGCAGCGTGGTCATATCAACGGAGTTGAACGCCCGCACCACATGCGCCGAAGGGAAGTAACGCTGTGTCGTCACCCCCGCCCCATCCCGCTGCGCCGTATCCGCAATCGCACCATCCCGCCAGGGATAGGGATTGGACGGATCAAGCACGACCTTGTCCAGCAACGTCCGGCTGAGCTGCGGGCCAAGCTGCGGAATGGCGCCATAGGGCACAGCGAGGACCACCACATCGCCATAGGCCGCCGCCTGCGCCGGAGTTCCGGCCGTGGCAAGCGGACCCAGCGACGTCGCCAGCGACTGCGCCTCGGTCAGAGAGCGGGACGACACCATGACGGGATAACCCGCATGGACCCAGAGTTCCGCCAGCGTCGTGCCGACATGACCTGTGCCGATAATGCCGATCCGCATTTTCTGGCTCGTCGCCTCGACCGCACTGGCGCTGCTGACCGTAGCCAGACCTGCGAGTGCTGCGAGGAAAGGACGCCGCCTGAGAGGAAAACCCGTCATGATGGGTGCCACTCCCGTGCGAGGACGCCTGCTGCACCCTGAACCGGATCGGTTTTCGGGAATGGCAGACTGTGAATGCGCGCACTCTGCTCCGCCGTAGGGGCGGCGCGCAGAATGTCGAAAGACTGGTTGGGCGGATAAGCGCCGATAACGGTAAACTCCGTGTCCGATCCCAGATTGCAGTGCCCCGTCCCAGCCGGAAGCACGGCGATGTCGCCACCACGCACCTCGACCGTCCGGGCGTTCGGCCCTCCCAGCATCAGGCGCGCAGAACCGTTGGAAAAGCCCAGAACTTCATGACCAAGGCTATGATAGTGATGAAACGGATAGACACCGTTGCGCCACTGCGGCGGCCAGCCGTTCCGGCTGAACAGGTCTTCATACACCGCCTCGCGATCCGGCCCGGCTTCGAGCGCATTGCGATAGACGATGACGGGCAGATCCGGATTGTTCGGAACCCAGTCATTGGCGCGCAGCGTGAAGACATCCACGCGGGATGTCGTGGCGCTGGCGTGACGGACCGTACCTTCTCCGAAGGTCAGACCCAGCCCTGCCAGCAGGGCATTGAAATCGCGTCTGTTCATGGAAAAGGCACCACCCGGACTATTGAACGTCACAATAGGCTGCTTCGGGAGGCCGCTGGAAATCACACGCGCTTGAAGAACCTTAGCTTTTTGTAAAGCACCCGCCTGTGACGAAGCAGTGCCGCCCCGCTGGCGCAGGCGGATGGAAGCGCGGGTCAGAGCATGATATGACGGCGGCATGACCATCCGTACGCGATTTGCCCCCTCCCCGACGGGTCTGCTGCATGTCGGCAACGCCCGCGCCGCCCTGTTCAATTTCCTCTTTGCCCGTCATCACGGCGGCGAATTCCTCCTGAGGATCGAAGACACCGACAAGGAACGCTCCACTCAAAAAGCCGTGGACGTGATTTTTGACGGTCTGGCCTGGATGGGAATCGAGGCGGATGCGGAACCGGTTTTCCAGTCCGCCCGGCAGGACCGCCATACGGAAGTGGCGCTTGAGCTTCTGGAAAAAGGTCAGGCCTACAAGTGCTTCTGCACCCCCGAAGAGTTGACCGCCATGCGCGAGAAGGCCATGGCCGAGAAGCGCCCGCCCCGTTACGACGGTACATGGCGCGACCGCGATCCATCCGAAGCGCCTGCTGGCGCACCTTATGTCGTTCGCCTGAAAGCCCCGCGTGACGGCGAGACGATCATCAAGGATCTGGTGCAGGGCGAAGTCCGGGTCGCAAATTCCGAAATGGACGACCTGATCCTGCTACGCTCGGACGGCACGCCGACCTATCTGCATGCCGTGGTCGTGGACGATCACGATATGGACATCACCCATGTCATGCGCGGTGACGATCATCTGACGAACACATTCCGTCAGGCCATGATCTATCGCGCCATGGGCTGGAACCTGCCGCATTTCGCGCATCTGCCGCTGATCCACGGGCCGGATGGCGCCAAACTGTCCAAGCGTCATGGCGCGCAGTCGGTCGTGGATTTCCGCGAGGAGGGCTATCTGCCGGAAGCCCTGTGCAACTACCTGCTGCGTCTGGGCTGGGGTCATGGCGATGCCGAAGTCCTGTCTCGCGAGGAGCAGATCAAGCTGTTCGATCTGGATGGCGTTGGCCGCTCCCCGTCCCGCATGGATTACGTCAAGCTGGCACATCTGAACGGAATCTGGATGCGCGTGGCCGATGATGCGCGTCTGACGGATGACGTCATGCAGCGGCTTGCAGGCCGCGACGGCGTTGTGACGGATGACAAGACCCGCGCGCGCATTCTTGCGATGATGCCCGGCCTCAAGGAGCGCGCCAAGACGCTCGTGGAACTGGCGGACAATGCCGCTTTCGCAGGCTTCACACTGCCCCTGACCTTCACCCCCAAAGCCGAGAAGCTGCTGGGCGAGGACGGGCGCACGGTTCTGCAGGGCGTCGGCAAGGATCTGGCCGCGCTTTCGGACTTCACGCCGGAAACCGTCGATGCGACGCTGCGCGCCTATGCTGAAAAGCACGAGATCAAGCTCGGCTCCGTGGCCCAGCCACTGCGCGCAGCCATGACGGGCTCCACGACGTCTCCGGGCATTGATCTGACGCTCGCGGCTCTGGGACAGGACGAGGTTCTGGCTCGTATTGCCGCCGTTCTCGCTTCCGTATCCAACGATGGCTGAGCGGCCCTCCGTCCCCCGGCATCTCCTGGGAATCGAGGGGCTGTCGGCAGAACAGCTCGTGCCGTTCCTCGATCTGGCAGAGAGCTACGCGCTGCTAAGCCGCTCGCGCTCCGCGCCGCGTGATGCGCTGCGGGGACGGACGGTCATCAATCTGTTCTATGAAGACAGCACCCGCACCCGCACGAGTTTCGAACTCGCGGGCCAGCGGCTTGGGGCGGACGTCATCAACATGTCCGTCGCCACAAGTTCAGTGAACAAGGGCGAAACGCTTCTGGACACGGCCGCGACGCTGAACGCCATGCGCTGCGATCTGTTGGTCATCCGGCACGCTCAGTCCGGCGCGCCAGCCCTGCTGTCACAGAAAGTCGAGGCCAGCGTCGTCAATGCGGGCGATGGCACGCATGAACATCCGACGCAGGCGCTACTGGATGCCCTGACGATCCGGCGGCATTTCGGGCGTCTGGAAGGCCTCACGGTCGCGATCTGCGGCGATGTCGGGCACAGCCGCGTGGCACGTTCCAACATCCATCTGCTGACGGCATTCGGAAACCGGGTGAGGCTGGTCGGACCGCCGACGCTGCTTCCGGGAGCCATGGCCAGCCTCGGCAATGTCGAACTGTATTCGGACATGGACAAGGCGCTGGACGGCGCAGATGTCGTCATGTCCCTGCGGCTTCAGAAGGAGCGCATGGGGGCCGGTCTGGTGCCGAGTGCGCGGGAATATTTCCATTTCTTCGGGCTGGACCGCCGCCGTCTGGGACTGGCCAAACCCGGCGCACTCGTCATGCATCCGGGGCCAATGAACCGTGGCGTCGAAATCGCCTCGGACGTGGCGGATTCGGATCAGAGCGTGATTTCCGAACAGGTTGAAATGGGCGTGGCTGTGCGGATGGCGGTTCTGGACCGTCTGTCCCGGGCACGGATGCCGGTATGAGTGATATCGTTTTTGAAAATGTCCGACTGATCGATCCCGCTTCGGGCCGCGATGAGACCGGACGCCTCGTGGTGCGTCAGGGCAAGATCGTCGCCTGCGAAGACGGGCCGGTTCCTGAAGGCGCGCGGGTCGTTGATGGCGCCGGAGCCGTGCTGTGTCCCGGTCTGGTGGACATGCGCGTCGCACTCGGAGAGCCGGGTTCGGAATACCGCGAGAGTGTGTCGTCCGGGGCGCGGGCAGCCGTGGCAGGCGGCATCACGACCATGGCGGTTCTACCCAACACCTCACCCCCGATCGACAACCCGGCGCTCGTGCATCTGCTGCGGGTCCGGGGCGAAGAGACGGGCATGGTCTCGATCCATCCTTACGGCGCGCTGACACGCGGCTGCGAGGGCGGCGAAATGGCCGAACTCGGGCTGCTGCGCAACGCCGGAGCCGTGGCGTTCACGGATGGAACCCGCGCGATTTCAGACGCCAAGCAGATGCGCAACCTGCTGTCCTATTCGCGTTTTCTGGACGCCATCGTGGTGCAGCATCCGGAAGATCCGTCTCTGGCCAAAGGCGCCTGCGCCACAGCAGGGGCACGCGCGGTCCGGATGGGACTGCCGCAGGTTCCGGCGGAAGCCGAAGCCATCATGATCGCCCGCGATCTGCGTCTGGCGGCCATGACCGGTGCGCGGCTGCATTTCGCACATGTCTCGACGGCAGAAGGGCTGGATCTGATCCGGGCGGCCAAAAAGCAGGGCGTACGTGTGACCTGCGATACGGCGCCGCCCTATTTCGCCATGACCGAAGACGATATCGGCGACTTCCGCACATACGCGAAACTCTCGCCGCCCCTGCGCAACGACGCGGACCGACAGGCCGTCTGTGCCGCGCTGGCGGATGGAACGATCGACGCCGTGGCCTCCGACCATGCTCCGGCAGACCCGGATGACAAGCGCCTGCCTTTCGCGCAGGCCCGCGCTGGTGGCACCGGACTGGTCACGCTGCTGGGCGTCACGCTCGGCGCGGGGCTGCCGCTTGTGGACGCGCTGCGTCTCCTGACCTCCGCTCCGGCCGCTCTGCTGGGTCTTGAGGCTGGAACGCTGGCGGTCGGGAACGATGCCGATCTGTGCCTGTTCGATCCGGAAGGCTCGTGGACTGTGGTCGCCGGAGACCTGCCGGGACGCGCGCAGAACACACCGTTTGACGGTCGGGATCTGAAAGGCCGTGTCCTGCGGACGTTCAAGCGCGGTGTTGAAGTCTTCACGGCTGACGGGCTGGCGGAGGCCCACTCGTGAGCGGCTTTCAGGCACAGCTCATCCTGCTGTCCCTCATTTCCTACGTCATCGGGAGCATTCCGTTCGGGCTGCTGCTGACGGCGCTTTCTGGCGGCGGAGACATCCGCAAGATCGGTTCGGGCAATATCGGCGCAACCAACGTCCTGCGCACGGGACGGCGCGGGCTGGCTGCGGCCACGCTGCTTCTGGATGCCCTCAAAGGCGCAGCCGCTGTCCTGATCGCACGGTTTTTCTTCCCCGGCGCGAGCGACATGACCATGGCCGTGGCGACCGTCGCCGTCGTTATCGGGCATTGTTTTCCGGTCTGGCTCGGCTTCAAGGGCGGCAAGGGCGTTGCGACGGGGTTGGGGACGATCTGGGTGCTGTCCTGGCCGGTCGGGCTGGCCTGCTGCGTGGTGTGGTTGCTCGTTGCACGTCTGAGCCGGATTTCCTCAGCAGGCGCGCTGGCAGCGTTCCTGCTCGCACCGGTACTGATGGTGCTGTTGTCCGGACGCGCGCTGCACTCACCCATCCCGGTGGCGACGCTCCTCGTCTCGGTGCTGATCTGGGCCCGGCACTGGAGCAATATTGCACGCCTTCTGACGGGACAGGAGCCGCGCGTGAACGTGGATCAGGCGCCCCGTTCCTAGAATTTTAAGCGTCCATTAAGGAATCTGCCCTAAGAAGAAAGACCTGATGACAGATTCCGCAGCCGCCTCTCCCATCATCTCCACTGCAAACCGAATCGATACGCTGCGTCTGTCGCACACAATGGGGGTCGGTCCGGTCAACTTTGCGCGACTGATGACGCAGTATGGCAGCGCGGGAGCCGCTTTGGCAGCGCTGCCCGGACGGATGCGTAAAGCAGGGCGGCGTGAGGCCCCTGTCATTCCTTCCGTTTCGCGCATGACGAACGAACTGGAACGCCTTGAAAAACTGGGCGGAAAGATGCTGCTCCGGGGAGATGCGGACTATCCGCTGCTCCTGTCCCGTGTGCCCGATGCACCGCCGGTGCTGTTCGCGCTTGGGGACGTCCAAAAGCTGTCGATGCGGTCTGTCGGGGTTGTAGGCGCACGCAATGCCTCGGCGGCAGGAATCCGGATTGCAGAGAGTCTTGCAGCCGAAATGGCCCACGCCGGGATCTGCGTGGTTTCCGGGCTGGCACGGGGTATCGACTCGGCTGCACACGCCGCCGCACTCCATCCCGGCCTGACGGTCGGTGCGATCGCCGGAGGGCTGGATCATGTCTATCCACCGGAGAATGCATCCCTTCAACAGCAGATTGCCGAAAGAGGCTGCCTGGTGACCGAAGCGCTGCTCGGAACGGCACCGCAGGCCCGCCATTTTCCGCGCCGCAACCGCCTGATTGCCGGGATTTCGTCAGCATGCCTGATCATCGAGGCAGCACTGGACTCCGGCACGATGATCACGGCCGATCTCGCCCAGTCCTACAACCGTGAGCTTCTGGTCGTGCCGGGTTCGCCGCTCGATCCGCGGTCACGGGGCGGAAACCATCTGCTAAAAACGGGTCAGGCAGCCCTGACAGAAAATATTGCCGATATTCTTCAGGTCCTACCGTCGGAACTTCCCAAACGTGAACCCGCGCCGTGGCAGCGTGCAGCACGCCACACCCCGCCTTTGACCGGCTTTTCCGAACCCTCGACCATATGGGGAGACATCTCTGAAGCAGGCTGGATTGATCCCGATCTGGTACAGCAAAGCGTGCGGTCTCTTCTCTCCGTGACACCCGTAGCAGTTGACGAGGTGGTGCGCCGCTGCCAGTTCTCCGTGTCGGCAGTGCTTGCGACGCTGGCTGAGCTGGAGCTTGGCGGGGTCGTGGAGTTTGTGCCCGGCGGACGCGTGGCGTTGCTGCCGAACTGAAGTGACGCGGAATACCGGAGTGGCGATGACGGACGTTGTGGTGGTCGAGAGCCCGGCAAAGGCTAAGACGATCAACAAGTATCTGGGAAGCGGATATACCGTGCTCGCTTCATTCGGACATGTGCGGGATCTGCCGCCCAAGGACGGGAGCGTGCGCCCGGACGAGAACTTTGCCATGAGCTGGCAGACGGACGAGCGCGGCGCAAAGCAGATCTCTGCCATCACCAAGGCGCTGAAGGGGGCGAAAAACCTTTACCTCGCCACTGACCCGGATCGCGAAGGTGAGGCGATTTCCTGGCATGTCCGCAGCGTTCTGGAAGAAAAAAATCTTCTGAAGAACGTGGACGTCCATCGCGTCACCTTCAACGAAATCACCAAATCAGCCGTTACCGCGGCAATGGCCGCTCCGCGTGAGCTGGATCGTCCGCTGATCGACGCCTATCTGGCCCGTCGCGCGCTGGACTATCTGGTAGGCTTCACGCTCTCCCCGGTCCTGTGGCGCAAGCTGCCCGGCAGCAAGAGCGCCGGGCGTGTGCAGTCGGTTTCGCTGCGTCTGATCTGTGAGCGCGAAGCCGAGATCGAGGTTTTCCGCCCGAAAGAATACTGGACCGTCACCGGCGGCTTCACGACGCCCGGCAAGGCCGCATTCCAGGGCCGCCTGACGCATCTGAAGGGTGAAAAACTCGACCAGTTCGATCTGAATAACGAAGAGCTGGCATTCGGAGCGCGCGATACGGTTCTGGGTGGGCAGTTCACGGTCCGCTCCGTCGAGCGCAAGCGCACCAAGCGCAATCCTCCGCCGCCGTTCACGACATCGACCCTTCAGCAGGAGGCGTCCCGCAAGCTCGGCATGAGCGCGCAGACCACGATGCGCACGGCCCAGCAGCTTTATGAAGGCGTGGATCTGCGCGGCGAAACCACCGGCCTGATCACCTATATGCGAACAGACGGCGTGACGATGGCGAAAGAAGCCATCGGGGCCATCCGCGGTCATATCGGCGAGGCGTTCGGGGGCGATTATGTGCCGGATTTCCCGCGCGCCTACTCCACCAAGGCCAAGAACGCGCAGGAAGCTCATGAGGCCATCCGCCCGACGGATGTCTTCCTGACACCCCAGCAGGTCGGCCATGCACTAAGCCCTGAGCAGAAGAAACTGTACGAACTGATCTGGAAGCGCTCCGTCGCCTCGCAGATGCAGTCGGCGGAACTGGATCAGGTGGCGGTCACGCTGGCCGATGCCAGCGGCCAGACGCTTCTGCGCGCCACAGGTTCAACCATCGCATTCGACGGCTTCCTGAAGCTCTATATCGAAGGCCGGGACGACACCAAGGTCGAGGATGAAGACGGCAAGCTCCTGCCGCCGATGAAGGAAGGCGACCGCCTGACGACCGGGGACGTGGATGCCGAACAGCATTTCACCCAGCCGCCGCCGCGTTATTCGGAAGCCTCACTCGTCAAGAAAATGGAAGAGATCGGCATTGGCCGTCCCTCGACCTACGCTTCCATTCTGGGCGTGTTGCGGGACCGCAATTACGTGCGGCTGGATGCGCGACGCTTCATCCCCGAGGACCGTGGACGACTGGTCACGGCCTTCCTGACCTCCTTCTTCGAGCGCTATGTGGATTCGGGCTTCACGGCCTCGCTTGAAGAGCAGCTAGACGACATTTCAGGCGGTCGCGCGGACTGGCATGATGTCATGGCCGCGTTCTGGCATGATTTCTCGGCGGCTGTGGCGCAGACCAAAGATCTGAAAATCTCGGACGTCATCGACGCTCTGGACGAAGATCTCGGACCGCATTTCTTCCCACCCCGCCCTGATGGTGGCGATCCGCGCGTCTGCACATCCTGCGGAACCGGACGACTGGGCCTGCGGCTGGGCAAGTTCGGCGCCTTCATCGGCTGCTCGAACTATCCGACCTGCCAGTTCACACGCCGTCTGGTCGCCGAGGATGGCGACACCGAAGGGCTGAACGACGGTCCGAAAATTCTGGGGCAGGACCCGGATACCGGTGAGGACATCTCGATCCGTCGCGGCCCATACGGGCTGTATATCCAGCGCGGCGAACCCGACCCGGAAGACAAAAAGGCCAAGCCCAAGCGGACGACCATTCCCAAGGGAATCGACGGCAACACCATGACCATGGAACAGGCGCTGGGGCTGCTATCCCTCCCGCGTCTGGTTGGACTGCATCCTGAAACGGGCGAGAAGATCGAGGCCGGTCTGGGGCGTTTCGGGCCGTATGTGAAGATGGGTGCCATCTATGGCACGCTCGACAAGGACGACGACGTTCTGACCGTCGGGCTAAACCGGGCCGTGGATTCGCTGGCCAAGAAGCTGGCTTCCATCCGCAATCTGGGAGCGCATCCGAAAGACGGCGAACCGGTCATGATCCGCAAGGGACGGTTCGGCCCCTACGCCCAGCATGGTCAACTGATCGCCAACCTGCCGAAGGGGCAGGACATGGAGGACGTCACGCTCGATGAGGCCGTGGCGCTTCTGGCGGAAAAGGGCAAACCACTGAAAGGTGGCGCAAAAAAAACTTCGACGAAAAAAGCAGCTCCGAAGACCACAAAGGCCAAGAAAGCCGTTGCATCTACGGAAGGGGATGAGGCCGCTCCAAAGGCGGTAACGAAGCGTATCCCGGCCAAAGCCGCCACAAAGACGAAAACCACAACGCCGCGGAAGCGTAAGACTGTTTCCGACACGTCGTCGGAAGACTGAAAACAGATCGGGTCGGCAGTGTTGCCAGATGGCACTGCCGACCCCAGATTTGATCTGGCGAGTCTTTACCGTGGCTGAAGTTTGTGGCGTGGTCGCGTTACGGGAGCAGCCGTCTTTTGCCGTCCCGTCTCCAAGGACCCCGTCTTGCGTCATGCCGCCCGCCCTGTGACCTTTTTCATGCCGCGCAGCCGCAAGGCGGCATGTCGTGTAGCGCTGTGTCTGGCGTTCTGCATTCTGGTCCTTGCCCTTCAGAGCGGCGGCGCAGACGCCCAGACACCAACCGGCGCCGGGCCAGATGCTGTCCGCCCTACCGGAACGGCTCAGGCGCCCGCCACGGCAACATCCGTTCCGCCCCCGCCCTCACCTCCCGTCTTTTCAGCATCCAGCACGCGGGATGTTCTGGTCGCAGCCCTCGGCTTTCTGGAGCCGCGAACGCTGGAGGCCCATTCCGCACGGGATTTCTGCGTCTGGGGACTGGATGGTCTGACCGCCATCGACCCAACACTGTCCGTCACGGTAACACCTACGGCCACATCTTCTCCCGTCGTCCACGCGCCAGGAACAGCTGTCGCGACTGAAAAATCTGCCATCGCTTCGCTCCCGGCAACGTTGAGCGTTCTTCAGGGGCAGACGGTGCTGTTCAGTCGCGCCCTGCCAGCGGGGAACAGCCATTCCGCATGGGCGGATCTGGTCACGGCGGCCATGCAGGCGGCATGGCAGCATTCCTCCACATTGCGGGATGCCGGGTCAGATGCACTGTTGCAGGGATTCTTTGACGAGCTGTTCAATCATCTCGATCCCTATTCCCGTTACCTCGGCCCCTCTCCCGCCACATCGGACCGGACGCGGCGCACGGGCAGCACAGGCACAGTTGGGCTGAGCCTCGGGCAGAGCGGACGGAACATTGTGATTACAGCCGTCAACGCCAACGGTCCCGCCTGGGAAGCAGGCGTCGATACGGGCGAGCATCTGGTGTCCGTCAACGGACGCTCCACGCATGGTCAGGATGCCGCAACCGTTCAGGACTGGCTGGAAGGCGACGAACACAGCTCCGTCACGCTGGGAATCGCCGCAAAGGGACACCGGCCCACGACCTTCAAACTGCAACGGGTGCAGGTTCCGCCCGAAACCGTGTTCGCCTCTACCGATGGCCCTTTCACCGTTCTGCGCGTCACGTCCTTTTCGACCCAGACGGCGGAGGAAATCAGCCAGTATATTGATCAGGTCGTGGAGCAGCCAACCCCGGACGCCCCCGCCCCGCCTCCGGGAAAGGGCAAGGCTGCGGGCATCATTCTCGATCTTCGCGGCGATCGCGGAGGCGTCCTGCAACAGGCCGTAACGACGGCGGCCCTTCTGCTGGATCATGGCGTGGCCGTAACCACGCAAGGCCGGAATCCCTTGGCCAACCACATCTGGGCCGTTCAGGGCGGGGACATGACCAACGGAACCCCCGTGGTGGTTCTCGTGGACGGACGGACGGCGAGTGCTGCCGAAATTCTGGCCTCCGCACTCGCCGACCACCGGCGCGCGGTCGTGATCGGGAGCGAAACGCTGGGCAAGGGACTGGTTCAGGTGATCGGACAGATGCCGAATGGCGGCGAACTGTTCGTGACATGGAGTCGCAACCAGGCCCCTCTGGGCTGGCCGATTCAGGGACTGGGCGTCATGCCGCAGATCTGCACATCGCTTGGAGCGGACGCGCTTCAGGCGCAGTTCTCCGCCCTGAAAGCGGGAAACAGCCTTCAGGGCGAAGCGGTGCAAACCGCCCGTGCTGCCCGCTATCCGGTCCCGGTGGCGAAAATCCTCGAGATCCGTAAACATTGTCCGGCCGCCATTGGCTCGGATGCCGACATGGACGCAGCAAAGGCGCTGCTGTCTTCCCCTGCCGCCTACAAGGCGGCTCTGGAGTCTGTTCCCGACGAGAACAGCGCGCCTCTCCACTAACCTTGCAGGACGAACGGAAACGGTTATGGGCGCACGATTGAAAACGGGACTTTGGGTACGGGCTGTCCTGCGCCGTATTTCCTCGGACGGAACCTCGGCCATGGTTCTGAAAAAGGGAGACGAGGATGCCGGTGCGGTCCTGATCGTCCTGACCGACCGCTCAGGTGGAACGGGCGTCCTGCGGGAGGACGGTTCTGGCTGGACCCGCGTGGATGCCACCGATGCCGCCAGTGTGGACGCCTATCTGGAGCGGCAGAAACAGTATGATCCCGATCTGTGGATCGTCGAGCTTGAGATGCGCGACGTCTCCCAGCCCATTGAGCGGACTCTCGGATCACGCAGGCTCGATCTGGACGAAGAGGCGTAAACTGTGGGAGTGAAGACACAGCACATGGCGAACCTGCCATAAAGAAAACCGCATGATGCGGCATTATGCTGTGTGATGCGTTGCCATCGTCCGAGCTTTCGGCAAGAACACACACGGTAAGGTTGGCAGATTTGGCTGGTTGGAGAAAAATGGACATGACGCACCGATCCGTTGTCAGGACCTGGCTGACCCGAGCCGGGTTCACTGCAGGCGTTTCGATGCTCGTCATGGGGGCCGCAACCGCACAGCCTGTCAAAGGACTGTATGTTGCAGGTGAGGGCGGCGCGAGCTTCAACCAGGACCAGACGGTACGGCTTTCGCCCGTCTTCCCGAGTGGGCGTGACCACTATCAGGCGGGCGTGACCGGAATCGGCAGTCTGGGTTACGGACTCGGAAACGGCTTCCGCGTCGAGGTCGAGGGCAACTACCGCAACAACCGTTTGCAGCAGTTCCGTTCAGGCACATTCCCGTCCTCCGTCGGTGGCCGTCAGCAGGGCTATGGCGTCATGGCCAACGCACTGTTCGACATGGACATCGGCAAGTCCTGGGTCTTCCCGTATTTCGGCGCAGGTATTGGCTATGGGTGGCAGGCGATGAACGCCTATGTTCATGCCCCGAACGGCGCTTTTGACCAGCATGTCGGCGGAACAGCCGGGAACTTCGCTTATCAGGGCATCTTCGGCCTCTCGTTCCCTGTTCCCTGGGTCGTGGGCCTGTCGGCCACGGCGGAATACCGATTCTACACGCTGATGGGGCCGAACGGACACCATGCCACCGCCACCGGAATCTATGGCGGCTGGGACAAGACGAAGGAATTCGGTGTGTCCAGCGGCAACCGTGACACCCGGACGGACTTCAACCATTCGCTGATGCTGGGCCTGCGCTACGAGTTCAATCCGGCTCCTCCGCCGCCAAAGCCGGTTGAGGCTCCAATGCCGATTCCGGGACCTGCGCCCACCCGCACCTACCTGGTATTCTTCGACTGGGATTCAGCCACGCTGAGCGCACGGGCGAAGGCAGTGGTGGCCGCAGCGGCACGCAACTCCACGTCCGCTCAGGTCACGCATATCGAGGTCAACGGCTATACCGACAGTTCGGCGGCCCATCCGGGACATCGTGGCGAGGCCTACAACATAGTGCTGTCGCAGCGTCGTGCGAGCGCCGTCAAGGAAGAGCTGGTGCGTGATGGCGTGGCTGCGGGGATGATCGCGACACAGGGTTTTGGCGAGAGCCATCCGCTGGTGGTCACGGCCGCCAATACGCGTGAGCCGCAGAACCGGCGCGTGGAAATCGACTTCAAGTAAGACCTGCGAACAGGCCCTGCCTTTCCGGTTAACCGGCGGCTTCTTTCGGAGCCGCCGGTTTTTTTGTATCTGTCAGGCACAAAAAAGGGCGGAGAGAAGCCTCTCCGCCCTAACCCGCTCCGTTATTGGAATGGATCTTATTTCTTGCGACGCGTCGTATGACGGACAGGCGCCTTTTTGGTCACTGCCTTGGTCGGCGCGGGGGCGACGACAGCAGGCGGCTTTGCGACGACCACGCCGGTTGCATCCACCGTGGCATGGATCGTCAGATGCTCGCGCTTCTGACCGCCACCGGGGATCAGCTCAGCCGTGAACGAATCCGTTCCGGCGTAAGCCGTCGCGGGCGTATAGTCCACGTACGTCTTGCCGTCATAATTGTAGAGGAAGGCCTTGCCGTGCGACGGCGGAGGATTGACACCGAAGGAGGCATAATTGCCGCCCAGCGGTTTCTGAATGGCGATGGAGCACAGACCGTCATCACTACGAACCGTCATGTCCACGCTCATCGTGCCATCGGCAGCCTTCTTGACGGCAGAGACGTGGCAGACGGCAGAGGTCCGCTGGTAGCCGAAAGGATTCGGAGCCACGGAACGCTGAACGATCGGCTGCTGAGCACAGCCGGAGAGAAGCAGGGATACGGCCAATGCCGAACCCAGGGTAATGGCAGAACCTTGCAGACGCACGGTCAACTCCAACGCATCGTGACAGGACAGGCCGCGTTTCCGCAGCAGACAGACGTTCGCATGTAGAGCAGGACGGCACGAGGCGAAAGGCTGCATCCGGATGCTCCAGCCATTTTGACGGTATTTTGTGCCGTAAGGCCGATAAATTGACTCCAAGTGGCATGGCGCCCCTTTTCTGCCATGAAATCATGTTTCGGATGAAGGGCTTGCCGCACGTTCCTCAGATGCAGAATCAGCTTTCGCCAGGGGTCGACCGCGGGTAGTCTGTTCCAGTGGTTGTGGCCGGTCGATCCGGTCTTGTGGAGTCTGTCAATGCCGTCGATCTTCCGTCGTTCCGTCAAGGGCCTGCTTGCTGTGGGACTTTCCTGCGCTACGCTTGCTGCCATTCATCCCCTGTCCGCCCGCGCTGCGGACTGCGGCAACTCGCCGGCTCACGAAGCCTTCGATGTGGCCGGACTGAAGTCCGAGCTGATGGTGACGGCGCTGTCCTGCAAAGCTCAGGATCGCTACAACGCCTTCGTCAACAAGTTCCGCCCCACCCTGCTGAATGCGGACGAGCGTCTGAACAGCTATTTCCGCACGACCTATGGTCGTCGCGCGCAGGTCGAGCATGACGACTACATCACGCAGCTTGCCGACATCCAGTCGCTCGGCGGACTGAAATCCGGCACGGTCTTCTGCCAGCAGCGCGAAGCGATGTTCGACGAGATCAATGCTCTCGAAAGCTCCGCAGACCTGGCCCATTACGCTGAAGCCAAGGACGTGGCCCAGCCAGCCTCCTACGAGAGCTGCGAAGCCCCGGCGACCGTGGACCGACATTCCCGCAAGGGCGTGACGAAAAAGGCTGCCACACGCCGCACGAACCGCGCCTGAGAGCCTGCTCTGAAGCCGACGGTCGCCCTGCCTCGAAGCGTTTGCTTGACGTTCCGTAGCGGGGCGGCGACAACGCAGACATGAGCGATCTGTTCGAGTCAGGCAAGACAGGCAAACCCAAGACCGGCACATCCCGTAAGGGGCCGGTCGATACGGAATATGGTGCCCACGACATCGAGGTGCTGGAAGGGCTTGAGCCCGTCCGGCGCCGTCCGGGCATGTATATCGGCGGCACGGATGATACCGCGTATCATCACCTCGCCTCCGAAATCCTCGACAACGCGATGGACGAAGCGGTGGCAGGTCATGCCACCACCATCGACGTTCGGCTGGAAGGCCCGCGCACGCTCATGGTGCGCGACAACGGCCGCGGCATCCCGACCGACCCTCATCCGAAATTTCCAGACAAATCCGCGCTTGAAGTGATTTTCACCACGCTGCATGCGGGCGGAAAATTCTCGGGTAAAGCCTACGATACCTCCGGCGGCCTGCACGGCGTGGGCAGTTCGGTCGTCAATGCGCTATCCGAAAAGCTGGAAGTCGAAGTTGCACGGGACAGAACGCTGTACCGACAGGACTTCGTGCGCGGCGTCTCACTGGCGCCGCTGGCGGAAGTTGGCAACGCGCCCAATCGGCGCGGCACAACGGTGCGGTTTACGCCAGATCCGGAAATTTTCGGCAACCATCATTTCTCCCCTTCCCGCCTCTACCGGATGTGCTGCTCCAAGGCCGCGCTATTCCGGGGGGTGACGATCCAGTGGAAATGCGAACCTTCCCTGATCAAAGCGGGCGACGAAACGCCGGCTGAAGCCACCATTCAGTTCCCCAACGGTCTGGAAGACGCTCTTTCGGCGGAACTCGGACCCGATCCGGATCTGCTGACGCCACTCTGGGCAGGGGATGTGGAACTGCCGGTTGCGGCGGATGGCCGCACGGGCGGACGCGTGGAATGGGCCGTGGCGTTCCTTGAGAGCGGAACAGCATCCCTTTCCTCGTTCTGCAACACGATTCCTACCCCTCAAGGCGGCACGCATGAAGCCGGATTCCGCTCTGCTCTGGTCAAGGGGCTGCGCGCTTGGGGCGATCAGCGCAAGGTCAAGCGGGCTGCGGCTATCTCGGCAGAAGATGTTCTGGGGTCTGTCGCCGCCAAGCTGTCTGTTTTCGTCCGGGACCCGCAATTTCAGGGCCAGACCAAGGACAAGCTGACCTCTCAGGAAGCGTCGCGGCTGGTCGAGGGCGCGCTACGCGACCGCGTGGATCACTGGCTGGGTGGCAATCCACAACAGGCGGACAGCCTGCTGGCTTTCATGGTGGAGCGCGCGGAAGAGCGTCTGCGCCGCCGTGAAGTCAAGGACACGGCCCGCAAGAGCGCCACGCGCAAGCTGCGCCTTCCCGGCAAGCTGACGGACTGCACGCGTGAAAATGCCGCCGAGACGGAACTGTTCCTCGTGGAGGGCGAATCGGCTGGCGGCTCCGCCCGTCAGGCGCGCGACCGCGAAACGCAGGCGGTGTTGCCGTTGCGCGGCAAAATCCTGAATGTGGCTTCCGCAACCAACGACAAGATGCGGGCCAATCAGGAACTTAAGGATCTGACGGAAGCTCTGGGCTGCGGTATCGGGACGTCGTTCGATATCAGCCGTCTGCGTTATGGGCGCGTCATCATCATGACGGATGCCGACGTGGACGGGGCGCATATCGCCTCGCTGCTGATGACGTTCTTCTACCGCGAAATGCCGGAACTGATCCGTCAGGGTCATCTGCATCTGGCGCAGCCGCCGCTCTACCGCATCACGCACGGACCCAAGACGGTCTATGCGATGAACGATCAGGACCGGCTGCGGCGGATCAAAACCGATTTCAAAGCCAATGCGAAGGTCGAGGTTTCCCGGTTCAAAGGTCTGGGCGAGATGCCGGTGAAGGATCTCAAGGAAACGACCATGGACCCGGCCCGGCGGACGCTTCTGCGCGTCATCACGCCGCCTGAGGACCGTCTGATAACCAGTGAGCGTGTGGAAAGTCTGATGGGCCGCAAGCCGGAACTACGCTTCCGCTTCATTCAGGAACACGCCCGCTCCGTTGACGAACTCGACGTCTGAGCGTGTCATCCCCGACCAGTGCCACGGAACCGGATAGCCAGCTTAAGGCCATCGGCTGTCTGATCGGGGGGATTTCCTCCTTTCAGATCGGCGCAACGCTTGCGAAGGGGCTGTTTCCGCTGTTCGGCCCGACCGGCATGGTGGGGCTACGCGTCTGTCTAGCGGCTGTGATCCTGCTGTGCATCTGGCGACCGACCCCAGGTACGCTGACGGTTGAGCGGCTGAAGCTGCTGCTGCCTTATGGTGCATCTGTCGCGATCATGAATTTCTGCTTTTACGTGGCGCTGGTCCGGCTGCCATTGGGTGTCGTCGTGGCCCTTGAGTTCACCGGCCCTCTGACGCTGGCACTGGTCGGCTCCCGCCGCTGGCTGGATCTGTGCTGGGCGGGGCTTGTGGTTGCGGGGCTGTTCCTGCTTCTGCGGCCCGAGGGGCCGACGGTGGGTCTGGCGTCGCTCAATCTGTTCGGCGTGGCGGCGGCCCTGCTGAGCGGCTGCGGCTGGGTGGTCTATATTCTGACCGGCACACGGATGGGGAAAATGTTCCCCGCGCCCGTAGCCACGACACTGGGCATGAGCACGGCGGCCATCCTGCTGCTCCCCTGTCTGATCCCGACGATTCCAGCGGTTCTGACCCACCCCTGGCAGGGTGGTGCGGCGCTGAGCGTGGCGGTCCTGTCTTCTGCAGTGCCGTATATTCTGGACATGATGGCGATGCGGAGCCTGAGTCCGCGCGATCTGGGCATCCTGCTGAGCATGGAGCCGATGCTGGGTGCTCTTTCAGGATTCGTATTCCTGCATGAGGCTCTGTCCGCAATGCGCTGGATGGGGGTGCTGTGTATTGCCGCCGCCTCGGCAGGGAATGTGCTGACCGGACGGCAAAAGTCCCTGCATTGACGCAACACCGATCCATAATCGGCTGAAAACAGACAGAAATATAGGGTCGGGACGTATTCCGCTCTCTTGACCGGCAGGGGATGTCGGCGCCAGATGCGGGCGTTATGTCCTGCCTCTTTCCCCCTTCGAACCGACGGTCCGGTCTGCCTGCATTTGCAGTCATCGCCGTGGTTCTTCTGGGGTTTCTGGGACAGCTTGTTCTTCAGGGGTGTTCCTATCCTGAAGAAAGCCCCCGGGCGACGATCGAGCGCCTGACGGGGATCGACATTGCACCGTCCCCCATGATGATGACGGAACACATGTCCGGATCGATGCCCGGCATGACTGCCGGACATCAGCATCATCACCACTCGCATGACGGCACCTGCCCACTCTGTCCGCTGTTGCAGCTTCTGGCAGTCATCCTTGCCAGCCTGCCCGTACTGCCAGCCTGTGGAACCAGAGGGCGTCAGATCCGACAGACACCCGGTGCGCCACGCGCGCCGCCCGTAGTCTGGCGTCTGCTTCCCCCGTCCCGAGGGCCGCCTCGCCTCGTCTGAACCCCATCGTAGTCATGGCGGAGGACGTAACTGCCCGCGGTTTGTCTCTTTCGGGACAGGCCTGCGGGGCGTGATCCGCCGTGACTGGATTTCAGATCAGTCGAGGATGTGGATCATGCTCCCCCTTTTCAGTGTCCGCGCGGGCGCAGGTTATGCGCGCCCGTGCCTGACGGCGATTTTCTTTACCCTGACCGCCTTTTCAGGGGCGTCCGCACAGGACGTTCTGTCTCAGCCAGACTCCGTCGAGTCTGCCAAGGCCGAACAGTTGCGTGTCATCGGCGTACACCAACCGCAGACGACCAGCGCGGATACGGCACATCTTCTGGACAATGCGCTCGGTTACAGCACCTATTCCGCAGGCGGCGTCTCCGCCCTGCCTGTCCTGAACGGTATGGCCGACGACCGGGTGGCGACGCTCGTGGACGGGATGCGGATTGATGCCGCCTGTCCGAATCATATGAATCCCGCCATGTCCTATGTCGACCCGGACAGCGTCTCGCGCGCCGTGGCGATTGCGGGGATCACGCCCGTCAGTCTGGGCGGAGACAGTATCGGCGGGACCGTCGAGATCGAGCGCAAGGACCCGCTCTTTGCCAAAACGGGCGATATCCTCGTGACTGGGCATGTGCGGGGCGATTATCGCAGCAATGGCGGCGGTTCGGGAGCTTCGGGGTCTTTGACGGTCGCCAATGATATGTTCAGCCTGCGCTATACCGCGTCCTATTCCCATGCCAGCGACTATCAGGCAGGCGGGAACGGGCAGCGCGTGCGGTCCACGGACTATCTGAGCTTCAATCATGCTGTGACGCTGGGCGTGAAGAAGGCCAACCATCTTCTGTCCCTGACCTTCGGTCAGCAGGACATCCCCTATGAGGGCTTTCCCAACCAGTACATGGACATGACGAACAACCGCTCCACCTTCGTGAACGGCAAGTACAAGGGCGACTTCAACTGGGGCACGCTGGATGTCCGTGGCTCGTGGCAGCGGGTGACGCATGTCATGGACATGCTTTCGGACAAGGGCGGTCACAGCGCGACCACGGGCATGCCGATGAACACGGATGCGCGGACGGCGACCTATGCGATCAAGGCGACCATTCCGCTCGGGCTGAAGCACACGCTCAAACTGGGCAGCTCCTTCGACCATAATGGACTGAACGACTGGTGGCCGCCGCTTCAGGGCAGCATGATGATGGGGCCGGGCACCTATCACAACATCAATAACGGTCATCGGGACCGGCTGGGTCATTTCGCGGAATGGGATGCGCAGTGGCTACCCCGCTTTTCCACACAGCTTGGATTTCGCAACGATCTGGTGATGATGAATACGGGCAAGGTCGCGCCCTATTCCTGGACCGGCATGATGTCCATGGCCGATGCGATGGCGGCGGAGCGGTTCAATCAGGCGTCACGCGGGCGCACGGACGTCAATTTCGACGTGACCGCAACAGGACGCTGGAAGCCGATGGACAGCCTGTCCATCGAGGGCGGCTATGCCCGCAAGACACGTTCGCCGAACCTGTATGAGCGTTATGCCTGGGGCATGGGCAGCATGGCGACGCGGATGATCGGCTGGTTTGGCGACGGCAATGGCTATGTGGGGAACCTGAACCTGTCGCCCGAGGTCGCCAATACGGCCAGTGTCACGGTGGACTGGCATGACCCGAACCCGACCCAGCGCTGGGATCTGAAGATCCAGCCCTTTTATACCTACACGCACAACTACATTAACGTCCGGCGGTTGAGCAGCTTTTCCAACGGCCTGTCGATGCTGGGTTTCGTCAATCACAACGCCCAGAGCTACGGCATCAACGCCTCAGGCTCCGTACGCCTGTGGGACAGGATGGCTTATGGGCGGGGCGAGCTGGTCGGGAACATCAACTGGGTGCGCGGTGTGGATCTGGTCACGCATTCGGGGCTGTACCACCAGATGCCTGCGAATGGCCTGATCGGGCTGCACGAGACCTATGAGGACTGGACAGGGCGCGTCGAGGTGACGCTCGTGAAATCCAAGGACACCGTGGACTGGCTGCGCAACGAGCCCCGCACGCCCGGATATGCCTTGTTGGGGCTTGGGGGGAGCTATCGCTGGCGGTATTTTACGCTCAATGCCGAACTCGCGAACGTGCTGAACCAGCGCTACTACCTGCCGCTCGGCGGCCTCTCGCTCGGGGATTACGACGCTACAGGTGTTCTGGGGCCGTTGCCGGGAGTGGGGCGGTCTTTCAACATGAACCTGACCGCCGCATTCTGAAAAGAACCGGGCCGCAACAGAACCGGGAGCGTCAGACGCTCTCGGCAACCCAGTTGCGGGTCTTTGTCGCAAGGCCAATGCCCGGATTGAAGCAGTTGCACGGATCAAGGCTGCGGTAATGGGCGACCATCTCGTCCGGCGCCTTGTAGAGATGCCCGACATTGTGTTCCGCCGGATAGCGCGCACCACGGGCGTCCAGTCCGGGGAGCATGTCGTGCTCCACCTCCATGGCGTTGTAGCCCTTTTTGATCACGTAATCCTGGTGCATCACGTGGCAGAAGAAATGGCCGTAATAGAGTTTGACGATGATCTTGTCTTCGATCTCCTTCGGCAGGACCTCAAACCATTCACGATCATTGCGGCGCAGGGCGACATCGAGCGCCACAATGTCTTCGGCGGTTTTCGTGTGGATTGCGCGGTACCGCACGGCAGCACCGGCTGCGGCAAAGCGGTGCAGGAAGGCGAGCTTGCCTTCTTCGGGCGTACATTCAAAGAAAGCCCCGCCCGTGCTTGAGGCCCACTGTTCCAGATAGGTCCGAACAGGCGCGGTCATGGGAGCCGAGACCTTGAGCATCAGGTGATGCTCGAAACGGTCACGATACTCGCACATGCGCTTGGGGAGCTGTTTGGGCAGGAAGCGGCTGAGGAACTGCATCGCCAGATCGCTGAAATGATCGGACAGGAACGGCAGTTTCTGCGCGAAAACGTCGAAGCGGGACTTCATGGAGAAGAATTTCGGCAGGTATTTCGTGCCGAAATAGCGGATGACCGCAAACGTATCCTTGCCGTATTTCTCGGCGATATCGAACGCATCGCGATGCAGATATTCACCTGCAATCGGCAGTTCGTCGAAATGGGTCAGGGCGTGGCGGCGCAGGTCTTCAAGGTCGGACGTGCTGTTCGTCCCGATATAGAAGACGGCCGGGTTTTTGTTCGCCTCGAACGTATCCAGACGCACGGCGAACACGACCAGCTTGCCCGCACATCCCGCGGCTTCATACCAGCGGTTGGGGTCGGCATTGAAGCGGGCGGGGGTGTCTGCGTCCACGTCCCGGACATGAATAGCGTAGTTTTCGTCGTGGCCGCGTCCGGCGTTCCAGTCGATGGCGGCTTCGGGAAGCTGTCCGGCCTGCACGGCGGCGAGGATCTGCTCGGGATTGCCCTCCAGACGGATGCCCAGATGGTTGACGAGATGCAGTTTGCCGTCCGCACCCATCTGCCCGAACAGCGCCATTTCGGTGAAGGCGGGGCCGCGCTGGACCAGCGCACCGCCGGAATTGTTGCTGACACCACCCAGAACTGACGCACCGATACAGGACGATCCGATCACGGAATGCGGTTCGCGGCCGATGGCGGCAAGCTTGTCTTCCAGATCGTGCAGGGTGGAGCCGGGCAGACACACGACCTGCCTGCCCTCGCCGATCAGGTGGATGCCATCCAGACGGTTCGTGCTGATGATGACCACGCCACGGTCATAGTCATTGCCGTCAGGAGTGGAGCCGCCCGTCAGGCCCGTATTGGCGGCCTGCATGATGATGATCCGGCCGGACTCAGCACAGAGCTTCGCGGCACGCCACAGTTCAACAAGACTGCCGGGCTGAAGCACCGCCACCACGTCTCCCATGCCGAAACGGAACCCCTTGCGGAAGCGATAGGTCGCGGCGGGTGTCGTCAGGACATGTCGCGCGCCAAGAATGGCGCGGAGGGAGTGGATAAGCGAGGCATCAGTTGCCTCGGAACTGCCTTGTAGTGACGCTGACATTCTGTTGTCTTTCCTGCCGGCAAAGTGATCGCCGCTGGTCCTAACATGGGGCTGCAAGAAACCACTCTTCAACCCTGCGTGTTATTTAACGCGTCCAAAAAGACGTTCAAGTTCACGCCGCGTCAGTCTGAGCCATGTGGGCCGCCCATGAGAACAGGTATTGGCACGCGGAGTGCGTTCCATCTCTCGCAGCAGGGCGTCCATTTCTTCGGGCTTGAGACGACGACCTGCACGGATACTGCCATGACAGGCCATCCGCGCCAGAATGGCGTCCAGATGATGCGCGAAACTTCCCGTACTGGCAGCGTCCAGATCCGGATCACTGGCCAGTTCGTCGGCAACGTCCTTCAGAAGACCCTGAATATCCTGCGCGCCCAGAAGGGCCGGAACCGACCGCAGTAGCACGCTGCCGGGGCCGAAAGATTCAAGGTCGATCCCGAGTTTGGCAAGATCTTCCGCCCGCGACATGAGGGCTTCGGCCTCACGGCGGGGCAGGTCCACCACTTCGGGCAGGAGCAGGGCCTGCGCACGCAGAGTGCCGCCGCTCGCATATTGTTCGCGCAAGCGCTCATGGGTCAGGCGTTCATGGGCCGCATGCTGATCCACGAGAATCAGGTCGCCATCGGGTGCGAGCGCGAGAATGTATGTGTCAAAGACCTGCGCGATGGACGCGCCTAGCGGGAACGCCGGATCGAGCGCCTCAGGCTGCTGCGGAGCCCGGGCCGCAGGGGCGAAAGCCGGGTCTGTTTCTGCAAAACCCTGACGGGAGGCGGCTTGCGGGGTTTGGGGCGCTGAGGCCGTGGGCAGAGTGGTCTGTAACGGAAGCGACGTCACAGCCTCACGGGGTTCCGGCGGGCGCGGCGGATAGACGATGGAAGGCCGCGGGGCGAAACTCGCATGAATGCCACCTCCGCCCTTCGAGCCATGCCCCAGCGCCCGGCCCAGACCACCAATGACAAGGGAGCGGATGTCGGCTTCGTCGGCGAAACGCAGTTCCGTCTTGGCGGGATGGACGTTCACGTCCAGCCGTTCCAAGGGCACTTTCAGATGCAACGCCATGACCGGGAAGCGGCCACGCTCGATGACAGGACGATAGGCTACACGAATGGCTGTCCGCAGCATCGGGTCGGTTACAGGGCGGTTGTTGACCAGAATGAACTGGCCCGATCCGGTGGCGCGGGTGCGGGCCGGGCCACAGGCAAAACCCGACAGGCGCACCGCACCGCGCTGTTCGTCGAGCGGGATCAGCGTATCGGGCGTGGTATCGAGGATAGAGGCCGCACGGCTGATCGGACTCTGTTCGGGCAGGTCGAACAGAACCTTGTCGTCCAGCAGGACACGCATGGCGCAATGAGGCGCGGACAAAGCCAGCCGCCGCATAACGGATTCGGCATGACCACTCTCGACGCGTGCGCTCTTGAGAAACTTGCGCCGCGCCGGAGTGGCGAAGAACAGGTCTGTTACGACGATGCGCGTACCGATTGGGCCGGAAGCGGGCTGTGGCAGGGTAATGACGCCGCCATCCACGCGGATGCACCAGGCGGTATCGGACTCCGGCGCCCGGGACGTGATGGAAAGCCGTGCGCTGGCGCCGATGGAGGGCAGCGCCTCGCCCCGGAACCCGAGCGTGCGGATCTGGACGAGATGGTCGTCCTGAAGTTTGGACGTGCAATGCCGCTCGACCGCCAGTTCCAGCTCGGCCGGGTTCATGCCGCAGCCATTGTCGGTAACGTCAATCCGGTCCGTTCCGCCTGCACGCAGCGCGACCACGATACGTGTCGCACCAGCATCAATGGCGTTTTCGACCAGTTCCTTCAGCGCGGCGGCGGGACGTTCGATGACCTCGCCCGCTGCGATCAGGTCGATGACGTGGCCAGACAGGCGACGGATTGTTGGACGGCTTGGGGGGCGGGGAAAGGACGGGGCCTCGGTCACGATGCCTCCTCATCGTCCGGGCAGGAGCCGGGCGGCAGACGGGACCGTCCCTTCCAGCCGATCAACAGGCTGGTGTGGGAGCGGTCGGGACTGGCAGAATTACAGAACGCCTAGGAAGGCTTTCTTCTTGCGGACCGTCGGGGTGGCGCCCGTTGCAGGGTTGCGGCCCAGAGCCGAGTTCTCGCGGATGCGACGGTTTTCGCCGTCACCATCGACGACGGATCCGGCATTGCCGCCTTTCCAGAACATCAGATTGTCCACAAAACCGGCATCGGCCGTACCGAGTTCGGCATTGTTCGGCGCATTGGCGGACTTGTCCACCTGCCCGACCAGTGCGGTCTGGCCTGTGCTGCCCTTGCCGGAATCCGGATGCAGGGCCGTGTCCGGCGAGAGGGTTTCGAGCGCCTGCATGCGCGGGCTTTCATCCGGGCGATGGGCGTCCGCGGCGCCGGGAAGCTGCATCTGCTCGGAAGGCGGCATGGAGAGGGGCGCGCGGGTCGTGACGGTGTACTCGTCGGGCATGGCCCGTTCGAGGCCGATCGCGCGGGAGACATCGGCGCCCGTGCAGCCCGAAAGCAGCAGGCCGACGGAAGCCATGGCACCCATCTGAACACTGAGACGGGCAACGAAAAGACGGTTACGGCGCATGGAGGGCCCCTGGGACGCGATCATGATTGGAACACTCCTACAGTTCACGCGGCGCGGGAGCAAGGCCGGAGCGGGGCGTGAGAAAAAGTTCCGGCTGTGCATCACTTCGCGTTCGAAGCTCTGGCGGCCTGACGTTCGGCAAGAAGGGAGTCGATCAGCCAGACGGCCACGCCACAGACGATCCCGGAATCCGCGACGTTGAAGACATACCATGACCAGCCGAACGCATGGGCGTGCAGGAAATCCACGACCGCGCCATAGCGCAGGCGGTCGATGACATTGCCGATGGCCCCACCGGCAATCGCACCACAGGACGCAGCAACCAGCGTACGTTTCGTGCGGGTCAGGGTCCAGACCAGAAGCCCCACCGCGATCAGCGAAATCGCGCAGAAAACCCACGGCCCCCGGCTGCCGAGGCCGCCGAACATGCCGAAGGTCACGGCATGGTTCCAGACCATCGTGAAGTTCAGGAACGGCAGGATTTCGACTGATCCACGATCCGGCAGGTGGTAGGTGTACAGAATCCAGTCCTTGCTGGCCTGATCCAGAACGAGAACCAGAACCAGCAGGGCGAAGCCCAGAACCATGCGCCCCGTGCGGCTCATACCGTCATGCCACAGGGACATCAGGCGCTCACCACGTCAATGCAGCGGCGGCACAGGGCAGGATGTTCGGCGTCTTCCCCGACTTCCGGCAGCACCTTCCAGCAACGGGCGCATTTATGGCCCGGCGCACGCTCGACCTGCGGGCCGCCATGAGCCGTGTCGCCCGGCAGCAGTTCTGTTTCGGCATGGGACGTGATGAGAAGTTCGGCCCAGTCGAGACCCCCCAGAATTCCGGCTTCTTCCTGCGACAGCGGCAGCGTGACGCTGGCTTCGAGCGAGGAGCCGATCGTGCCGTCACGGCGGGCTGTTTCCAGCTCGGTCGTGACAAGGCGACGATAGGCGCGGATGTCTTCCCAGCGGTTGCCGAGTTCGGGATCGTTCCACTCCGCATCCGGCTCGAAGAACTGCGCGAGATGCACGCTGTCGTTTTCGCCGAAACGGGCCTGCCAGGCTTCTTCCGCCGTGAAGACGAGAACAGGGGCCAGCCAGGTGCAGAGCGCACGGTGCAGGACATCCAGAACCGTGCGGGCCGCGCGGCGCGTCGGATCGGATGTGGCGTCGCAATAGATCGCGTCCTTGCGGATGTCGAAATAGAACGCCGAGAGGTCGGTGGTGCAGAACCCGTGCAGTGCCGGATAGACGCCCACCCACTGATGCGTCTCAACCGCGCTGGAGATCAGGCCGCGCAGTTCGGACAGGCGGTGCAGGATATACTGCTCCAGCGGCGGCAGATCGGCATAGGGCACGGCCTCTTCAGGTGTGAAGCCATCCAGCGCGCCGAGGAGCCAGCGCAGGGTATTGCGCAGGCGACGATAAAGCTCGCCCTGCTGCTTGAGGATTTCTTGCCCGATGCGAAGGTCTTCGTTCGTGTCGGAGTTCAGGACCCACAGACGCAG
The DNA here is from genome assembly GCF_039638275.1 of Gluconobacter sp. OJB. Lineage (NCBI taxonomy): Bacteria > Pseudomonadati > Pseudomonadota > Alphaproteobacteria > Acetobacterales > Acetobacteraceae > Gluconobacter > Gluconobacter sp. OJB. Next base: position 2,150,135 of record NZ_JBDIWH010000001.1, on the reverse strand, counting down.
GATGTCCGCGCCGAGGCTGTCGGTCACGTCAGACGGGGCCACGACATTGCCCAGAGACTTGGACATCTTGCGGCCCTGCTCGTCCATGACGAAGCCGTTGGTCACGAGCGCCTTGTAGGGCGCGACGCCCATCGTGCCGACGCTTTCCAGAAGGGAGGACTGGAACCAGCCGCGATGCTGGTCGGAACCTTCGAGATAGACATCGGCGGGGAAGTTCAGCCCCTCCTGCCCCAGATCGAAGCGATGGGACGAGCCGCTTTCAAACCAGACATCCACGATGTCGAAGACCTGTTCATAATCGGCGGGATTGCGGTCAGCGCCGAGGAACACGGCCGGGTCGGCTTCATACCAGACATCGGCCCCCTTCTCGCGGAAGGCGTCGACGATACGCTGCATGACGGCGGCATCGCGCAGGACCTCGCCGGTGCGCTTCTCGACGAAAACCGCGATCGGAACGCCCCAGGCGCGCTGGCGGGAGATGCACCAGTCCGGACGCTGTTCGATCATCGACGTGAGACGGCGGCGGGCTGCTTCGGGGACGAAGGTGACGTTGTCCAGCGCGCTGAGGGATTTTTCGCGCAGCTTCGTCTCGCCATCCATCGCGATGAACCACTGCGGCGTCGCGCGGAAAATGATCGGGGCTCTGGAGCGCCAGGAATGCGGATAGGAGTGGCGGACCGAGCCGCGGGCCATGAGGCCGGTGGCGGGTGCGTCGTCATGTTCAGCGGACTGGCGGGCTTCCGTCAGCAGGTCGCAGACCGGATCGGCAGCCTTGAAGACGTGAATGCCAGCCAGATGCGGAACCCACGGCGCGTAACGACCGTCGTCTTCCACCAGTTCGGGGACTTCGATGCCGTACTGGCGGCAGAGTGCAAAGTCGTCCTGACCGTGCGACGGCGCCATGTGGACGAGGCCCGTACCGGCATCGGTCGTGACGAACTCACCCGGCAGCATCGGCACGTCATATTCATACCCACGGCCACGCAGCGGATGGGCGCAGACCGCGCCTTCGAGGGCCGTGCCCGGAAGGGTGTAGAGCGTGTGATGGGCGGTGATGCCCGCTTCCGTACAGAACGCTTCCACACGGTCTTCGGCTACCAGCAGCTTTGCGCCTTGGGGGACGATGCTGTTTTCGTTCGTCTCGTCGATCCGCAAGACGACATAGGTGATATCCGGGCCATAAGCGAGCGCGCGGTTGGCCGGGATGGTCCAGGGCGTGGTCGTCCAGATGACGGCGGAGACGCCGCTCAGGGCATGGGCGGGTGTCGGGTCCTTGATGACCGGGAAGGCCACAAAAATCGTGGTGGAGTCGATGTCGTGATATTCGATTTCGGCTTCAGCCAGGGCGGTCTTCTCGACCGGGCTCCACATGACGGGGCGCAGGCCGCGATAGAGGCTGCCGTTGAGCAGGAACTTGCCGATTTCATCGACGATCTTGGCTTCGGAGCTGAAGTCCATCGTCACATAGCGATTGGCCCATTCGGCCTGCACGCCGATGCGCTTGAAGTCTTCAGCCTGTTTCTGGACCCATTCGGCAGCGTACTGGCGGCACTCGGCACGGAACTGGAGCAGCGGCACCTGATCCTTATCCTTGCCGGCCTTGCGATACTGCTCCTCGATCCGCCATTCAATCGGCAGGCCGTGACAGTCCCAGCCCGGAAGATATCGGACCTCGTAGCCTGACATGCGATGGGCGCGGTTAACCACGTCCTTCATCACCTTGTTCAGGGCGTGTCCGATATGAATGTGACCGTTGGCGTAGGGCGGGCCGTCATGCAGCGTGAAGACGGGACGTCCCTTCCCGGCTTCACGTATCCGATCGTCCAGTCCCGTCTCAGCCCAGCGGGCGAGCGTCTCGGGCTCGCGCTTGGGCAGGCCGCCGCGCATCGGAAAGCCGGTGCGGGGGAGGAACACGGTGTCGCGATAGCGGTCCTGCTGTTCCTTGAACGCGGCGGCAGAAGGATCGGGGGTCTTGTCGGAAGGGCTGTTGGACATCAGGGACGGGCCAGTTTCGGTCATTCACACAAAAGTAGGGACCATATGGAGATCGCGGGCCAATCCGGTCAAGTCCGGGTTGCGGAGCAGGCCTGCACAAGGCGCGTGAGCGGGACGGGTTGCGGGGGCGGCGGGAGTAACGGATGATGGGGAATATGAGGCTTTTTCCAGAAGGCAGATCCGTGCGTAAACGCCATCTCTTTCAGTCTGTTGCCGTGCTTGTTCTGGGTTTCTGTGCGACGAGCGGGGCCTTCGCGCAGGCGCCCCGTTGTCCGGCGGCAGCGAGCGTGCCGGACAAGACCCTGATGGGGCAGATGTTTAGGACGGCACCGGACCGGGGCTTTTTGTGGAAAGTGACGAAAGACGGCCATTCATCCTGGCTGTACGGGACGCTCCATGTGGCGAAGCAGGACTGGCTGATGCCCGGTCCGCTGACGCGGGCTGCGATCCTGCACAGCAGTGAGGTCGCACTGGAGCTTGATCTGAACGCCCCCGAGACCGCGACCAGCCTGCGCCAACCCGAAGATGCGGCGCGCTGGGCGCATCTCGTGCAGTCCGGACGCAAGGCGAAGGTGGATGCGCTCATGGATCAGCAATGTGTGCCCAGCGCGGCGTTCGCGCATGTGGCTGTGGGCGTCGAAGCAGCGGGCGTCGAGGCGCTTTCAGCGCGCGGAGATGGATATTATCCGGATTATGCTGTGGATGCCGTGCTTCAGGGCATGGCGGGCAGTCTGAAAAAACCGCTGATCGGGCTGGAGACGGTGCAGATGCAGCGCGATCTGCTGATCGGGCCGGAACAGGCGGATGAAGATGCGTTCATCGACGACATCATCAAAGGCGTGTCATCGGGCAAGACACAGACGGAAAACCGACGGCTTGCGGAAATGTGGGCGTCCAGTGACGTGAAGCGGCTGGATGCGTACCACGAGTGGTGCGACTGTCTGAACACCGCGCGGGAACGGCGCTTCATGTCGCGGCTTCTGGACGATCGGAATGTCGGCATGGCTGCAAAAATTGCGAAGATCCATGAAAGCGGAACCTCGCTGTTCGTGGCGGTAGGCTCCCTTCATATGGCGGGGCCGAAAGGACTGCCCGCTCTTCTGCGGAAGGACGGGTTCACGGTCCAGCAGGTCGTGCCGGCACTCTGATGAAGCGGATCGTTCAGAAATTTCTGGGCCGTAAAACCCGTCCCCGTCGTCCTGAGGCCCCGGCCCTGCCGCCGCAGATCGAAGAGATCCGGCAGGGTGCACTGAAGGGGCAGCATCTTCAGATCGTGCAATGGGGACAGGTGCTTCTGGACAGCGTGCATGTTCCGCGCGATCCGGCGGGTGCGCTGGAGTGGTTTACGATTGCGGCAAGTGCCGGGTTCGGACCCGGGCACAACATGCGCGGACGCTGCTTCCAGTTCGGCTGGGGCTGCGAGAAGGATCTGCAACAGGCGGCACACTGTTACGCCGCCGCCGCTGCTGCGGGCGACGAATGGGGCCGGTATAATCTGGGCATCCTCACCATGCGCGGGATCGGCATGGAGGCGGATCTGGCGCAAGCGCTGGACCTGTTCCGCACGGCCGCCGGTCATGGTCATGCGAAATCCATGAACCTCTATGCAAGGTTTCTGGAAGAAGGCTGGGTTGTGCCGCAGGACCGGGCGGCGGCGCTGGACTGGTACCGAAAATCGGCTGAGGGCGGCGATTACCGGGGACAGCACAATTATGCGACGGCTCTCGTGGATGCCGGGAACACCCAAGAGGCGCTGGGCTGGTGGCGCAAGGCTGTTGTGGATGCGACGTCCGACATCCTGCTGGCGATGGACCAGAAACTCACGGCGCTGGGGCCGCAAGGCGACGCGGACCTGCTGGAGCGGGTCCGCGAACGCCTGAAGGAGATGGGAATTGCCCCCTCAGGCAAGACTGTTTCGGCTCAGTAATTTGCCGAAAGATTGAAGAGGAAAGAGCGGCCGACGGACGGGGTGGCGCGGTCGCTGAACAGGTTGCTGTAATTCAGACGGTTGTCGAGGTTGTAGCCGTTCATGGCCACGCGCCAGCGCTTGCCGAAATTATGAGAGACAACGGCATCCCACTCCATTGTCGCGGGCACGCGGCCCGTATTGGCAGCGTTCAGATAGACGCCATCACGCCATGTCAGGCCACCGCCGAACGTGACGTTCCAAGGGCGGTTAGGAGCGATCGTGTAGGTGGACCAGATGGTGGCCGAGTTTTTCGGGGCGTACTGGATGCGCTTGCCGAGATCGGCCGCCGTCTGGGACCAGACGGTCGTGGCGTCGTAATAGGCGTAGGTTCCGATCATGGTCCAGTTCTTCAGGATCTCACCCGAAACGCTGAGTTCGACGCCCTGATTTCTTTGGCGATCGCTGGAGGACGACACATCCCCTGTCGAAGGATCGGTCATGAGGGCGTTGCCCTTCTCCAGACGGAACATGGAAGCCGTAAAGCCCATCCGGCCGTGGAAGGCGTTATACTTCGCACCCAGTTCGTACAGGCTGCTGCGCTCGGGGCTGAAACCCTGCGTTGAGGATTTCAGAGGTTCGGAGCTGTTCGTCACATACAGGCCTAGCGGCGTGGTGGACTGCGCCCAGTTGAAATAGACCATGAGATCGCTGGTCGGCGTGTACATCAGGCTGACGGTCGGATTGAACGTGTCCTGCTGCTGTCCGTAGGCCACGCCTGCGCCGACCATCCCGCCATTGGCCGAATAATGGCTGTTCCAGTGATCCCAGCGGAAACCGCCACGGATCGAGAACTCGGGCAGAAGCCAGACCTGTTCGGAGAAGAACGCGCCGACATCGGTGGCATCGCCCGTCTTGTAGAGCGCACGGCCGACACCGGGAATGTTGACGAGTGTGCCGCTATACTGACCGAGCGTGCCGAGCAGCAGGCCGGGCTGTGTGGCGGAAGGATTGGTCAGGCTTGTTTTGTCTGCACGTGTGCCATTCTGACCATTGAAATTATAGGCGTAGTTGGTGCGCCGGTCATAGATATGCGCAACGTCGACGCCTGCGATAATCTGATGGCGGATACTGCCTGTGGAGAACTTTGCAACGCCCGAAAAGACGTTCTGCACGGACCAGTCGTCCTGCTGATAGGGTTCGGGGCCGCCCAGATGGCCCCGTCGGTTTACGGTCGCGGCCTCGGGATTGTTGAAATAATTGGCCACGCAGGTTGTATCGCAGCCGGGCTGTGAGGCGGAGAAATACCGGCTGTACATGCCGCCACGCAGGTCGTCATACAGCGTGATATGCTTGTTCAGGTCGAATTTCAGGCGGCCTGTCAGCATGTCCACGTTCGAGGCATCCTGATCGTAGGTCGTACCATACCAGTTGTTGCGGTTCAGGCCGTATTCCGTCAGAGGCTTTGCAATCCGGGTGCCCGGCTTTTTCCCGACCGGTACGCCATAATCCGGCACGCGGTTGTCCGTCTGATGGAAATATTCCAGCGTAAACGTTGTGCGCTTGCCCAGACCGAACGCGATCGACGGTGCGAGACCCCAGCGGTGCGAATAGACGTTATCGCGGCCGACCGTATTGTTCTCGTTACCCATGCCGGTAATGCGGATGGCCGTAGAATCTCCGATCTGCTTGTTGAAATCGAGTGTGCCCCGGTAGTAGTCTGCCGAACCTCCCGAGAAGCTGCCGCCATAGCTGTCGCCGAGATGGGCGACCTTGGTGGTGATGTTGATGGCGCCGCCCGTAGTACCGTTACCGAAGACTTCGGAAGACGGCCCCTTGATGACCGAGACATGGTCGTAATCGAAGCTGTCGCGGGTATAGACGCCGAAATCGCGCAGGCCGTTTTCGTAGATGTCGTTCTGGGCCTGAAAGCCGCGGATGAGGAACTGGTCGCCCGCCATGCCACCCTCGCCCTCACCGACAGAGGCTGTGATGCCCGGCACGTTGCGCAGGGCTTCGTCGAGGGATTTGACGTTCTGCTGCTGCATCAGAAGCTGGGGGACGATGTTGATCGTCTGCGGCGTATGCAGCGCATCTTCCGGCATCCGGCTCAGACCCATGGTCTCGTGCAGGATGTTCATGGGCGAGCCCACCACCTGAAGATGCTCGTCCTCACCGGGGGCGGCGCTGATGCTGTTATCAGCTGTTTTCGGAGCGGGGGTTGCGCTCTTCGGGGCGGCGGATTTAGCGGCCTGCGGAGGGAGTGCGGTATTTTTGGAAACGGACTGACGGCGGGCTTTGTGATGATGCCGGGCATCAGTCTGCTGGGCATGGGCTGCGCTACAGACGAGCGTCAGACCAGCGGCCAGAGAGAGCGAGCCCAGAGGAGGGCGAGGTATTCTGGACGACATCGGATCACGATCCTGCAAACGAAAACTGATGCTACCCTTAAAGATTTATTGAGAATTATTCTCAATACACATTCTGCAAAAATGCGAAGGATTCTCATTCTCTCTTTGGAGAAGTGACCGAAATGACACACAATGTCATACAGCACAAAAAAGCCCTCCTCCAAAATCGAAGAAGGGCCGCAGTCCGCCGAGGTTCAGGTGATTGAGAAGAAGGCTCAGTTGGCCAGAATGGAACGGGCCTGCGCGGCATCGGCGGTAATCTGGGCCTTGAGTTCGTCCAGACCGGAGAAACGCTTTTCCTCACGCAGTAGCGCAATCAGGGCAACGCTGAGGGTCTGGCCGTACAAATCTTCGTTGAAGTCGAAGAGATGGACTTCGAGGCGGCTTTCCCGACCGTCATTGATCGTGGGACGACGACCGATATTGGCAACGCCAGGAATCACTCGGCCATCAGGCAGCGTAACGCGGGCGGCATAGACGCCGCGCGCGGGTTCGAGATGCTGCGTCAGAGGGATATTGGCGGTCGGGAAGCCGAGAAGACGTCCGCGCTGGTCTCCGTGCATGACGGGGCCGGTGATGCTCCAGGGACGGCCCAGTTCTTCAGCGGCGCGCTCTGGATAGCCTTCCTGCAACAGGCGACGGATGCGGCTGGAGGAAATCGGGCCGCCGTCATCGACAAGCTGAGGCACGATGGTCAGACCGATTCCATGAGGCACGAGAAGAGCCTCGAGGCGATCGATATTGCCGTGACGACGGTGGCCGAATGCGAAATCCGCACCACAGGCCACATGCGTCACGCCGAGGCCCTTCACGAGAACATCGTTCACAAACCGGTCGGCGCTCAGACGGGAGAATTCGGCATCGAACGGGATCTGGAAAACATGTTCCACGCCCTGCTCACCGAGGGCAGCGGCACGGACATCCGGCAGCATCAGGCGAAACGGCGGGTCCTGCGGGCGGAACAGCGTGCGGGGGTGCGGGTCAAACGTGACGACCGACAGCGGATGATCGGGACGTGCCATCCGCAATGTGTCGAGAAGGTGGACATGGCCGCGATGCACGCCATCGAAGTTACCGAGTGCCGCCACCGTATTGCGGGCGGAGGCCGGGATATTGCGCCAATCCGTGTGCAGGATCATGCGACGGGCAGGCCGAACTGGCTGGAGACCGAGTTCAGGTCTGGCGCTTGTGCGACACCTGAATGCGGGAGAGTGCCGTCCTGTTCGCGAACGAGCTGGCAGACGCTCATGCCCGCCGTGCGGGCAGCGTCCAGTTCTGCACCGATATCGGACAGAAACAGGATGTCGTCTGCAGGCAGACCGACAGCGGCGGTGATCTTTTCGTAGGATTCGGCGTCTTTTTTCCCGCCGGTCGAAAGATCGAAGAAGTCTTCGAACAGAGGCGTCAGATCGCCCTGTGCCGTATAGCCGTAGAGCAGTTTCTGCGACGGGATGGAGCCGGAGGAATAGACGGCCAGACGCAGGCCGCCTTTCGACCATGCCTTCAGGGCGGGCGGGACATCCGGGTACAGATCGGCCTGAAGGGTGCCGTCCTCGAACCCCTGACGCCAGGTCAGGCCCTGCAGCGTCTTGAGGGGGGCTGCCTTCACGTCCGCCTTCATCCAGTTCTGACAGACTTTCAGCGGGTCCTGTCCCGGATATTCCATGACGATATCCGCCCGCGCCGCCACGACCGTCGGGTTCGTATGGTCCTGCATCAGGGCCGGAAGGACCTTGGCGGCATAGGGGAACATGACGTCCCGCACGAAAGAAATCGGCAGGGTTGTGCCCTCGATATCAAGCAGGACGAGACGGATCATGGGGGACTTTCAGGGAACTTCAGCGGGGAAGCGGTTGGCAATGTCATCGCCGGTATATTGCGCGATCCAGCCGGTCGTGTCGGTGAAGACACGCAGGGCCACCACGTCCGGGTTCTGACCGGCGTCGAACCAGTGCGGGATTCCGGCTGGGACGGAGATCAGGTCTCCTTGGGTGCACAGGACGGAATAGACGCGCCCGCGGATATGCAGAACGAACGCGCCCTGCCCATGCACGAAGAAGCGGACTTCGTCTTCGCTGTGGGTGTGTTCGGAGAGGAATTTTTTCCGAACTTCCGCAAGATTCGGCGTGGATGTGTTGATCCGCACCACATCTGCGCTGCCAGCGCCCGTCTCGCCCATCAGCGTGTCGAGATAGGGGCGATAAGCCTCCAGAACCTCTTCCGCCGGAGCGTCAGGGGCCGGTGTGACGGGTGCCGACCAGCGGTCGAAGCGGATGTTGTGGGGGCGCAGGGTCTCCGCGATCTCGCCGGGTGTGGTGACGTCCAGCAGGATCGTGTCGGGAGCATCATCGCGATAGACGGTCAGGCGACTCATGGTCAGGCCTTTCTCTGCAGACGGGCGAGTTCGCAGGCCAGCAGGAACTCAAGTCCTTCGAGGCGCGCCAGAGCCGTGAACATGTCCTTGCCCCAGACATAAACGCCATGACCGCGGATCAGATAGCCAAGGCGCATGTCCACAAGTTTGGGCGCAACGACGGTGGCCAGACGCGCGATGTCCTGATCATTGTGGAACAGGGGCAGTTCAAGGCTTGTGTCGTGGGTCGTCTGGCCCTCGAAGACCTTAAGGACCTCGTAGCCTGCCAGCGTGATCGCATCAGACGACTCATCCATGGACAGGATGGTCGCGGCAACAGAATGGCCATGCAGGACGGCCCCAATCGCGGGATCATGGGCATAAAGCTGCGTGTGCAGGAGGGTTTCCGCGCTGGCGCGGTTGGCGGGATCGACCGGCACGCCGTCCGGCGTGATTTCGATGACGTCGCTGTCCGTCAGGAAGCCTTTATGGCCGCCCGAGCGCGTAATGGCGATCCTGCCATCCGGCAGGCGGCACGACAGGTTGCCTGCCGTGGCCGGGACCCAGCCGCGTTGGTCCATCCGCTGGCCGGCGCTTACGATCTGGCGGCAGGCATTGCCCCAGCTTTCATCAACCGTGAGAGTCTGCATCAGACCTGATTGCGGTGCGTTTCGCTGCTGGTCGTCTGGCTGTAGCCGGGATTCTGGTTCGGCGGCGAAATATGACCCGGAGCCTGCGGGGCATCCGTCGTGGTCATGGATTCATCCTCACCCATATTCTTCTTGAAGGACTTGATGCCCTTCGCGAAGTCTCCCATCAGGCCACTGATCTTACCGCCGCCGCCAAACACGACGAGCAGGACGACCGCCAGAATCAGCCAGTGAACGGGGCTCATGCTACCCATAGTGTGTTACTCCGAAAAGCGAGGGATCCACCCGAGGTCTCATCATGTGGCAAGGCTTGAACGATTGTGCAAGCATTCCTCTCAGGAAGCATCGTCACTGTCACGAGATGATATGAAGCCGTAAGTCGGATAAGCGCGCTTTCCCAAACCATGGATAGGCATCCACCAGACCCGCACCAGCGTCCAGTCATTACGGGCGGACACATCCGTAATGGGCACGGCATGGTCGATGCGGCCCGGTTCCCAGTTGGCGTGATCGACGAGGATTGTACGGTCCGAAACCTGGCGGCGCACGATGGAGACATGGCCGCTCGGAACACGGGACGTGGCGCGGAAAACCAGCACTTCTCCGGGACGGGGCGTATGGGTGTGGGCATAGCGTCCGCTGGACTGCCCCCACCACGAAGCCGCACTTCCGCTCAGTTTCAGGCCAGTGCGTTCGCGGGCGTAGGGCGCGCATTGCAGCGGACCGTTGAAGCTGGCGCGGCTGTATTCGTAGCGGTTGCCACAGGCTGCGAGCATCACGAGAAGACCGAGCGGCAGGAAGCGGGATGTCATGCTCACAGACTCCGAAAAGCGATGATGCGGTCTTCCGCCTCATCAGGGTCCATGTCGAGCACGCTCTGCGCAACATCGCGGGAAAAACCGTTCCGGGCAAAGACTCCAAGGGTCTTGAGGGGATCATCGTCTTCGCGGTCGGGTCGCTGGAACGGACCGAGACGGCGTTTGCGGGCCAGAACGAGAGCCGCAGCGAGTTCCGCCTCCCGTGCGCTGCTGTCCGAGCGTTCGCCCAGCGAGTCGTTGAGGGCGTCGCGGACAGTCTCCTGATCGACACCCTTGTTGGCGAGATGTGCTTCCACCGCGCGCCGGGAACGGCCGGTGCGGGTCAGACTGGTGGCACGGCTGCGGGCAAACCCTGCGTCATTCACGGCGCCCAGATCGGTCATGGACGCGACGATTCCGTCTATGGCAGGGCGCAGGGCAGCAACGGCGGATTCGATATCTTCGTTCGGCAGACCGGCATGCGACGCACGTACGCCCCAGCGGCGCAGGCGACGGTCCAGCATCTGACGCAGGCCCTGCTCGGTCGTGGCGAAGCGGGCGAGATGCGCCAGCGCGGCCTCACGCAGGGACGCGGCATCCGGAACGGGGGGCGGGGCGGGATTGTCCTCCATGATGGGACAATTATGCCGGGTGAAAGGCATTTACGGCAAGACGGTCTGGAGCCATCATTCCATCCATGAGCGATTCACTTTTTACCCGTCTTGAAGCGGCCGCCTCCGCCATCCCTGTCCGCTTTCCCGGCCCCGGTGGCGCTGTGGCCGTTTTGAAGGACGGCGAGGTTCTGATCCGGCATGGCTGGGGCTATGCGAATGTGGAGCGCCGCATTCCGTTCGCGCCCTCCACGCTGTTTCGCATGTGCTCCATCACCAAGCAGTTCACCTGCGGCACGCTGCTCGACCTGTATGACGATCCGTCGGAGCTGGACGCGGATGTGGATGCGCGCCTGCCGCAGCTCGACGAGCCTTCGCCGGGAATGCTGCATCTGGCGCATAACCAGTCCGGCCTGCGGGACTACTGGGCTGTAGCGATGCTGCATGGCGCGCCCATCGAAGGGGATTTCGGGGACCGCGAGGCCCGGCGCGTCATTGAAGGAACGCGAACGCTCCAGTTCCAGCCCGGCACGTCCTATTCTTATGTGAACCAGAATTTTCGGCTGATTTCCGACATTCTTCAGGACCGCACGGAGCGCAGCTTCGCAGAACTGCTCCAGACGTCGATCTTCAATCCGGTTGGCATGGAACGCGCCATTCTGGCAGCCGATACGCGCGCCATGCCGGATGGGACAGTCGGCTATGAAGGAACCGTGGAGAGCGGCTTCCGGCCGGCAGTCAACAATGTCATCTGGACGGGGGATGCCGGACTTGGAGCGTCTCTGGACGATATGATTGCGTGGGAGCGGTTCATTGATGAAACCCGCGACGCGCCGGACAGTCTGTACCGGCGTCTGACCGCGCCGGTGACGTTCAGTGACGGCCAAGCCGCGCCTTATGGATTCGGCCTGCAACGCAGCACGATGTTCGGGCGGGACGTCACGATGCATGGCGGCGCGTTGCGGGGCTGGCGGTCCCATCGGCTGCATGTCGCGTCCGAGCGTCTGTCAGTCGTGGTGATGTTCAATCACATGAACGCCGCACAGGTTGCAGCGGCGCAGATTCTGGCGGCGGCTCTGGGCGTTCCATACGAGCCGGACCGCAGCACGCAACCTCCGACCGCGCTGTATGGGACCTATCTGGAGCGAGAGACGGGACTGTCGGCCCGAATCGAACCCGCGCCGGGCGGAGCAAAGCTGCGCTATCTGATGGTGCCGGAGCTTCTGGAAGGCGTTTCGACGACGCGGGCCGAAGCGGGGTCGGTCGTCGTGAAGGCACAGGAAACAGCGGAAGGCCCCGAAGTTGTGGTGGAGCGTCCGGGAGAAAACCGGACAGGCATCCTCACGCGCTGCGACGAAACGCCCGGCGAGGATATTGCTGAACTGGCGGGCGTCTATCGCTGTGAAGAACTCGACGAAGCCGAAGTGACCATCACACTGGCGGGCGGCGTGGTTTATGGCGGTTTCTCGGGAATTCTGGGCGATGGACGGATGGAAATGCTCCAGCGTCTGGCAAAGGATGTGTGGGTTCTGCCCTGCCCGCGCGCGCTTGATCATACGGCTCCCGGAGACTGGACCCTGGCGTTCGAGCGGCAGGGCGGGAGCGTGACAGCAATGCGGGTCGGGTGCTGGCTGGCGCGGGATCTGCTGTATCAGCGGGTCTGATCTGCCGGGTTGACCGCCACATTCCGGCAAGCCGGGGTTTGACGGAACCCCGTTCTGCCCTTCACTATGCACTGGCGGAATTTGAAGCCCTGCTCCGGGCAACCGGGGCAGGGTTTTGCGATTCCGCATGAACCATTTCGTTTTAAACCAGATATTCAGAGATCCATCATGATCCCCGCGCTGATGCCGAACTACAAACGTGCCGACCTCGCTTTCGAGCAGGGCGAAGGCGTCTGGCTGACGGCGACGAACGGGCGACGATATCTGGATTTCGGGGCCGGGATTGCCGTGACCTCGCTGGGACATGCCCATCCGAAACTGGTGAAGACCATTGCGGAACAGGCCGCGAAGGTCATGCATGTCTCGAACCTGTACCGGATTCCGCAGGCGGAGGCGCTGGCGGAACTGCTGGTGCGGAACACGTTCGCGGACTCCGTGCTGTTCTGTAATTCGGGCGCCGAAGCCAATGAGGGCATGGTCAAGATGATCCGCCGCGCCCAGTTCGAAAACGGGCACCCGGAGCGGACCAGCATTCTGTGCTTCGATGGGGCCTTCCATGGCCGGACGCTCGCCATGATCTCGGCGACGGGCAACCCCGCCTATCAGAAGGGCTTTGGCCCTGTGGTGGAGGGGTTCGACCATGCGCCGTTCAACAACACCAACACGCTGCGTGAGGCCATTACGCCGCACACGGCGGGCATCATCGTCGAGCCCATTCAGGGCGAGAGCGGCATCAAGCCTGCGACCCGCGAGTTCATGGAAGGACTGCGCGCCGTCTGTGACGAATACGGACTGTATCTGGGCTTTGATGAAGTCCAGACCGGCGTTGGACGCACAGGCAAGCTGTTCGCGCATGAATGGTATGGCATCCGTCCGGACGTAATTTCCGTGGCCAAGGGCATTGGCGGCGGCTTCCCTCTTGGTGCCGTGCTTGCGACGGAAGAACTGGCACGACATCTGACACCGGGCTCCCACGGGACGACCTTTGGCGGCAATCCACTGGCCTGCGCGGCCGGTGTGACCGTTCTTGAAGAAATCCTGAGCCCCGGTTTTCTGGAGCATGTCCGCACGGTTGGGGATGCGTTCGGCAAAATGCTGGAAGACGTTGTCAGCCGTTCGGAAGGCGTTTTCGACAATGTCCGCGGGCTTGGACTGATGCGCGGACTGCACTGCGTGCCGCCTGTCGCTGATGTCATGCAGGCCGTTCTGGATCAGGGCCTTCTGACCGTAGGCGCGGGAGACAATGTGCTGCGTCTCGTTCCGCCGCTGGTCGTGTCGGAAGCCGAGTGTCGTGAAGCCTGCGAGCGACTGGTGAAGGCCGCCCTGTCCCTGAAAGCCTCTGCCATGCAGGAGAAAGCATCGTGAGCGCGACAACAGCCCCCCGGCACTTTCTGGATCTGCGCGATTTCAGCCCCGAAACCATTCGTCAGATCATCGACCTTTCCGCGAAGGTCAAAGCCATGCAGAACGGGCGCCGTCAGCCCCTGCATCCGGACCGTCCTCTGGAAGGTCGTACTCTCGGCCTGATCCTCGCCCAGCCTTCAACCCGCACCCGCGTGTCGTTCGAGGTCGGGATGGGGCAGCTTGGCGGGTCCGTTTCGGTGCTTTCGCCGGGCGATATGCAGCTTGGCCGCGGCGAGACGGTGGCCGACACCGCCCGCGTCCTGTCGCGTTTTCTGGACGTGATCGTTCTGCGGACCGGGAATGACGCCAATCTGCGCGAACTGGCGAAGTGGAGTTCGGTGCCGGTCATCAACGGCCTGACACCTGTTTCTCATCCGATCCAGATTCTGGCGGATGTTCTGACGTTTGAGGAACACCGCGGCCCGATCCGCGGCAAAACGCTGGCCTGGATCGGCGACGGCAACAATGTCGCGACGTCCCTGATGGAAGGCGCGGCCCTGCTGGGCTTCAATGTCCGCCTCGCAACGCCGGAACAGTTTGCGCCCAACCCGGAAGCCGTAGCATGGGCACAGGCTCATGGTGCGACGATCGAGGTTTTCCACGACCCTGCGGAAGCCGTAGCCGGAGCCGATGCCGTCCTGACCGATACCTGGGTCAGCATGGGCGACAAGGATCGTGAAACACGCCTCAAAGTGTTCCAGCCCTATCAGGTCGATACGGCGCTAATGGCAAAAGCCACGCCTGATGCCCTGTTCCTGCACTGCCTGCCTGCCCATATCGGAGAAGAAGTGACGTCGGAGGTCTTTGAAGGCCCGGCGTCTGTTGTCTTTGATGAGGCGGAAAACCGCCTGCACACGCAGAAGGGCCTGCTGCTCTGGGCCCTTGGGAAAGAAAACGACTGATGGATACGCCACCCTTCCTGGACATGAACCGGCCTAACGTTCCGAACATGGTCGTCTCAGGCGGCGTCACGCCCTTTTATCTGGAACGCTCCCCGGTGCGGGGGCGTCTGGTGCGGCTTGGGCCTCTGGCAGATGCCATCCTGTCGCGGCATGATAATCCCGATGCGGTCTCGCAGCTTGGGGGGGAGGCACTGGCGCTCGTGGCGGCCATGGTGTCAGCCCTGAAGTTCAAGGGGGCTTTTTCCCTCCAGATCAAGGGCGATGGCCCGGTTTCCATGCTCGTAGCAGACGCGACGGACAGCGGAGATCTGCGGTTCTTCGCACGTCTACGGGATGATACGGACCGCGACGCCCTTCCTGAGACGGCCAAGGGCCTTCTGGGGGACGGCTATATGGCATTCACCATCGATCAGGGGCCGGATATGGACCGGCATCAGGGCATCGTGGATCTGACCGGCACGACGCTGGCAGACATGGCCGTGAACTATTTCCAGACCAGCGAGCAGCATGACTGCTGGATCCGGCTGTTTTGTGCAAAATCGGCGGATGGATGGAAGGCCGGAGCGCTTGTTCTGGAACGGATCGCGGCAGAAGGCGGGATCGAGGCTTCCGAACAGGATGAAGACGCCTGGGAAACCGCCTGTACGCTGGCTGCCACAGTGACGGAGCAGGAAGTCCTTGACCCGGACCTGTCCAACGAACGCCTGATCCAGCGGCTTTTCGGCACGCTGGACGTCCGTGTCGGGACACCACGCGCGCTGGCTTATGGCTGCCGATGCAACCGGGCAAGGCTGGCGTCCGTTCTGGAGACATTCCCGGAGGACGATCTTGATCACATGGTTGAAAACGGCGCCATCACGATGAACTGTGAATTCTGCAATGTCGGTTTCCGCTTTGCACGCGGTGAACTTGGAGAACGGACTGCATGACGCTCCCCCTGCTTGATGGCGTGAAGCTCGATGGCTTTCCGGTCGAGCAGCTTTATCCCGGCTGGAGTCCGAGCAGTCGGGATGTTGTAGCGGATGATTTTAGCGTTGTGGTTTTTAAGGAGGACGCGACCGGCAAACAGGCCTGCTGGTGGCTTGAAGGGGACGACTACCGCGCGAGCCATGTTCTAACGCTCAATGAATCCGTCCGGCAGCGTCTTCTGGTGGCAATGGACGGAGTATTCTGGCCGCTGGCGACCGGGGTACTGGGAGCTCCGCTCTCTCCGCAGGTTGGGCCGTCCTGCGACGCACTGCCTGAAATTGCGGTCAACGAACTGTCAGGCTCCTGGCTCGGAGGCTTTGCGCCGCATACGCTTCTTCTGCCGTCGGGTCATGCCGATAGCGGTGAGGCGCTCCCCTGCCCGAACGGGCGACAGATCGGTGAGAACCGGATCGCAGCCCTGCTGGCGGCCCAGCGGGGTCACGGTCCGCTGATCGTCTCATCCCCCTTCACGGCGCTCCCGCTTCTGGCCCAGATCACCTTTCAGATGGGCTCATTCGGCGTAAGCCGCTTTCAGGACGCCGATACGGTCTTTTATCTGATCTGGAACGAAACCCTTCCGGCTCTGCGTCCTTCTTTTTACTATCCTGACGCTCCGCTACTGGTCAGTGATGATCCCGCAGCCGCGATGATTCCGGGGCTGATTTTGGGCTGGTATGCCCGTCATCCCGAACATGACTCGCTGATCCGGGCCGCCCGCCCTTTCAGAGCAGAAGATTTCGGTGTCGGACAGGCTTCTGGTTTTCGCCCGAATATTCCGGACGAAGCCTCACAATCATCTTCCGCCACATCGGTTTCCTCTTTCATCCCGGCAGAGCAATCGCTCCCGACTTCTCATCCTCCAGCATCTGGACAGAGACTGAAAAGCCGGATCAAGTCCCTTTTCAGTCGTCGGTAACGTCTTCAGGAGACAGAATATGCGCATACGCTACTGGACCGGTCTGGGGGCTCTGATGCTGTCTCTGGGCATGACAGCGTGCTCGGGCGGGACTGCGGACGAAGCATTTCCTCCGATTGATTACAGCTACCTTTCCCCGATCCATCTGAACGTAGCCTCGATCGACGTTCAGGACGAAGCGCCCGCTGCACCGGATTCGCTGTCGGCCAAGGCGCCGATCGCGCCGGATCAGGCACTTAAGAACATGGCCGGTCAACGTCTGGTCGCAAGCGGAACCTCGGGCAAGGCGGACTTCATCATCAAGCAGGCTTATCTGAACCGCGCAGGCGACAATGCGGTGACGGGCGCCATGGACGTGCAGTTGAATGTTGCTGATGCCGGCAACCAGCATACCGGATTCGTGCATGCACGAATCACGCGCAAGCTGGACGCCGGAGACCGCGATCCGACATCCCGCAGGGAACTCTACACCCTCACCAACCAGATGATGCAGGACATGAATGTGGAACTGGAATTCCAGATCCGCAAAAAGCTCCTGTCCTGGATGACGGATGCTGCGGGAACGCCGATCGTCAATGGAGGCGTACAGCAGCAGGCACTGGGCGTTCCGGGCGCACAGCCGGTGGCTGCACCCACAACGCCCGCGTTGACCACACCGGACACGGCTTCTCCTGTTCCCGCGAAAACCGCCACGCCTGTTGCGGCCTCCAGCGCTCCGGACGCCATTTTCCCGACAGGCGCGGAAACCGACACGGCAACCACTCCCGCCACCGTTCAACGCTCGCCCCAGCCCGGAACCTTGCAACTTCCTTCAACGGCCAGTTCCGGAACCCACTAAAATTTCCCAGCAGGTTCACACCTCTCGTCATGTTGTGATGAACGACCGGCTGGCGGGCTTCGTCCGTTTTCATTAGGAAATGGGTTTTGTAAATCGCCCATTTCCAGATTCTTCTGTGCCCCTTGGTTCTATCCCCGGAGAAAGCTGTGCCCCCCATGGAACCGACACTGAACGCTCCACGCCGCCGCAGTGTCGTGAAAGGACTTCTGGGAACTACGTCTTTTTGGTTGGCGTCGGGAAATGCCCGCTGGAGCGAGGCTCTGGCGGATGAAGCGGCCCAACCCTATCGACCGGTTTTTTTCGACATTGCGGAATATCAGTTCCTCGAAGCCGCCTGCGAACGTCTGTTTCCCGCCGACCATAACGGCCCGGGCGCAAAGACGCTCGGTGTCGCGGAATTTCTGGACCGGCAGATGCAGACCCCATACGCACGGGGCGAGAATTGGTACATGTCCGGCCCGTTCGAACAGGGGCCAGCCAATCTGGGTTACCAGCTGCCTTTCGTTCCCAAAGATCTGTATCGCAAAGGGATCGCAGGCGTGGAACGCTATGCCCGCCAACAATACGGGAAGGGATTTGCGGCTCTGTCCGCTTTGCAGCAGGATGAAATCCTGACAGCCTTGGAGGGTGGGTCTGTACAGCTCGGCGACATTCCGGGACGCGTCTTTTTCGAACAGCTTTGGACCAACACACTTGAAGGGGCTTTTGCTGATCCGCTTTACGGCGGCAATCGCGGCCTTGGGGGCTGGATCATGCTGGGCTTTCCCGGCGCACGGGCAGACTTCATGGACTGGGTCAATCAGGAAGGAGCGTCCTACCCCATCGGTCCGGTCTCCATTTCCGGGGAGACTGCCTGATGGTCAAACATGTTGATGCGATCATTGTGGGGGCAGGCTGGGCTGGCTCGATCATGGCCAAGGAACTGACTGAAGCCGGTCTATCGGTCGTCATGCTTGAGCGGGGATCAGAAAGAACGACGCCTGTCGAAGGGGCTTACCCGGAATCCATTGATGAATTGCGCGGAGCCATCCGCAAACGGCTTTTCCAGAATCTGTCCCAGTCGACCGTGACGATCCGCAATACCATCGACCAGACGGCCCTGCCGTACCGACAGCTCGCGGCGTTTTTGCCCGGCGAAGGCGTTGGCGGCGCGGGCCTTCACTGGTCTGGTGTCCATTTCCGCGTTGCACCCGAAGACCTGAGGCTCCGAAGCGCCGTGATCGAACGGTATGGCGAGAAATTCATTCCTGAAGGCATGAACCTTCAGGATTATGGCATCAGCTATGAAGAGCTTGAGCCTTTTTTCGACAAAGCTGAAAAGGTTTTCGGAACATCAGGAGAAGCTTACAGGGTTCAGGGGAAAATTGTCGGAAACGGGAATGTTTTTTCTCCGGATCGTTCCGATAACTTTCCACTTCCCGCGATGAAAGATACTTTCTCGGCATCAGTTTTCCGAGATGCTGCGGAAAATGCCGGGTATCATCCCTATGCGCTTCCTGCGGCCAATGCGTCGCGGCAATATACCAATATTTACGGTTGCCAGATGGGGCCATGCAATTTCTGTGGTTATTGCAGCGGGTATGACTGCTACCTGTATTCAAAAGCCTCGCCCAACGTGAATATTCTGCCCGTCCTGCGACAGGATTCGAGATTTTCCCTTATCCCGAACGCTCATGTTCTACGCGTCGATCTCGACAGCACGAAAACAAAAGCAACCGGCGTCACCTATCTGGACACGAAAACCCGAAAAGAAAACTCGCTCTCGGCAGATCTGATCATTCTGGGAGCTTTCCAGTTTAATAATGTTCATCTGATGCTGGTCTCGGGCATCGGAAAACCCTACGACCCTGTCAGCAATACCGGAACGGTCGGACGCAATTTCGTCTATCAGACGATCACGTCTTCACGCGTCTGGCTGCCGCCCTCGACCTATACCAACCAGTTTGTAGGGGCCGGTGGCGCCGGAGTTGCCATTGATGATTTCAACAGCATGAATTTCGATCACGGGCCGCTCGGTTTTGTGGGGGGATCGCCTGTCTGGGTCAATCAGGCGGGCGTAAAGCCCATTGCGGCCGCACTCGGCGCCGGAGGGGGAGGCACGCCACGCTGGGGCTCCGCCTATAAGGACTCCCTCGTCAATACTTACAAGCATTCGCTCGGTATCGACGCTCATGGCAGCAACATGGCGTATCGGGATGTCTATCTGGATCTCGACCCAACGTGGAAGGACGCTTACGGACAGCCGCTGCTCCGCATGACCTTCACATGGAAGGACAACGACATCCGCATGAACCAGTATGTCGTGAGCAAGATCGAACCCATCGCCCGCGCCATGGGGGCGACAAAAATGAATCTGGTCCATCTCAATGCGGGTCAGCCATTCGACACGCGCACCTATCAGACCACACATCTGGGCGGGGGCGCCATCATGGGGGATAATCCTCAGACCAGCGCGATCAACCGCTACCTTCAGAGCTGGGATGTGTCCAACGTCTTCGTCATCGGATCGAATGCGTTTCCGCAGGGTATGGGATACAACCCGACGGGAATGGTAGCTGCGCTCGCATATTGGTCTGCACACCACATTCGGACGACATATCTCAAATCTCCTGGCCCGCTGGTGAAAGCATGAAGGGACCTCTCTTTGTCGCCATCATTCTCGGAGCAGGGCTGACGGGATCTGCGATCACGCAAGATGCTGACACAGCCACTCTGGAAAAAGGACGTTACCTGGCAGCCGCCTCTGACTGCGCGGCCTGCCACTCCGTTCATGGAAAACCTGAATATTCCGGAGGAGTATCATTTTCTCTCCCTATGGGGAAAATCTACTCCACCAATATCACACCCGATCCCGAACACGGCATCGGACATTATACGGAAGCACAGTTCAGCCGCGCAGTGCGGGAAGGCATTCGCCGGGATGGCTCAACCCTTTATCCCGCCATGCCATTTCCCTCATATGCCCGGATGACAGACAGCGATATTCACGCATTGTTTGTCTATTTCAGGAAAGGTGTTCCAGCGGCTTCTGTTCCGACGCCGGACAACGAGATTAAGTGGCCGCTATCCATGCGCTGGCCACTCACGTTCTGGCGCTGGATTTTTGCGCCCACGCCCCATAAGGCCATCACCCGCACCGCCAGAGAATTTACTGATCCCCGGCTGGCGCGAGGGGCTTATCTCGTGGAAGGACCAGCCCATTGTGGGGCCTGTCATTCTCCACGCGCCATCACCATGCAGGAAAAAGCCCTGACGGCTGATGGCGGTAGTCTCTATTTGTCTGGGGGAGCCGTGGTGGACGGTTGGACGCCGCCATCCCTTCGTCAGGAGAACCGGACCGGACTGGGTCGCTGGCGCGAAGAGGACATCCTGGCGTTTCTCAAAACAGGCCGCGCTGAAACCGGCAGTGTCTTCGGCTCCATGACGTCTGCCGTTCTGCATGGCACACAGAAACTGACGGATGAGGACCTGCGGTCCATTGCGCATTACCTCAAAAGTCTTCAGGCGGCCGACCAGTCCCAGACACCCTGGACATACGACTCCACCATTACGGACCAGCTTCACAAAGCAGATCTCTCATCGCGGGGTGCACGCCTCTATATTGATCGCTGCGCCGCATGCCATCGTACGGACGGTAAGGGATATCCTGCCGTCTTTCCGCCACTGGCGGGCAATCCCGTCGTGATGCAGACCGACCCGGTGTCGCTCGTTCATATTGTTCAGGCTGGCGCGACACTTCCTTCCATGACCGCCGCGCCCTCTTCCTTCACGATGCCTGCGTTCAACCACAAGCTGACCGATCAGCAGATTGCCGATGTCGTGACGTTCATCCGCCACTCATGGGGAAACAACGCCTCCGCTGTTTCGGCGGAGGATGTGAAACAGTTCAGCAAAAGCATGCCACCGTCTGATATGCCGGATGACACCCCTGCGCTGAACTGAACCCGTCACGGCAGGAAACGGTAGAGAACACACCCCTGATACCCTGCACCCCCACTGGACGATACGCCGTCGGTCGCCGCTGAATAGGAGCCGCCGCCGCCCGCACCATAACGGGTGGCATTCCGGCCGCCCTGATTGCCGCAACGCCCTGCACCACCCCAAGGGCCATCGCCTCCATAACCTGAGAATGTGTAGGCGTTACACTGCCCGTCACCACCGGACGTTCCGCTCTGGTTCCAAACGGTGCCGCCCGATGCGTTCCCGCCAACTCCACCCGCAGATCCCGTCGTGGAATAGAACGTTCCGCCCTGTCCGCCTTCGGCCTGTAGGAGTGTCTGGCCGAGATAGCTGACAAGAGACGTACCACCCGTCTGCTCAGACGCGCCGCCATTTCCAACCGTAATCGCCAGTCCAGCACCCTGCGTCGGACTGACGGCATAAATGCCCCAAGCATCCCCGCCACCGCCACCGCCGGCACCAGAAAACGAACTGACGGTGGTTGTCGCCTGCGAAGCAGCACCACCACCACCAGCACCAATAACCCGCAACTCCACCCTCGACGCCCAGGCCGGAATGGAAACCGAACCATTCCCGGTCACGAGAGTCATGGGTTCGGTGGACGCCTTTAGAAGCGCCTGCGTGGCCAATTCAGGAATGGTTGGCCAGAATACCTGCCCCGGCTGAGCCGTTACACCCGCCAGAGTAGATGCACCCTGCGGCACCGTGATCGTGTAAAGCGCCACCACACACCCACCCGCCGGAGGAACGGGAGGGTTGGTCGCAGCGACAAGGGAAATAACGCCAGTCCGGCGCACAGGCAGCGCGCCGCCACCGTTTTGAATGCCAGCCTGTGTCTGGGACGGATTGCTGGCATTGAAGAACGGAAGCACCGTCGGATCAGCATCCTGCTCGGAGCAGCGAGCATAAATCGTGTAAGTATTGCCTGTGCCGGGCAGAGTAATGGTCTGCGGTGCCGTGCTGATATACTGGCATGTGAGAGCGGTCGTATCCGCTCCAAGGCCACCACCGTTTCCACCAATAGTCGAAACATCCATGACACCGGGCGCGACAATCGAACCTGCTTCAATCGTCAGGTTCAGGCTGTTATAAGACGCCGAACACCCCAGCCCCGACGCCGCCATGACATTCGGTCCGTAAAGCATGGACGCCAGATTACCAAACGCCGCCTTGGTATACCGCCCTGCGCGCAGAAGATCCGTATCAAGCGGGATTGATCCCGCATAAACGATAGCCCGATCCATTAATTTTTCACCTTGATCCAGCCGGTAACGCCCATGGCTGCCGTCTGATCGACGACACGGCAGACTGTTGCCAGATCTGCGGCTTTTCCCAACTTCGTTTCTACAAAAAACTGACCGCCCTGAAGGCTGCCGTAGCGCAGGGCCTGCGCACCATAACCGTATCCCCCGCCCATGGCAGGAAGCGACGCACAGGCAAGAGCATGACAGTCGGACGCGTTCAGGGTTTCGATAATAACCGGCTGCACACCCGTCGCCGCCACAAGCGCATTCGTTACGGCCTGACGTGTGTTGCGTTCGGCGAATAGCGCAGCACGGATGCGTTTGCGATACACGACATCCGGCTCGGATGCCTGACGGACCAGTCCACCGTCACCGAAATAATCTTCGGCAGCCATATCCAGAAAAGCGCCGCTCATCGTCGCAAAACGCATCTGCAGGGAACATTGCTGCATCAACTGCCAGATTTCGGCCAGAACAGTACCAAAACCGCGCAAAATCGCCGCCAGTACGGGTGCGGATTCTACTTCCAGACCCTGAGGTTCCGGCGGAAACCACCCAGTCGGCAAAAGACGCCGGAACCGCCCGGCAAAA
Organism: Gluconobacter sp. OJB; assembly: GCF_039638275.1. Taxonomy (NCBI): domain Bacteria; kingdom Pseudomonadati; phylum Pseudomonadota; class Alphaproteobacteria; order Acetobacterales; family Acetobacteraceae; genus Gluconobacter; species Gluconobacter sp. OJB. The sequence goes on along the minus strand of NZ_JBDIWH010000001.1, from coordinate 2,126,924 downwards.
TCCTCTACCGACCCCGGAGCTGGCCCCGTATCCAGTAAAACGCTCCCATCAGAAGCACGGATGATGTCCTTGTCTTCATCGTAGAGAACCGCCATCCCATCCCCCCCCGACCTGGTCTGGAGCCATCAGCGGAATACGATAATCAGCACCATTGATGTTGATATGCAGAAAACCCCCATTGGCAACAGTCGGCATCGTCCCACCCGTTCCCGTCACTGGAGACGTAATCTGCAACTCTCCGCCGCTCGCTGGGAAAAGACCCAGATTGCCGGATCCACCCGTGCCTTCCTGCACATACAGGCCCGCCGCCTGTGTTGCAGCGCCAGCCTGAACCTGAAGCGCATTGGTCGGGCTGGGCATACTAGCAACCGAGAACAGCGTCTCACCTTCGATATTGCCAAACAGGATTCCGTTATCCGTAAATTCCTGACGCATACCGTTGGTACGTTTCGTCACGGTAGAGCGGACAAAAGCGCCGACATTGGACCCGGCCACACCGGAAACGGTTTCCGGCGTATGCCACTCCAAAGCCTGGTTGCGCGCAAGAGAAACAGCCGATGCGTATCCGGAATCCTTGCCATCCGTTCCGGTCAGAGACTGGGCACCGAAAACAATACCCACCTGCCATGAATTCGGATTGGAAACGAACACCATACCCGCTGCGGCATCGGAAGTCCCCGATGTCTGACCACCACCCGCACCAAGCTGGATACCGTACACACCACCGCCAACATTCGGCGCATAAGGCGTCGACTGTCCCACCGCGAGGCCACCAAAATTAACAGCCTCAAGTTCCATTCCGAAAGTCGGCTGATAATTCACTCCAGCAAGACGCCATGCTTCGCCATAATAAGCATAAGCGGTCGTGGTTGTCGGACTGGACGTGTCATCGGAAACCCCCCATGACGCCACCCCGATGGAACTCGGCTGAAAGCCCAGCAACGCTTTACCAGTCACAGCATCAGATGTGCGCGACCCTGCAACAAACGCACTGTTACCAAACTGGGCAAGGGACGCACACTGGGCATCCTGCAGCGCCCAGGGACCAATCGACGTTGCCCCCATGGTTTCTGAAAGCCAGTCATCCTGCGACGAACTGGCCCTGTCGCTCAGAGTGGGATTGTCGGCTGCAACACCCACCAGAAGCCGATCCGCAAACCGCTTTACCTGTGCGCCTTTGTCCGAATAAAACTGACCGCTTGCCGTAACACTGACAGGCGCCTCAATAATCTGCGAGACCGTCGCAGTAACGGTTCGTGTGCCGCTGGAATCCGCGAGAACAACAACTTCTTCCCCTGTCAGGGAGTCAAGTTTGGGATATGTGTTAAATACAGCCATGAAAATTCCTCATCCGCCCCAATAGTTCAGAATTCACCCCCTCAACCCTGAGTGACATTGATCTGAATACTTCCAACCATGAGAGCCTGATTGCCATTTGCGGGAATATCAGCCTGCCCGCCATTCAATCGAACATTCAGAACAGACGTCACGGTAACACCCGCACCGGCATAAGCCAGATACGACAGGCGGCTGTAAGGATAACCATCACCCACCGTCATTGAAGCAATATCCTTGGACACAACCGATTGAATGGTGCTCGCGGCCTGCTGAGCCGGAACAGACGAAGGCACCACGACATCCATGGACACATTCACCGTCAAATCCTGTGGCGCCTGCACAGCAAAGCCGATCCCAAGAGCCCGCACAGAATCAACGGCATCATAGACAGTCGATAAAAGCTGGTCTGAAGGAACGCCGCTTCCATCGTTCACCACAGCCGTAAAATAACCGCTCCGCGCATTTCCTACCGTATCAAGACCATCCCGCAGTGAATAACTCAGATTCGTCTGGACATTGACAATGGCATTACTGATCGCAGCCCGATTGGCGGAGGCTTTCGCCGCCAGCCAGAGCGGAAAGCGTGATCTTAACTGGCTGTCCGTTTCTTGATCGGAACCATTCAGAAAAGGTGCACCGTTCGTCACCGTATCCAGGCCCGCAACCGCCGTTCCCATTAGGCAGAGTGCACCAACAGAAACATTTCCGACCGATCCGATCACCTGACACGACACAGGGACCGATAGCGTCGAAACACCGGCCGCACGCACATAACCTCCCGCAGATGCAGACCATGTCGGCAAAGTCCGGTCCTGCGTCACCGCAAAGGAAATCCCTCCAACTGTCCGCACGATCACTCCGGGAGGAACAACCGCTGACTGCTCGCTAGCCATGAAGGAGGTAAACGTCACAACACCCGTCGCTGCCGTACCAGGCAGTCGGCTCATGCCAAAGTCATAGACAAAACTGTCGCAGTCCGACCCAGTAGACGTCGACAATCGGGTCCTTAACAGTGACTGCAACACCAGATACTGCAACCACAAACCAACACCGCCTACACTCTCCATCAAAGCCCGAACGGGAGAACCGATGGAAACGTCCAGCAACTGGGAACAGGATGCCTGAGCCGTTGTCACCGCTGTAGAAACAATCGTGGAAAAGGAACGTAAGGAGAGAGACATCGCATCCTCTTGGAGCGGTTTAATACCGTGCCGCTCTCGTAATTTCAGTAGGAAAAAGACAGGCTCTGCTGCTGGCCGGACCCGGCGTCGATATAGGAAACATCACATCTGCAGATGCCAAGCCCCTCATCCTTCACGGTCACGCTCACGGCCTGTGAAGAGTCCACATTGGCATCTTCCTGGACCTGCGCCCGGATGACGGATTCCATGGCTTCCGGAGCAATGACCTGCCCCACCATGAGCGGAAGCCCCACTCCATAATCGAGCTGCCAGACATAATTCCCCGCAACCGTCAGCAGACGCCTCAGCAATCCCTGCCTCGTAAGCTCCGATCCCGAAACTGTCTGAAGCCCTCCGGCGGACAGAACCAGATCATTTCCGAAAACATGCGAAAGAGCGATCATCCAAGCGGCCCTCCCGTTTTCTGGCTTCCTGCCAGATGAATATGCTCATTCAGAGAATGCTGATCAGTGCGAATATCCCCCCCGGAAAGTGTCAGTCCGGCAGATGTCAGCGTTATTTCCGTTCCGTTAACAGAAAGAGTTATCGTCCCGTCTTTGATAACAAAAGACGCATTACCCGCACCCACCGCAACACCATCCAGACCAATATGTAACCAGCCCGCACTGGAAGACGATGCACCAACATTTCCGGAAGCAGACAACGGCGGAAGACCACAACCGCCTTTGACGAGAAGTTCTCCAGGCTGTGCCACCTTGCCGGTCAAAGGAGATAGAGGCGCCATAACCACCGTGTCGTACACACTTCCCGTCACGACCAGATGCTCCCCGTCTCCCTCAATCGGTTGCAACACAACGTGGGTTCCCGGAGAAGATGGACGTGCAATCCGCAAATCCCCTGCATGCACACCGCACGAATCCGGAATCCAGCCTGTTTCTATGTTTTCAGGCTGAATGCGGACTTTGACGGCATGATTGACCGGGTCAACGGCAGAGACGATTCCAAACATCGTATGCGCCGTTCGACCTTGCAAAGCGGCCGCATCAAAACGAGCATCATTCATGCCTCACCTCCCCGATCTCTTAGAACGACATGCTGCACAAATCCCTGCTCTACGGAAAAGCGTGAGATAACTTGATCGATCCCTAGAGTTTTTTCGCCCCGTCCTACCGTCACGGTCATAAAATTCCGTGGCGAAACTCCGATAATTCCCGGGATTTTAATTCGGACAGACAACGCATGAGCCGCAATGCGAGCATGTTTACCCCGCGCCAGCCTTTGGAGGTCTTCCAGTCGACGCCCCGGAACACGGAATGTATGGATGGTGGAATTTTCCGAAGGTACGTTCTGAGAAAAAGAAACACCATCGTAATAGATGTGTGTCGTACTTCTTTGTCGGGAATCCCACGATGCCATATGAACAACCACACCCGCCAGCAACTGCAAATCGCGCGCAATTCCAGTCTCAAGGACCGCGTGACGCATATCCGTCACCTGCGCACTTTTGTCCGAAGCAGACCACAGCGGCTGACAGACAAGAGAGGTTCCCTCGGCATAAAGATCGCAGAACGCATCCCTTGCGATCGTAAACGCCAGATCCGCCGCCGTCTGAAAACGGTGCTGCCCCATAAGAGCACCCCGTTTATGCTCAATCTGCCAAAACTGACCCGCCATCAACGTAGCCTGATCCGAAGGCAACGTAATCTGCGCCTCAAGTCCCGCCGCCTGCGCCATGATTTCCAGCAGTTCCTGCTGGGTATGGTTGAGCCACGCATCCTGAACACGCAGATCCATTAACGCAGCCAACGCATCGCGACATTCCATCTCCAGAATGGAATGCTCAGCCACATAGTCGATATGATCAAGACGCCCCTGAAACAGCGTCGTCCAGGCTGCCGCAATATTTTGGGTATCCCGCATCTGAAGCGTCACCCATTTTCGCGCAGGCTGCTCCGCCTCGAACCACGGCTTTTCTGTCCCCTGCTTTCTAACAGCTAGACGAAGAGTAGCAACATCGCATGCCTCATAACGGCTGGCATCGATTTCAAACTGCACAAGCGCCAGAACAGGATCGACCCGCCCGTCAAAAAGCACCTGAACCTCCAGGTTTCTGACATTCATTCCAATGCTCCATCAGGCCGGCCGGACACCAGATCAGGTTCAACCGACGGAACCTTCAGAACAACCGTCTCAGAAATCCTGCCCAGATCCGGGTCAATCATCCCGTTAACCTGCGCAATTCTCCACCATTGGGATGCATCTCCAAGTTCACGCGCCGCCACATGAAACAGGGAAATATCCGCAGCACTGACAATAATATCCTGCATCATTCCCTCATGCGAAAACTGACGGCAACGCCGTCTCCTGCCCCTGTGCCACCGCAATATTCGCCGCAGACCGATTGACCAGTCCCCCCGCATCCGCCGCCGCACTCAGAAGCGCTGCATTCTGACCCAGAGTCTTTAGCGAAACACTGTTGACCGGCTGGATGGCCTCAACATTCTGTCCCGTCCCGGCAATAATAGATTGCAAACCACTTCCCGCATTTTGCAGCCCTCCAGCAACAGACGCCAGTGCAGAAGGAACGGTCGCGAGATTCATCCCACTCTGCGCCACGCCATTAATCGTCCCCAGTGCGTCCGTGACTTTCGAAGCAAAACCGCCTGCACCAACCAGACTGGCCAGCGGCATCACCTGCCCGACAACCGAAGAGACCTGCCCCGCTGCCGTAAAGACACCTTCGGAGATACCCGAAACGGTCCCGGAAAAACTATCGAGAGCACTCCCGACGTCATCTCCCAGCAAACCGGACAGAGTCGACAGGCTCTGAACGGACGTCGTTTCCTGAGGCCTCTCAAGCACCAGTTTATAGGAACAGACCGCGCCCTTCGCCTGATAGACGTAAGTAAACTGCGCAATCCATACCTGTACGGAAAGACCCGCCGCCGAGAACGCAACCTGCTGTCCCGCCATGCGCATACGCTCGACTGCCTGCGCGCGCATCTGCGCGTCAGGACCGAGAAAACGCCCACGCAATTCCAGCCGCCCCGGATCGTTGCCCAGCGCGTCCACAACCCGCCCACCACCTGGCAAACGATGCACAACCAGCATCTGACGACCGCCAACCTGCAGCGTGTCCGGAACCTCAATTCCCGTCAGAACCAGACTTCCCAGTATGACAGGCGACGACGCCCCCAAACGCCCCACAGCGCCAATGGCATTTTCTATGTCAGAAAGGCCAATACCCATCAGGGAACATCTCCTCTGTCAGAAAAATCCGATACTGCGACCGGGATACTGAGGCTGCATGATCTCATCCACACCTCCGCCAGAACGACGCGCCGCCAAACGGGCATCACGATGACCCAGTAGAAAATCCCCGCTCCTCACCTCATGCTCCAGACGATCATTCACAATTTCAGTATCGTGATATGGTCGAGCCCCTGAAAAAACATGCTGCGAATTCTGTTCCCGCCCGGTCGTTCCATACGCTTCCTCGGTCACAGGCAAAGACCGAGGAGGCGGCACAAACAGCGACTTTCCAGACGCCCTCGCCACCCCACGAATCTCAGAATGCACATCACTCCCCACACGCCTCACAGGCTTCGAATGGGATATTTTTTTGAGCATGCCCGCCCGTCTTTCCGATGACAGGCCTCGTCCGAAATCAAGATCAATTCGTTTCTTTTTAAAAACGTACTGATCTTCTTCAACACGCAATTGAGACCTCTGCCGCGAAGAAACCGGAAGGGCAGATACTCTCTTAATCCGCCCTTTATTCCCGACAAGAGCAACAACAGATCGGACAGAAAAAGAGCGCGGCATTGAAACCTGAGGCTCTCTCCGCTTTGAAAAGAGCGCCCCATACCGCGACCCCGTCGGCTTCCCTGCGCCGGGCACGCTCCGAGTACTGGACGTTTCCCGACTTCCGGAATGCGCCATCCTGACCGCAAACCCCGGAGGTCTTCGGGCACGAAGCGTCGTCGCCCATCCCGATTTCCGCAAACGGGGCACAGCCGAAACCAGCGCCCCCCTTCGCAGCATCCCACTGGCAGACTGACCGAAAAATGTCCTGACCAAGAGAATATTCCGCCAGATGTCCTCCTGCATCATATCTCTCCCTGATACCGCATCATTTCCCAGTCAAAACAGTGTCCTTCCCGTTCACCGGTAATGACACACGCAGCCAGACGCCGCGCCCCTGACCACCCCCGCAAAACATCCCACGGCACCCCGTGATCCAGCAGATAAAGCATCTCCTGAAACCCGGAGTGCCGACTCAGTTTTTTGCGACGTCCCGGATATCCTCATCCGCATCACGTTCAAACAGTGGCGTCAGCGCAGCAATCCCGGACTTTCCCACACGACGAGCGAGATCACGGATCTCGTCCTTGCTCTGCGGCATCTGAACCGGCACACCATCAATCGCCGTCACGGAACAGATCATTTCCGCATAGCCCAACCACGCAGACGCCGAAGCCCCATTGATCGCACTTCCCGCCGCTTCGATCAGATCCAGCATGTCCGCCGGATCAATCTCGCGCAACGTCAGACGGCGCTTATCTGACAGAACAATTTCCTGCGGAAAATTACTCACGAAATCTTCGTCCTCGTAGAAGCAAAGAACTGAACCGTCTGATGGATCATATGATCCGCCTGCCAGGGATCACTTTTCAACTGCATGGACACATTGCTGAACTCCCATGTGCTCGTCGAACCATCCGGCTCCGTAACGTACTGGTAGATCGTCCCGCTTCCGACCGTCCCCGCATTCCAGTAGGCTGCTTCCACAGCCGCCACCAGATTATCCAGCGCCGCATTGGCGCGGGCGATCTGAAACGCTCCCCGCCAGCCATTCGGAACATTGAATTCCAGCGGAACACCATTCAGCGGATTAGCACGCAAAGCATGCGTTTCCTGAGCGGCACTGAAAGACGTCACATCCCTCAGATCCACCCGCTGACCATTCCACAGAACCGTAATCCGGCAATCCCGGCCAATGCTGTATGGATTTGCCATTTAGCCGACACTCCCCGACGCAGACGATACAGTGACAGACGCGCCACCTTGCAGATTGACAATGAATTTCTCGTTGATGCCCTGATATCGAACAGCCACATCCGCCTGCACATACCCGAGCGCCGTGCGGGATTGCGGATTATTGCTCGAATCACAGACCACACTGTAGGGTAATTCACCATTCTGAACGCCCAGAATACCCTGAGACAGCAGAGATGACAGAAAACCCAGAAGCGTCGAGCGAATATCGCTGAACAGCGTATCGTTAATGACTTCACCGACATAACCGCCCATGCCGCCTGCAAGCGAAGACGCAATATAGTTTGTCAGACGCGTGTAATTGTCACCGTTCATGGTGCTCTTGCTGGACGAATTATGTCCACACCGTACCGCCCAGTAACTTCCGCCCGGCGCCGGATTACAGATCACATCAATTCCAGCCGTAAACAGCACGGACAGTTCCGCCGTGGAATATGTCGCACTGCTTCCCGTCAGACCAGCCTTCTGGCTTCCCACAACCCCCGACAGCGCCTTGTTCAGACTGGACTGTTCCGGTGAAAGCGCGGCCAGTCTGCCACCCGCAAATGCCTGCGGACTCACGAGAATCACACCGTTGCTGTCATCATCCCACCACAGCCAGTCCCCGAACATAAGCTTGACCGACGCCGCATCCAGACCACTCGATGCCTTGACCGCAATCGCATTCGTCACCGTATCCGCAGCAGGGCCCACGGCGATCATATAGACTCCCTCGGACGTCCCAAGAGCCGCCTGCGCCGTATAGGACGTACTGTCCGACACACCATGCAGTAGTCCGACGGCACATCCCTGCCCACGCAGCGCATACATGCCCGTCCGAACCGTGCTATCCTGCCCCAAGAACTGCGCCGTGGTCGGAACGCCACCATCCGTACCGCCTGAAAGCGTCACACTTGCAGCCGCCACAGCCGGAACCGTTTCCGGCAACACAACCTTCACGAGCGCACTCAGATCCTGCGCCACAGCAACAGCAATCCCGGACCAATCCGCACCGGCATAAGTCCTTGAACCCAGTTCGGCATGCGCCACCGCAAGCGCATAGCCGGACCCTGTAGCCGTGACTGCGGCAACAATGCCATTACCCGCACTTCCAGTGCAGACAGCCTGAACTGTCACCCCGTCAAGCACACCGGAAGCCGCCACATCCGTTCCGTCCGTCACCCGAACAACCACGAACGTCGACGCTCCCTGCATCACGGCGATATTGACCGCCAGACCCGCATCCGTCGTCTTGTTCTGCTTGGCGCCAAACGCCGCGACATAGTCGCTCATGCCACCGATCGGCAGCGGCATCCCCACCGGGCCCCAGCCAGCGGTTCCCACAATCCCCAACACCGAAGACGACGCACCCGAGAGGGCCAGCGTCTGTGGCTGGGCAATCTGCACATAAAGATTTGGCACGGTCAGTGCCGTGGTGTTCAGCGTTCCCGCCTGATAGACCAGAGACATCCCCGGATCGCTCTCCAAAATGCAGAAAGCGGGCACCTCCATGAAGGTTACCCGCTTTCCTGATGAAATTTCAGCCTTGTGATTCAGCTTCTTCGTCAGCCGCCGAGCGCAACCACCGTTCCAAAACGGTCAACACTCAGGCCCGGATAGGCCGAAGCGGCTGCCTGCGCCGCAACCACAACCTGCATGGCCTCCAGAGCCGCCGTCACCGTCTGGTTCGCCGCCCCAGGAGCCAGAACTCCGAACGGTGCCGAAAGCCCCTCCCCTGCGAACAGGTTTCCGATCCCGCACAGCATTTCGGACGCCCACTGCACCTGTAGGGTGTCGAATACCAGCTCATAGAAATAATCCCGCCGATACAACGCCTCGTTCTGCATCGTGTCGACGTCTTCCACACTCTGAAAGCGAAGCTGAGCCTCCCGCCCGTCCAGAGTACTGATCCAGCTCTGCTCTGCCAGCGCGGTATCCAGAACAGATGCCAGCGTTTCCCGCGCCGTCGCATCTGCCGTCCAGATCGAAACCCGGTAAAGCTGCGCCTGACGCCGCGTCACCCGCACCGACTGGCCGTACCCACCGGCACGACCATTCAGAACCCGCCCCGGCACACTGACAACCGCACCATTTGCCACACCGCCAGTCAGCGCTACCGCCAAAGCCGCAGCAACCGTCTCAGGCGTATCCTGTGCCGTCACTGCATAAACCGCAGAAGGTTCTCCTCCACGCGGCATATCATCCAGCCAGACCGCCACCACTCCCGCCGGCGTCGCAGTACCGGAAAAAACGATCTCAACCGCCCCATCCGTCACAACAACTCCGACCGTAGGCTCAACCTTCTGCTGCACCCGCCAGGGCCGCCCCAGTGGTTCCGCCCATTCCGGCATTTTCCGCGGCGCCATCGTAACGGTCACGAAATCGATATTGTTGCGAATATTCTGGGCCGTAAAAAGATCGCTCGGCAACAGCCATCCCCGACGCAACACGACCTGCCGCCCCGTCACCGAAACGCCCGACAGCCCCTGCGGATAAAGAACCTGCGCACAGTTATAAGCAAGCGCCAGCCCGACTTTGGAGGCATCCGTCATTCTTCTCCCTCCTCAGACCTGCTGAAACGACATGGTACACCGGATACCGAACCCGGATATTTCCACCGCATTGACCGTATAAGTCGTCCCAAGATCGGTCGTAACAGTCATATACGGCGTCAGCACAACTCCCGGCAGAAGCGGAAGATACATCACGGACTGACCTGGCCGTGTCGCCCCCGGAACACCACTTCCCGAAGATTCCCCCTTCGCCCGCATGATAATAGCTGCCGGACAGTCCGATACGAGCGTCTGCACCACTCCCGTAACACCACTGACCGAGACCGTGCGGCTGCACACCACACACAGCGGCGGCCGCAGAGGCTCTACGGACGCTACGAAATACGTCCGACCACTCGCAGCAAGAATATCGCCCACCTGCGTATCATCCCGGCGATCCGTCAAAACATATTCCGTCGGGATCCCCCATCCGATCGGACGCTCAAACGAAAACCCGGCATCTACGTCGAAAGCCAGCATCGGCTGCGCATAAAGCACACTCATCGGCGACAGACCGCTCGAAGGACGATACTGCTCGCCAGAAGCCCCCAGAACCTGCGCCGCTTTGGCATATCCTCTGGAAAGTCGGGCTGCGATCATTGCCTGCTGCACACCGCCCTCCTCAAACCACGATCGCCCGGCCGTCCTGCAGTTCCAGTCCACCCGTCACACCCAGAAACGCACACAAACGACGACGCCACAGCGTAAACAGCATCATCCGGTCCTGCACTTCGCGACCGTTGTGATACCAACTGGCTGCCCGCGCCGTATCCAGATTGTCCGACGACGCCGTAATTGCGGTTTCGAGCGGATAAAGCTGCGACAGATAAAGCCGGATCTGCTGCAACTCTGCCGCAGACAGATAATTCATCCGCCATTCCAGCGCGCCTTCAACCTGAAAGAAACGCCATGATTCCTGGTTTCCTTCCCGCGATCCGATCGCGGGATACCCACAGAACCGCCGGATATCCATTTTCTCTCCTTCCGACAGAATATCCGTCGATAAACCAACCGTTCCGGACATATCATTCCTCCCGCAAGAAAGGCCCCCGTCTCAAAGACGGGGGCCGGAAATAGGTCAGAACGTCAGACCAAGCGCATCCGTACCAAGGCTCTCGATCACAACACCCCGCTTGAGGTAGCTGTTCGTCGCCGTCGGAATGACCGTCATGTCCGCCGTCACGTCGGTCGGTAGAGCAAAACCACCAATCCAGTACCAGGACTGCGCAATGATCTGCCGCAGTCGATCCAGCGGCTCACGCGTCACCATCGCCACGCTGTCCACCATCTCGATCAGCGCCCGCTCGGCATCCGGAATGTCGGAATGACCCGTCAGCGCACAGTCACCTTCGATCAGCGCGCCCTGACCGAGAAGAAGCGCACGATGAATGGACCCCGCCCCAAGCGACGCCTGCTGCGGTGCTTCCGTCGTCGGAATAAACCGCACGCCCAGAAGCTCGATAACCTGACCGGAACGATATTCTTCCGAACCATAAGCGCCACGATACAGATGCTTGAAATCCGGATCACGGAAGAGCGACAGAAGCTGCAGATCATCCAGATAACAGTGATACGCACCATTAATCATCGGCACGTTGTTGCGCCGCAGCGTCGCCACACCCGCCAAAACCTGCTGAATGCCCAGCGTATCCGCCAGACCGTTCGCACTCGCCGTCTGCAACGCTGCAGTGGTCAGACGACCATTCGGACGGATTACCATTGGCGCCGTGGACGCCACAACCGCCTGACCTTCCGTCCCATCCGCAACAGAAACGAATGCCGAGAACGTCATCTGCCCGGAAACACCGCCCGGTGCTGTAGACACATTCATCTCGTCCGCTGCCACGCTGACAAGCGTGTAGACATCGCTACCCACCGTCACCGTCATACCATTGGTCGCACTGAGCGCCATCACCTGACCATGAACGATCACGGACTGGAAACCCCGGATGTCATCAACCGAAATGGTATTTCCAGCGCTCCCGAGCGTCGCCGTCACGCGCGTATTACCGCCCAGATAGCCGCCCACGCCATTCTGCGCACCACCAAACAGCGTATTGCGCGCCAGACGATCCAGAGACTGCATCGCCTGCACACCATTGGTGTTGGCATTAGCCAGAAACTGCGACGCAATCCCCACGCCACTGGTCACCATGTTCAGGTCGATCGTATCGCCATACTGGTTGATCGACAGCGTGTACTGTTCAACGGCCCACCCAGACGGGCTCAGACCATTATCGAAATTGGTATTCCCCGTCGGATTAAGCGGCGTCGTCACAGGCGCCTTGAGGCTTTTGCGTGTTTTCGTCAGCGTCTCACCGATGGCGTTCGGGAACACTTCGCGATCAGCAACCTGACGGAAACCCAGACGGGATTTCAGACCATTCTCGAATTCTCGGGCCAGAAAACCCTGCTGAATGGCGGCCTGAAGCTGAACAGGAAAATTATCAATGCTCATGTATTTTTTCCGTAAATGTGTTGTCTGAACCCGGTCTGCCATCAGACCCGGTCAAATATCGTCCCGAGGCTCACTTCTGAGCCAGAAACTGCCATTTGCGCGTTTCGTAATCCGCCTCGCTGACGGCCCGCGCATTGAACGCTTCGATCCCACCCGGACGAGGCGCTGCCTGCCCGACCGTCGTCCCGCTCGAATATCCAGGCCGCAGCACCTCGCCAAACAGATAAGCCCGCTCCTGACGGGCCTGCTGCAAAGCTTCGGACACACCGATCACCGACCCATCTTCGCCCCGATCAATCCCGCTGAGATCGATCAACCGCACAACATCATCAGGATTATGCGCACCATTCCGGATTGCCTCTGCCCGAAGTGCCGACACAATAACCTCCCGGTTACTATCCTCCCGCACCCGTGCCAGCGCTTCTTCATGACTGCGCTGAAGCGTCTCCTGCCGCGTCACAACATCCGTCATTTCCTGACGGACCGCCTCAACTTCGCTCCGCGCTTCATTCAGCGCCTGACGCAGAGCATCCACATCCTCAATGGTGTCATCAGTTCCGGACATCATTCCCCCGTCAACACTCATGCTTGTTCAGAAGCACACCACTGCTCCAGCATTTTCCATTCCGTATTCGGATCAGAATTTCCCGATGCCATTGCAAACATCCGAACCGCAGTTTCACGGCTCAGAATTCCATTTGAAACCGCCACCACCAGTCCCTGCACCAGCGACAGCAACTCCGGGTCCGTGGACGGAAACCATGCCGGCCACCGCAAACTCATGCGGCAATACGGCAGATCCTTGACCAGCTCGCCCCCAAGCCGCAGCCCGTTCTCCAGAACACAGGAAAAGCGGCACGCCATCCGGTAAATCGACAGCAACGCACCTTCCCCGTAGGAATGCCGCAAACGATCCACCAGCCAGATCAACGGCTGACACATCATTTCCATGGCCTTGCCGGACTGCGCCCCGCCAACCCGGTCACCATGCGCACGGTTTCCGTGAAGCTGCTCCAACACTACCAGCCGCAGTTCCCGATAATGATCGAGCACCGCACCCGCAGCATTTCCGTTGATCTCCAGAAGCTTCGCATCGCCCTCAGGCGGAAGCGTCAGCGCCGAAGCTGCGCCCCCCTGATGCGCCACTCCATCGGAAAAACCACCCGTTTTCAGGACAAGCGTCGGATCGGAGCCATATTTCAGCCCCCGCCCCGCCTGAGACAGCAGATAATCCGCTTCGATCACAGTATCGATGGCGCGCTCGAACGTGCACTCGCCTTCCGGATCACGCCCACAGGGCCCACCCAGATTGCGCGTCCACACAATCGGCACAAACCCTAGCCCATGCCGAACGGACCGGCTTTCATCCCGAACGCCACCATCCATTCCCACCAGCCAGGGCACGGACACCGCACAGTCCACCGGCGTCCAGACCCGCTGCCACCAGAACTGCGCGCCCAGAAGCTCATCCGCAATCGGATAACCCTGCGCCGCCAGATCCCGCCCCCGGACCAGAAACCTTTCTTCGACCCGCAACAGTTCGCCCGTCGCATCATCCCAGAACGGCGTCAGATACGCCGTTTCCAAAACAGACAGCTTCGGAACCCCCGCCGACACTTCAAACAGGATCGCAACCGATCCGACAGACCCGAGCCGCGCCGCCTCCATCAGAAGCGACGCCAGTCTGGTCTGCGAAGCAAACGTGCTCATGGCATGCGCCACCCGCACCTCGTCCGTCACCAAACCGGGCCAGTGCGTATCACCAAAAAGGAGCGAAACTGCCTCATCCACAACCGTCCGACACAGATTGGTCCGGACCGAAGGACGACGGCTGGATAGCGGGATATATTCTCCCGCTCCCGACTTCTCCATCGAGAACGGATGCGGCAGCGCATCATACTGCGTCCCATCCAGAACACGCTTGAGCGCCAGCAGCCGCGCCGTCCGCGCGGACGCACCCGCAGGAACAGCATAACGCTGTTGCAGGGACAACCAGTCCATGTGTTCTCCATTGTTTCAGGCCACTCGCCGACCTGAAACGGTCGGCTCAGCGCGCCAGCGAAAATCCAGACGAGCTCCAGCCCGTCATGCCACCGTTTCCGGCAAGCATCAGTTCACTCAGCCCCCAGACCATCGCATCCGCCCGATCCGGAGACCGTGGCCCGCGATATCCACTGACCGAGAAATGACAGAGCTGATCTTCCAGAGCCGTAAACCGGCCATGATGAACCACTCTGTCAACCTCGTAGAGTGCCGCAACCGGTTCCGCGCGCGCCGCCTTACCCCGCGCCGCCGTTACCAGCTTGACGGAAGCATGCGCCCGCACACTCCGGATCGTGCCCTCTACCAGAGCCCCCCCGAAGTTCCGCTCCGCAACAATGCGTTCAGCACCCCAGTCATCAAATGCCCGCAAGGCCCTGGCAGCCCAGCCCGCCGGGCTATCCCGGGCAGACAGATCTTCCAGAACATGCCCCACACCAGCCGCATCAACGCCGCAGACCACAATCCCGATCTCGTCGGACCTATAATCCTCCGGCCCCGCCGCCCCAGAAGGATCAACAGACACCAGAATACGCTGCATCCGTGCCGCCACATCTGCCCGGCTCTGCGCCGTAATCGCCGCCTCTCGCCGGAACATCTCCAGCCGCCACAACGCACCTTCGACAACCGATTGATATTCACCATACAGAAACCGCCGTTTTTCCCGTTCGGGAAGCGCTTCCAGACTGGCAAGATAATCCTCGCTCAGATTGTCCCGGTTCGCCTGCGGATTCAGGATCATCGTCGCATAAAGCGAACGATCTCCCACTGGCTCCCCCGACTTAGGCTCGATCCCGCTTTCGAAAAGCGCATAAAGCCAATGCCCCATCGCCGGCGGATTGGCATCGATATATTCCTTGACCGCAAGATCCGTTTTCTGCGCCAGACGCGTCAGAAGCATATTCCGCGCGCCATAACTGATCTGACTAGCCTCGTTCAGATAAACCGTCGCAAACTCCAGACCCAGAATCTTCTCGGTCCGCTGCTCGTCATCCAGCCCCCCGAAAAAGATCGTCGATCCATTCGGGAACGTCACAACACAATCCTGCCGGTCCAGCTTCCACCCGACCTGCGGAAAACACATCCGCATGACTTTCGGAAACGTATCCCGCAAAACCGACGCCTTCAGCGCCGTCAGACGATGACGAAAAATGCCATGTCGACTTTCCGGAGCCTTCAGCGCCCGTATCACAACGGCCCGAACCAGAACAAAGGTCTTCCCCGATCGCGACCCACCCCTCAGAAGAATATGTCGTGCCGGCCCACCGAGCAGCCGCACCGCCTCACGCTGCGAGTCATTCAGTCTAAAGGGCGCTGTCATCACTGCTGATATTGATCGAGATTATCCCCGAACGTCCATCAGCCTCCATACCAGCCCTGAAACGGGACGGACGATGCGCCCGAAGCAGAAACGCCATTAAACCGTCACTGTAACGCTTCCGAACAATCGGATTTCCCGTATCCGGATCGCAGACGACACGTCCCGCATACGTAACGGGTTCATCATATCCCTCTACAGCTCTCCGCCGCGCTTCCGCCTCCAGAGCATCTGCAGCTTCTTCCAGAGCATCCTCCCAACGGGACGAAAAATCCTTATCCGTCTCTTTCCAGAGATACAACGTACTCCGACGGACCTCCGCAACACGTCCGGCTTCCGAAATATTCCCACTTACAGACAGATGCTCGAGAAACCTTTTTTTCCGTTCTTCTGACTGCTCCCGCCGCAAGGAACATTTGCCGGATATTTCTTCACCCATCTGCTTCAACCTTTTTCCTCAGATCGACCTGAGAACCAACCATCAGCCTGCTCTCAGCGCAGCCTCCCTGCGGCTCATCATACTCCCCTCCAGCCAGACAGCCCGAACCGGCTTCTGCCGCAGACGCGCGACGTTCTGGCACGTTCCTGTCCGTGCCTGAGCTTCCACATTACGCCGCACCTGCTCCCGCTCGGCCTGCACAACCACGCGCGCCAGAGTTTCCGGCGCAACCTGTCCGATCAGCCGAACTGACAGAACCGAACGCTGACAAGGAATAGACCTGCATCTCACATCCAGGCGTGAAAGACCCGCCTCCACCAGCTCATGCCATTCCAAAGCGACATCAGCCCGATGAACCGGCTCCCCCTCATACACAAGAGGACATCCCACGAGTGAGGCTGATTTCCTTTGAAGGACAATAAAAGTCTGACGACCAGACAATACAACACTACCAGAAGAAATGTCACATTTTTCCATCGATCAGGAAACTTCCAAAATAAAAGCCGACCTTCTTTTCAGAAGACCGGCTTTGGATATTTATGTATAATTCTTCAGTATGCATTTTTTATACCAAAACCGCGCTCACATAGCAATAGGTAATTTATCGTTAACAGATTTTTTCTTATTCTTCTTTTGAGAAATTACATCGTAAACATGCGCAAGCTGTTCCAGAAGCAACGCGCACTGAGCCGAAACCTTCATCCGCGCACGCCCCTCCGACAAAGCCGGGTAAAGATGTCGCGCCATGGCCGAAAACGACATCTCACGCGCCAGAAGCATTTCCAGTCGAACATGAGCACACAGACCAAGCATATCGCGAATCTGCGTCAACCGCGCAGAACATTGGCCTCGCCCTATCATCCAGGTGTGTATGTCACCCCGTTCCCTGAGACGCCCATCAGACGATGGATTTTCCATTACTCCCAAAGACGCAAAGACATATTCACGATACCAACGATCCGCAGCAGCCAGTTCTCCATCCCCAATGTCACCCGCGTCGTACATCGACTGCACCGCGTTCACGACCCGAAACGTCTTGCCGACTTCACGGATTTCCGAATGATGGTATCGCTCCGCCGTCGGCTTCACCACGATTTCAGTCACACCATGCGCCCTCAACGAAGATACTTCCTGTATTCTGTCGAGCATCAGTTGATCTCCACATCAACATCACGGCCACCCATCGGCTGCAATCCAGGAAAAACCGGCACCAGATCCGCCCCCCACAACGCATTCCAACTGACTGGATGTCCCGCAGGAAGGGCCTCAGCAGTTTCTCTATCCGTCACTATGCGAGCCTTCGGAAAAGACGTCCCGGACGTTTTTTGAACGGAACGGCGGCGCCCCTTGCGTGCATTTCCACGCTCCGGTAGCCAACCATCAGAAGCAAGCATGGCAGCAAGAGCACTTGCAGACACACGACGCGGTACGGGACCTGATTTGACCTGCCTCATTTCAACATCCTTTCTTAATACGGAACCGTTATATTTTTGGCAAAATGCCACAGCGTATGATAAAAAAAACTTCTTCTGGATTTGGCATAAAGCCATTGCTAAAAAGGCCTTATGGCCAAACACAAGCGCCCTGACTCTCTGACTACACTCCAACGAGCCATAGGAACTCGCATTTCCTGGGCCCGTGAGCTCGTCATGCCCAACCAGAGCGAGTGCGCCCGCCTGCTGGGCGTGGATGCCTCCACGCTAAACAAGATCGAACGCGGCGACCGTGCACCCAGCGTCTTTCTCATCGCGGCGCTCTCGAACCGGCTGCGCGTATCGACCGATTTTCTTCTGAAAGGCGTCCTGAACGGTCGTACCGACGAAGAACTGGCCCTGCGACTGGCTGCCCTGCACCCAGAGTTGGTGCTCCAGCGGCAAGACATGGCTCCGAACACGGACAGAAACACGTCTTCCGACACACCTGATCCGCCCAAGAGACCAGATGAGGAGATCCATTAGTGACCGTTTCACTGGTTTCCATACGCATTCAGGTGCCCCCCATTCGATACAACACGATAAATCCGCTTTATCGATGGAATGAACAAATCGGAAACATCCCCGGTCATCAGATTTTCTGAATTCATGACCGGCTCCCTTCCTTCCCCGCCAACTGCCCCCATGGCAGCCGTCGATTAACGATAAATTAATGGCACTGTGCCACTGGGTCAAGAAACAAATATGGCTTTGAGCCATTATGACGGGTTTGAGCTGCCCTATTTTCCCTGCATTGCAGCCATAGTCGGGGAAAGAAAACACAGTCTTCCCTTCATCATTTCCTCACGAAACTGATGGGAAGAGTTTCATATTTCAGCTTTTTTCAGATGCTGATTTTTTACAGAATCTATATTTGTTTAATATTAATTAACAAATTAAGACGTTCTGTATCTGTTTTATACTGAAGGGAGCAAAAAAAGGCGCGCCGTTTTTTCTGCTCCAAAAACAGGCTCCATCAACGGAACATGTTTGTCAAAACGCAACGTCTTCCAAAGTCACTCATCCTTTGCGGAGAGTCACTCGTGAATAACATCCAGATCCCCAAAGCGGGTATATTCACCTTCGAAATATAGCTGAATCATCCCGGTAGGCCCATGACGCTGTTTCTCAAGAATCAGCTCGGCCTTGTTATGCACCAACGCCATCTTACGTTGCCACTCTTCTGTCGCAACCTGAAACTTGTCGTTGCTATCATAGGCGCTGTCTTTGGGTTGACGCTGTTGTAGGTAATATTCGTCGCGATAAACGAACATGACCGCATCCGCATCCTGCTCGATCGAGCCCGATTCGCGCAGATCCGACAGCATCGGTCGTTTGTCTTCACGCGATTCGACCTGACGCGACAACTGGGACAGCGCAATCACCGGAACAGAAAGCTCTTTCGCAATCGCCTTCAAGCCCTGTGTAATCATCGAAATTTCCAGAACACGGCTGTCAGGCTTGGTCCCGATAGCAGGCCGCATCAATTGAAGATAATCCACAACAACAAGGCTCAACCCTTGCGTCCGAGCCAACCGCCGGCAGCGCGTTCGCATAGCCGACAGGGAAATCGCTGGCGTATCGTCAATATAGAGCGGCAGCCTCTGAAGCTCCCGTGCCACACGGACAAAACGGTCGAACTCCTTCTGCCCGATATCACCCCGGCGGATCTTCTCACCCGAAACCTCAGCCTCACCCGACAGAATACGGGTCGCCAACTGCTCAGACGACATTTCCAGCGAGAAGATAGCAACCGACCCCTTTGGCTTCTCCCCAATATCCTCAGCATCCCGCAGAATCGACCGAGCCGCCGAGAACGCAATCTTGGTGGCAAGCGCTGTCTTCCCCATTGCAGGACGACCAGCAAGGATAATCAGATCGGAAGGATGCAAACCGCCGGTCCGCTTGTCGAAGTCCCGCAGACCCGACGTCAGACCCACCACATCGCCCGTCCGCTGATAGGCTTTTGTCGCAACCTTGACAGCTTCCGTCAGAGCATTGGTGAAAGAAACAAAGCCGCCTTCCTGGCCCCGCTCCGTCGCCAGCTTGAACAATGCCTCTTCGGACGCAGCAATCTGATCCGACCCATCCAGATCCGGTCGCGCGCCAAAAGCATTATTGACGACCGTCTCGCCAATATCGATCAGCTGCCGCCGAACCCAGGCGTCATGGATCACCCGCCCATAATCACCCGCATTGACGATCCCCACCATCGCCGTCAACAGCTTGGCCAGATACGCAGGCCCGCCTGCCGCATCCAGAATACCAGTATGCTCGAACTCGGCCCGCATGGTCACGGGATCAGCCAATTGCCCCCGTTCAATCCGCCGGGCAATCGCTTCATAAATCCGCCCATTCAGCGGATCGGAAAAATGGGCCGGCTCCAGAAAGTCCGAAACCCGCTCATAAGCTTTGTTATTCGTCAGGATGGCGCCCAGCAGCGCCTGTTCGGCAGCAACACTGGACGGAGGACTGCGTCTCAACAGGAGACTCAGATCCCCATCGTTCGAGGAAGCCTCAGAGGCGGACGGAGAGGAATGCGATTCGATCATGTTCACGCGTCCTTCTAACATCCCGCTCCATCACCAGAAACGGATTAACTGGCGATCCAGCCATCCTCTGCCAGCACCACACCCGCCAGATAAAGACTGCCACAGATCAACACACGAGCCGGAGCGCCCTCTTCAGAAACAAGTCGCTCCAGCGCAGCACTGACAGTCGGTCCAGCAATCGCCCGCCCGCCCGACGCAGCAACGATTTCCTCAACCGGCATCGCCAGATGCTGCCCCGGCTCCGAAACTGCCTGAACCGAAGCAGCCCGTTCGATAATCGGCCTCAGGAACCCGGAGGCATCCTTCGTCTGCTTCACACCCGCAATCACGTGTACCGGCCGGTCTTTCCAACCTTCCAGCACCGTCCCAAGAACCTGTCCGGCGTCTGGATTATGCCCGCCATCGAGATACAGCTCCCACCCCTCAGGCAACATCCGAGCCAGCGTTCCATCCAACTTCTGCAAACGTGCAGGCCAGAACGTCCGGGCAATCCCCTGATAGGCCGAAAGCGGCAGCTTCAACCCAGACACACGCAGAGCCGCCACAGCCAACGCCGCATTCCCGGCCTGATGCTGGCCTTTCAGCGCAGGCAGCGGCAACGAAAGAACCCCGTCCGCATCCCGGTAATCCAGACCATCCACCCGCTCAGTGACGAAAATATCCTGTCCCACCACCCGAAGCGGCGCATCCAGTTCCGCAGCCCGGTGCCGAATGACATTCAGAGCGTCCGGTGCCTGAGCCGCCGAAACAACCGGAACTCCCGCCTTGATGATCCCGGCCTTTTCACCGGCAATCGCCGCGACAGTGCTGCCCAGAAATGCTTCATGATCCAAACTGACCGGCGTAATCACGCAGACAGCAGGCTTCGGCACCACATTGGTCGCGTCCAGCCGTCCGCCAAGCCCGACCTCCAGAACCACCAGATCCGCCGACACCTGCGAAAACAGCAGGAAGCCCGCAGCCGTCAGAACCTCGAAAACCGTAATCGGGGCACTAGCATTGATCCGCTCGACCGTCTCGAGCGCCGCAACCAGCACATCCTCGTCCACAAGCTGCCCCGCCAGTCGGAACCGCTCGGTCACGCTCACCAGATGCGGACTGCTCATGACATGCACCCGCAGCCCGGCTGCTTCGGCAATCGCCCGCAGATTAGCGCAGGTACTGCCCTTACCGTTCGTTCCCGCCACATGAATGACAGGCGGCAGATGACGCTCGGGGTGATCCAACTTCGCCAGCAGCACTTCAAGCCGCCCCAGCGAAAGATCGATCAACGCCGGATAAAGCTCCTGAAGGCGCGCAAGCACGGCACCAGGCCGCCCCTGATATTCACCGGACAGCCGAACCGGCACCCCAAGCTCCGCAGTCATCAGGCCGCTGCGTCAGAAACGGTTTTCTGGCGCGTCATCATACCCAAAATCCGTCCCAGCAGTTCCGGCAGCTCGGAGCGTTTGGCCACGATATCGACCATCCCATGCTCACGCAGATACTCCGACCGCTGGAAACCTTCCGGCAGCTTCTCGCGAACGGTATCCTGAATGACGCGTGGCCCGGCAAATGCGATCAGCGCATTAGGTTCGGCAATATGCACATCTCCCAGCATCGCAAAGGACGCCGAGACACCACCCGTCGTCGGATTCGTAAAGACAACAACATACGGCAGACCCGCTTCCTGAAGCATCTGCACACCGATCGTCGTCCGCGGCATCTGCATCAGACTGACAACGCCTTCCTGCATCCGCGCCCCACCCGAGGCCGTGTAGACCACCAGCGGTGCCTTCTGCAGAACAGCCAGACGACAGGCCGCAACAAATGCCTCACCCAGCGCAGCCCCCATGGTCCCCAACAGGAACTCAGGTGCCATCACCGCCACCACGGCCTTCTGTCTCTTGATCAGACCATGTGCAACCACAAGCCCCTCATCGAGATGGGACTTGTTCCGCGCATCCTTCAGGCGATCCGTATATCGCTTGGAATCCTTGAACCCCAGCGGATCAACCGGCATCTTCGGCAGTTCGATAGTGGTGTATTCTCCCCCATCAAACGTCCAGCCCAGACGCTCCTTCGCCGTCGCACGCATATGATGACCGCAATGCGGACAGACCTTCTCGGATCGCTCCAGCTCCTTGGTGAGCATCATCTGCCCGCAGGATTCACAGTTGGTCCACAGATTGTCCGGCACGTCCCGCTGAAGCAGGCCACGCAGCTTGGGTCGGACGTAGTCAGTCATCCAGCTCATGTCGTCTCATTACTTTCTGCCCGCCTTCAGGACAAAGGACGGAGTGGGGTAAAGCCCGGCAAAGGGCTACATTCTCTGGCGCGTTTTAACGCCGAGGCATCAATTATGCCAGCCCAACCGTCAGCAGCCCCAGCTTATCTCCCCCGCCCGCATCACAAAACATGTCATCCTCCCTGATACGAACCACAAGATCACGCGTTGTGTCACGGAACCGGCAGGCCTCCCGACAGAGACCCGCCAAAACAGATCACGTTTCCAAACGGAGAAAACCATGTCTGACAGCTTCAACACGCTTCGTTTTCCCAACCCTCAAGGTCTCAAGCCCGGCTGGTTCATCGGCTTCGGCGCTGTCCTGATCGTCCTCGGCATTCTGGCCGCCCTCGACACCATCGCCACCACTCTCGCCAGCATGGTGGTCCTCGGCGTCCTGATGATCATCGGCGGCGTCGCACAAGTCATGCAGAGCTTCGCCCATCGCGGCTTGCCCGTCCCGAACCAGTGGCTCTCCGGACTGATCGGCGGCCTCTACATCCTGGGCGGCCTCCTCCTGATCGAGGAGCCCGCAACCGGCTCGATCTTCATCACGGCCATTCTCGCAGGCTGCCTGATATTCGCCGGCCTTGCCCGAACCTTCTGGGCCGGTGGTCACCGCACCAACAAAAGCTGGATCATGCTGGCCCTCAGCGGCCTCATCACGCTGGTCGTGGGCATCCTGCTTTACATGACACTGCCCTGGTCCGGCCTTTGGCTGATCGGCATGTTCATCGCCGTAGAACTGCTAATGGCAGGCTTTGCAACGATGATGTTCGGATTTTCCCTGCGCAACAACACCTGATCAAACGCGTTACGGCAGGTCGAACCTGCCGTAACGTCAAAGATCAAGCCCGAACAGCCGCAGCCAATTCCTCAAGCTGCGCCAGAACAGTCGGAACGGTTCGCTCCGTCGCCCGCCCGTCTTCAAGCGTACCCGCCATGGTCTTGATCAGGGCAGAGGCCACAACAGCCGCATCCCCAATCCGAGATGCCGTCCGCGCCTGCTCCGGGGTAGAAATCCCAAACCCGACCGCCACAGGCAGACTGGTCGCTTCCCGGATACGCGGCAGCGCCTTCTCCAGATCCGCAGCACTCGCACTGCTCGTCCCGGTAATCCCGGTAATGCTCACATAATAAACAAAACCGCTCGCATCCCGCAGCACGTGGAACAGACGGGAGTTCGACGTCGTCGGCGCCACGAGCGAAATAATGTCCAGCCCCGCCTCTCGCGCATGCGCATCCAGCAGGTCCGCTTCTTCGGTCGGCATGTCGACAACAATAATCCCGTCCACCCCGGCCTGAGCCGCATCGAAACAGAATTCCGCCGGACCGTAACTGTCGATCGGGTTCAGATATCCCATCAGTACGATCGGCGTCTCACTGTCCGTCTCCCGGAATGTCCGGACCATCTGAAGCACAAGCCCCAGCGTCGCCCCGGCCTTCAGCCCACGCAGGGCCGCCGCCTGAATCGTCGGCCCATCCGCAGACGGATCGGAAAACGGAACACCGATCTCGATCAGATCCGCCCCCGCTGCCGGCATCGCCCGCAGCAGTTCCAGCGAGGTGTCATAATCCGGATCACAGGCCTGAAGGTACGGAATCAGCGCCCCGCGCCCTTCCTTTTTCAGAGCTGCAAAACGTGCCTGGATCCGACTCACAGATTCACTCCCAGATGATGCGCCACGGTAAAGATATCCTTGTCCCCACGCCCGGAGACATTCAGAACGATGATCTGGTCCTTCGCCATCGTGGGCGCAATTTTCATGACATGCGCCAGACCATGCGCACATTCGAGCGCCGGAATGATGCCTTCCGTTCGCGTACAGACCTGAAACGCCTCAAGCGCCTCCTCATCCGTCACACCGACATACTCGGCCCGGCCAATATCATTCAGCCAGGAATGCTCCGGCCCGATCCCCGGATAATCCAGCCCCGCGCTGATCGAATGCGCTTCCTCAATCTGACCGTGCTTGTCCTGAAGCAGATAGGTCCGGTTGCCATGCAGCACACCCGGACGACCACGGGAGATGGACGCCGCCGTCTTCCCGGAATCCAGTCCATGCCCCGCCGCCTCAACACCGATCAGCCGCACATCCGCATCATCCAGAAACGGATGGAAAATCCCCATCGCGTTCGAGCCACCACCAATGGCCGCGACAATCACATCCGGCAGACGCCCCTCAGCCTGAGTGATCTGCTCCTTGGTTTCAACCCCGATCACAGACTGGAAATCCCGAACCATCTCCGGATACGGATGCGGCCCGGCCACCGTGCCCACAAGGAAATACGTATCCGCAACATTGGCCACCCAGTCGCGCATGGCCTCGTTCATCGCGTCCTTGAGCGTCCCCGCCCCGGCCGTCACGGGCTTCACTTCCGCACCCAGCAGATGCATGCGGAACACATTGGGCTTCTGCCGCTCAACGTCCGTCGCGCCCATATAAATGGTGCATTTCAGCCCGAACAGCGCACAGACCGTCGCCGTCGCCACACCGTGCTGCCCCGCCCCCGTCTCCGCGACAATCCGGGTCTTGCCCATCCGCCGGGCCACGAGAATCTGCCCCATAACATTGTTGAGCTTGTGCGACCCTGTATGGTTCAGCTCTTCACGCTTGAAATAAACTTTCGCGCCACCGAGCTCTTCCGTCAGATGCCGGGCAAACCACAACGGGCTCGGACGACCAACATAATCCTTCAGGTAATAGTCCAGCTCCTCGCGAAACGCCGGATCGGCCTGCGCGGCGCGATAGGCTTCGTCCAGTTCGAACAGCAGCGGCATCAGCGTTTCCGCAACGAAGCGACCACCAAAAATCCCGAACCGTCCCCGTTCGTCAGGGCCGGAACGAAGCGAATTGGCCAGAGAGGAAGATAGGGGGGAGGATGTGTTCGTCATACCGCACTCAATTCCACTTCAGGACCCCAATGCGATACCAAGAGCAGCCCCTGCCGTCCATCCGTCTCGCCGTTTTCAGGCATCTTCCGCAACAATTCCCACCCCATACATCTTGCGATCCCGCGTCAGGCAAGACATGAGGGAGCCTTACAGCCTTTCCATTGCCCTCAAGGATCCGCCTGATGTTCCTCGTGCGCCCCGCAGGCGCTCCGGCCCGGGAAACCGGACCGGACGTCGATATCTCCAAAGCGGTCTGGCTCGACCTCATCAATCCGACTCTCGACGAAGTCGCCCGTGCGGAAAAGGCCCTCAACACTCATATCCCACGCCGGAACGAACTTGAGGAAATCGAAAGCTCCTCCCGCCATCATGAACAGGATGGCGTCCTCTATCTTTCGACTCCGCTCGTCCGGCGCGAGGAAAATACAGCCTTCTCCCTGCCCATCGGCTTTGTCCTGACAGACAACCACCTCATCACCGTCCGCTATACCGATTATTATGGCTTCGATATCGTTGGACGCCGTCAGGCTGAACGTGATCCGGCCAAAGGCAACCCTTCCGCCAACGAGATTCTCATAGAAATCATCGAAGAAGTCATCAACCGCCTTGCCGACATCCTGGAAGGCCTGGGTCGGGACCTCGACGCCATCTCCAAACGCGTTTTCAGTACCGGCAGCCCCCGCGACCCAGCCAGAGCTGCCGAAATGCTGCGCGAAACCCTCCGCCGCCTCGGCCACAGCGGCGATCTCGCCTCCATGATCCGCGACAGCCTGCTCGGCCTCGACCGCGTCCTGATCTATATCGGCGACAGAACCGAGAAAGAACCACAGGCCCTCAAAACCCGCATCAAGGTCGCCGGGCGAGACATCGCGTCCCTCAACGACTTCGACGCCCAGACGGTCAACAAGGTCCAGTTCCTCCTCGACGCCACACTCGGCTTCATCAGCATCGAACAGAATGACGGCATGAAGGTTCTGACCGTCGTCAGCGCCATCGGCATCCTGCCAACCCTGATCGCAGGCATCTACGGCATGAACTTCCACGACATGCCCGAACTGGCATGGAAATACGGCTATCCCTACAGCCTGATCCTGATGGTTCTGTCCGTTATCCTGCCGCTGTTCTGGTTCTGGAGACGCGGCTGGTTCGGTGCCCGTTAAGGCGCCTCTTCAACCCTGAACCCCGATCCTATGGCACGCTCCGGCAGAACCGACCGCTGATACGCCACCGGAAACTGCCGAAGCTGCTTCTCCCACAGGTCGGGATCGCCATTGCCATTCTTTGGCAGAACGACACTATCCACCCCACACCGACGCAGAAACGCCGCCTGATCCGGCAGAATATGCCCTTCAGCGCGGATTTCACCAGAAAACCGCAAATATTCCCGCAATTCCCGGGCCTGCGTGAACCCACGCCCATCCCTGAAGATCGAAAACCGCAGCACCACAAGATCCAGCCGGTTCAGATAAGGTCGCAGAAGCGCCGGATCGTCAGCACTTTCCAGCAGAACAGCCCGCGCATCATCCCGCTCCGCCAGTTCCGCAACCGTCACCAGCACATCATGAACCTGCGCAGTCCGCTCACCGAGTTCAAACAGCTTCATATGCCGCCTCCCTGAAAGGCTCATGCCCCAGACGCGTCAAAGTCTCAAGAAACGTCTCTCCACTCTCGCGAAGCCCGAGATAGCAGTCCACAAGCCGCGCAATCGCATCAACGGTCTCGTCTTCCGGAAGCGCTGCCCCCAGAATCGTCCCAAGCGCCGCACCATTCTCGGCCCGACCACCAACCGTCAACTGGAAGAACTCCTCTCCTCGCTTGTCCACGCCCAGAAGTCCGATATGCCCGGCGTGATGATGTCCACAGGCATTGATGCAGCCTGAAATATTGATCCGTAACGCCCCGATTTCCGCCTGGAGCGCCGTATCCGCAAAGCGCGCACCCAGCTTCTGCGCAATCGGAATGGACCGCGCATTCGCCAGCGCACAGTAATCCAGTCCCGGGCACGCCACGATATCGCCGATCAGTCCGATATTTGCTTCCGCAAGTCCGACTTCCGACAGCCCAAGCCACAGATCCCGCAGCCGGTCCTTACGGACATGCCCCAGAACCACATTCTGCAAATGCGTGATCCGGATTTCCCCAAACGAATACGCGTCCGCCAGATCCGCCAGACGCCCGATCTGTCCCGACGTCGCATCCCCCGGAATCCCTCCCGCAGGCTTCAGCGAAATGGTCGCAATAATATGTCCCGGATCGCGATGAACATGCGTATTGCTTCGCACCCAGCGATCAAACAGCGGATCGTCCCGCCGCTGCTGCGTCAGCACGGCATCCGCATCGTCCGGCGCCTCAAGCAATGGTATGGCAAAACGCGCCCGGATCGCCGCAACCGCTTCCGGAGTCAGCCGATACCGGTCCAACTCCATCTGGCCTAGCTCGGCTTCCACAGCCTCCCGATAGGCCTCAACCCCGATTGCCTGAACCAGAATCTTGATCCGAGCCTTGTAAATATTGTCCCGCCGTCCATGCGCATTATAGACGCGCAGGATCGCCTCAAGCGTCGCCAGAAGATGCTCTTCCCGCACACTGTCAAACAGCTCTTCGCCGATTACCGGCGTCCGCCCCAGTCCCCCGCCCACGAAAATCCGGAACACCGGAGCCCCATCATCACCCGGACGCGCCAGAATCCCGATATCATGAAAACGCGCCGCCACCCGGTCATTCGGACTGCCCGAAATCGCAATCTTGAACTTGCGCGGCAGGAACGTGAACTCGGGATGCAGCGTGGACCACTGTCGCAGCACTTCCGCATGAACCCGCGGGTCCACCAGTTCGTCCGCCGCAGCCCCGGCATACTCGTCCGACGTCACATTGCGAATGCAGTTCCCGCTGGTCTGGATGGCATGCATGTCCACTTCAGCCAGTTCGCGCAGGATATCCGGCGTATCTTCCAGACGGATCCAGTTGAACTGGATGTTCTGCCGCGTGGTGAAATGCCCATAGTCGCGGTCATAGCGTTGGGCGATCTCACCCAGCTTGCGCAACTGCCGACTGTCCAGAATGCCATAAGGAATGGCCACCCGCAGCATGTAAGCGTGAAGCTGAAGATACAGCCCGTTCATCAGCCGCAGAGGCTTGAACTCGTCTTCGCTTAGCGTCCCATCCAGACGACGCTTCACCTGCCCCTCAAACTCGGCAATCCGCGCCTGAAGAAAATCCCGGTCAATCCGGTCATACTGATAATGACCAACAGGAACACTCACTGTGCGGTCTCCACTGCAAATTCCGGATGTACGGTCGGGCCATGCGCCCGGATTTTTTCACGAACAGTCACGGGCTCGGGGGGAACTACCGGCAGAACAGCCGTATCATACACCCCGACAACACCCGCGCGCTGAGCCTCTTCCAGCGCCCGGGAAAGCGCCGCCTCAGCCACATCCGCATCCAACAGAACCGCATGCCCGATCCGAAGATCCCAGGTTCCGTCCTCGCGCCACCATACGGTACGACCGTCCAGCAGCCGGTTGGCCGTCAGAACCAGCTTTTGACCGGGCTCAAGTCTTACAGGACGTTTCATCAGCGCTCACCTTCCTGACGAATCCGGACCTTACTCTGAGGCTGGCCCCGTCATGAATGCGTCCTCTTCCCCGCTTCCAAAAAGGCAAGCAGGGGCAACATCAAGGACATGGAACTTATCATAACAGATCAAAGCGTGATCCCTCATGGTAAGATATCCATTCCTCTAAAACCTATTTTGTGGTTTTTTCAAAATACTTTTTTATAGAGTTATATGGAAAAGGAAATCGGCGCCCTGCTGGGACGCTGCATCCCGGCCTCTTCCGCGTTCTGAAGCAGATGTTCCAACGTAACGGATGCCATTTTTTCCGATACCTCCTGATCCATCTGTTGCCAGAAAGGCTCAAGCACCTTGGCCCGCAGAAGATTGGTACCTTCCTCCTGCATTTCCGGATCTTCCGTCACAGTCCGGACAATCTCATTCAACGTAATGGTCCGCGGCGGCCGGCCAAGACGATACCCACCCTTCGGCCCACGCACACTTGCCAGCAGTCCGGCCCGGGAGAGCCCCTGCAAAACAGGCTCAATCCCCCGTCGCAGCATATCGCCACGGCGGGCAATATCCGCACCACTGACCACCCCGGATCGCCCTGCATGGAAAGCGACGTCCAACATAATGGATACGGCAGTCAAAGCTCTGTCACGGCGGAGATACATGAGAATTCCGATTTGTTACGACAGACCATGCCGTCATGACATAGTCCGATTTCAGTTCGTCTATCTTGTTTTCCATGCTGGAATGTCAATCGTCCTTTTGGAACGCTTCCCCATTTCCAACATATTCCCGATAAAAACGGTGCCCGAGAGACGTCAGGACCTCGTACCCGATTGTTCCTGCTGCCTCCGCCACATCGTCCACACTGCGCCGGGGACCAATCAGATCCACCATCATATCCGCCCGCAGCTTTCCCTCCGGCACATCCGAAATGTCCACGATCAGGGAATCCATCGAAACGCGCCCCAGAATCGGCAGACAGATATCTTCAAACCAGGCACAGCCCTGCCCGGCTCCATGTCGTGAAAAACCATCCGCATATCCGACAGCCACAGTCGCAATTTTCCGCGGTTGATCAGGACGATATGTCATCCCGTAACCAACCCCCTCGCCCGGAAAAATTTCACGAATCTGCAAGACATGCGCCTGAAGCCTGACGACCTGAGCCAACGGGTTCAGACCGTTCTGATTGGGTGCAATTCCGTACAATGCTGCTCCCGGACGAACGACATCCAGATGAAAGTCTGGTCCTAGAAAAATCCCCGACGACGCCGACAGACTCAAAGGTGCAGACGGCAACCGCGCAGACATCTTCAGCATCTGCTGTTTCTGAGCGCTATTGGCAGAATTCTCCGGTGTGTCTGCACAAGCCAGATGACTCATGACGAGGCTGACCTTCAGGCCATCCATAAGCCTTCCGTCCTCATGCAGTGCATCAAGATCGGCACTGGAAAGCCCGAACCGGGACATCCCGCTGTCGACCTGAAGAGCTGCTTCCAACGGTCTCCCCGCCTTGAGCGCTTCAGACCGCCATACCGCAATCTGATCGAGACTGTTCAGAACTGGCCTCAGCCCATACTGCACACACTCTGCCGCCGCATCCGGTCTTGGGCCATGGAGCACCGTAATCCGGGCTTTTTCTGAAACCACAGAACGCAATCTGATACCTTCATCGACATGCGCGACGAAAAATTCTCGTGCCCCCGCCTGCTCAAGAACCGGTGCTACGCGCTCAATACCCAGTCCGTAGGCATCGGCCTTGACGACAGCCGCACACGAAGCGCCCGAAGCCAGCGTTTGAAGATACCGATAATTGGACGCGATCGCCCCCAGATCCACCGTCAGGCGGGCTCCGGCGCGAAAAGAAGGCCACAAAGAATCAGGACATGCATTCATCATGAGAGACGAAAATATCCCATTCCACCTTAGAATATCCTGCCGAATAATCGTATAATCTTTCAATTACCGAAAAAAACATGATCAAAAATGCGAAAATAGACCGATAATTCTATCATGATCTTCGACCGCACCACCGAATCCATCCTCCGAATCCTCCAGCACGATGGACGCCTCAGCAACGCCGATCTGGCACAACGTGTCGGACTTTCTCCATCCGCCTGCCTAAGACGCGTGCGCCTGCTGGAAGAACGCGGCATTATCCGAGGCTACCGCGCCGTCATCGACGAACGTTCAGCCCAGAAGCTGACAACTGTTATCGTACAGATCACACTCGAACGACTAACAGACGAAACACTTCGCCGCTTCGAAGCCCGTATCCGGGAATGCCCGGATGTAAGAGAATGCTATCTCATGACAGGAGAAGCCGATTACCTCCTCCACGTAGCGGCCCGGGACCTTGCCGACTATGAGCGCATTCACAAGGAAGAACTCTCACGACTTCCAGGCGTCGTCCGCATCCAGAGTAATTTCGCAATCCGCCCTGTCGTTCAACGCTGGATCAGTCAGGATTCTCCCTGATATCAAATGAAAATAAAATGCATTTGCGAACCATTTGCATTTAAGGTAGATTTTGCAGACCGATCTCCGTGAACGAAAGTCTGTTTTTCCATGATCGTCTGCTCATGCAATGCGCTGTCCCATCAAGACATTGAAATCGCAATTCACAACGGAGCGTCTCGGCCAGCAGAAATCTACTCAGCACGAAAGTGCACAGCAAAATGCGGTAACTGTGTCCCCGGCATTGTCTGTCTATTAAGATCTGCCATGCAGAAAGCTCAATCTGAACAAGCACATCTGAGCGCCGCATAAAAAACAACCCGGACAATGCCGGGCTGTTTTAAATAAAGTGCTTACTCAATCCTGGTCAGGTGCCGCAGCAGAATTTTTCTGGATGTAGCGTTCAATCCCGATTTGCTTGATCAGATCAAACTGACGATCAATGAAATCTTCATGCTCTTCTTCATTAACGAGAATTTTCAGAAGTAGGTCACGCGAGACGTAATCCCGAACACTCTCACAATAAGCAATGCCTTCCCGCAGGTCCTGGATGGCCTTTTCTTCAAGCTTCTGATCACATTCCAGAATTTCCTGAACCGTCTGACCAATCAGAATCGAGTTCAGACGCTGCACATTCGGCAGCCCACCCAAAAATAGAATTCGTTCGATCAACCAGTCCGCATGACGCATTTCTTCAATGGATTCGTCATACTCTTTTTTCCCCAAATGCGTCACGCCCCAATGTCTTAGCGTTCTGGCATGAAGAAAATATTGATTAATTGCCGTCAGTTCATTCGTAAGCTGCGTGTTGAGATGTTCGATGACCACGGGATCTTTAATAGCCATTTTCCAAACCTTCCTGAAAAAAAGAAGATTACCGAAGAAAACGCATAAAAGAAAATCATATCCACACACATCCCCTTAATTAGGACGGTTCTCTGGGATCGGCCTTTTTTGCCTTAATTGAGAGGGAATTTCACATAAGGAAATGAATTTTTGAGAAAAATCTTTCTCATCTGATTAGGCTCTAAGACCATTTCAATGCCTTCTCTAGGATTGCTAATCCTACAACATTTCGGATCTTATTCAGAGGATCATAAAAACAAAAACCCCCTGTCCGACCGAATGACGAGCATCGATCATTCGATTTTATACGGAGCATGTTTTTTCAATCAGACGTCATGGATAAAACTATCGGCCTTCATTGCGGGAAAAAAGCATGAAATCTTGAAAACCAACCCAACCAATATTCTCTATCACGCGTTATCAGTTTTCGACCTGAGAAAATCAAAGAAACCTCGTGAAATATTTACAATCGAATTCAAAAAAAAACGCTACTTGACAAATAAATTATATTCATATGTATTTCATAGTAAGAATGATATTATATGAAATATACCTTTTGATAATATTGCGGAATTATATCATGAAAAATATAAGAAAAATTATTTTCCTCTCTTCAAGCTTAATACTTAGTGGATGCTACAGTATAGGATCACAGAGACTTGGTAAAGATCAGGACGAATATTCCATATCAATTATAGAATCAAACAAAAGACAAACCCTCCAAAACCTCGTCAGGCTCCGGTACGCTGACACTCCCGGTCTTTTAGACACCACACAATTGATTTCAGGGTATCAGTTCCAGCAAAGCGCTTTTCTGGGAGTTGCTTCAGATACATTCCCTATCCGCCCCAATGGAGGAATAGCTGCGCAGTTACAACAAAATCCAACCTTTACTTTTCAACCTGTAACGGGAGACGCTTACGCTCACAGCTTTCTGCGCCCCCTTCCTCCTGCGAGTTTATTACCTCTAGCAATGGGAGGGCTGCCTATTGATATCCTTCTACAGCTTTCAGCTCAATCGATTAATTCTATGAGCAATAATAGACCATTCTCAAAAAACTCCGGCGATATGGATAGTAGCACTAACTACAATACTGAAGAATTTTTTGAATTAATACACAATTTAAGATTACTTCAAGCCTCAGGTTTGCTCGGAATCCAGCTTCAGCAATCTCCGGAAATTAAAGGAAAAACTTTCGAGACAAGCCATGTATTTTTAAGCATATATCCAACACAAAATCCAAATTTAGAAAAAATCACAGAAACAACCAAAAAATTATTGAACTTTTCTCCAGAATATAAGCGCATGGAAGTAGTCTATGGTGTAGGTAACCCAAAACCAGGTGAGATCAATATCTTATCTCGAAGCATGTTATCAATATTGGGACAAATTGCTTATCAAATAGATATTCCTGAAGACGAATTGTCCTCTGGTGGAACAGAAAAAAAACAAAGCGAAAATTTTATAAATTCAGAAAATTCTATAATAAATGTAAAATATAGTAAGAAAATTCCGGAAAATCCATTCGTGTCAATCATATACGATAACTATTATTATTGGATTGATAAAAAAGATTTTAAGAGCAAATTGGCTTTTACTATCGCTCAAATGCTTTTAGAGCTATCAAAAACAACTCAACCCTCAAGCGCCATTGTAACCATTCCCGTAAATAAATAAACTGCTCAAAAACCTCCCGAGGCCATGTTGACAAAAGACCTGAATCAGAATTTTGCGGTGGCGAGGTTGAGAAAACTAATGAGGAACAAGACGGTCCTGTCGTAGCAGGTCGCGATAGGACGCATCTGCTTGAGGCGGTTGTGGTTCCTATAATGTTGCCAGTCTGTTTTCTGTGGAACGCTGCGACCTTTTCATGAGGGAATACCCAGAAAGGATCTCGTGGATCAGCAGGAACTGGCGGAAGCCACTGCGTGACCGACCGAAAGCCTCCGCATGAGTCCCTCCCCCCCCTTTTTTTGCGCTAGCGGCCTGTAAATGAACACGAACCAAGGTGTTGTTTAGTATATGTTGCTAGTCATCAGTCAGGAACAAGTTTACAAGGGTTTGCAGCGGGGCATCCCACACACCCTGTTGGGCCCAACGGTCGCGCTCAAGCGGCCAGAAGCGGACCAATCATCGCCCATTCCTGATCCGTCACATCACCTCGTACCATACCTGTTCTCTGTGCCGGTTATTATCCCACAACCATAAAGTGAATCAAATTTCAAGCAGATCGTATGAACCCTTTGTCAACGTGACCTGGTTTGGGAAAGTAATGGGTCCGTCATTTAATAATATTTCACCTGCGTTGTTAACAGTGTTAGGATAATTAATATTCTTCCTTCCCTGTCCATTACTAAAATTATCAGTCAGTACGCTCTTAGGTGTATTTTATTCCTGAAGAATATTTGGGAAAACACCAGTTTTTACCTAGAACGATATAAATAAATTTTGCGTGTCTAGCTGGAATATTGCGTTTAATGATATCACACATTGTCTTTCCGGCTATATCTAGGCTCAGGACCTATTAAAATATTGAACTGAGCGAGACGTTGTGATTCACAGGCTTACCGATGGAGGTAAGGCTGTGAGTGACGTATTTTTGCTGTCTGAACGCCAGATGGAGCGGATTGAGCCGTTTTTTCCTCTGCCGCATGGAGTGCCCCGTGTGGATGACCGGCGTGTTTTGAGCGGAATCGTTTACGTGATCCGCAACGGGCTTCAGTGGAAAGACGCTCCGAAAGCGTATGGCCCGCACAAGACTTTATACAATCGTTTTATTCGCTGGAGCCGCCTGGGTGTCTTCGACCGGATCTTTGTCGCCCTGACAGAACAGGCTGGCCGTTCAAAGCGCCTGATGATCGATGCAACACACCTCAAGGCACACAGAACGGCGGCGTCTCTACTCAAAAAGGGGCTTTTCCCCGCCATATCGGACGGACAAAAGGCGGCCTGAACTCAAAACTCCATGCCGTGTGCGATAGTCAGGGCAGGCCTGTTCGCCTCTATCTGACAGCAGGACAAGTCAGTGACTTCAAAGGCGCAGACGTGCTGCTGGCAGATCTCCCCGAAGAGACAGAAGAAGTCATCGGGGACAGAGGCTATGACAGCAACCGGATCAGGTTATCGCTTGCAGAACGCAATATCACTGCCTGTATTCCCCCGAAAAAGAACCGGAAATCAAAGCTGCCTTACGACTGGCATCTGTATAAAAAGCGCCACCTCATCGAAAACATGTTCGCGAAACTCAAAGACTGGCGACGTATTGCGACCAGATACGACCGCTGCGCTCATATCTTCATGTCCGCAATCCATATCGCAGCAACCTTCATCTTCTATCTTAAAGAATGAGTCCTGAGCCTAGGATTTGTATGTGCGTTATCAATGCTGATACAGCCTTACTTATAGAAATAAAACGAACGGCACGCCCAGGCCGTTATGAGTGACGGCATAAGGAGCAGCATGACCGAGACTATATTAGCCCTCAAGCGCCCTGCGGCCTTCCTGGACCGAGATGGCGTGATTAATGTTGATGTTGGTTATCCACATCTCATCAAAACATTCAGATTCATACCAGGCGCGCCAGAAGCCATTAAAGCGCTAAATATAGCAGGGTATCAGGTAATAGTTGTCAGTAACCAGTCTGGCGTGGCCAGAGGTCTTTTTACCGAGGAAGCAGTTAGGCTGTTCAACCAGCATATTACCCAGAGCCTTGCCCCTTTTGGGGCTCGAATTGATGCCTTTTACTTTTGTCCGTATTACCCTAATGCTGTAGTGGAGCGCTACCGTGCAGATCATCATGAGCGCAAACCTCATCCGGGAATGATTGAACGCGCTGCGCGCGAGCTTAACCTTGATCTGACACGTTCTTTTTTAATTGGAGATCGTGAAACAGATATTCAGGCGGCCGCTGCAGCTGGCATAATAGGGTATCTATTCAAAGGAGATAATCTTTTCTCCTTCTTAAAAAGCATTACTCCCAACGGTCCCATCAGCATGTGTGATTTTTCATGATTGAAAACTTTGAATTCGGACGCATCGTCGTTATCGGTGACCTTCTGTTAGACAGATATGTGTTCGGCTCTGTTGAGCGTATTTCCCCAGAGGCGCCGGTACCGATCCTACGCAAAACACGTCTGAATGTTGTGCCCGGCGGGGCCGCCAATGTTGCTGTCAACGCTGCGGCTTTGGGCTGTGCGGTCAATCTGATCGGAGTTGTAGGAGAGGATGAACAAGCTGATGTCCTGCGTCAGACCTTAAATAGTTGGCCAAGCATTGATGTACAAGGACTAGTGGTGGAATCCGGCTGGCCTACCATTTCTAAAACGCGTGTGCTCAGCGGACAACAGCAAATTGTACGCATTGATGAAGAAACGATCATCGATTTTTCCCAAATCACCAATCACCGTCTTATCGCCGCCACAAAAAAGGCATTGGCAACAGCAGATCTCTTGATCTGTTCAGACTACGCCAAAGGTGTGCTGTCCGATTTTGTCTTACGTGCGGTTATCGACTATGCACGGACCATAAATGTGCCAATCATTGTTGATCCAAAACGTAGAAATTTTTCTGCCTATCACGGCGCCTCCCTGATCACACCCAACCGTTCAGAAATGGCACAGGCGACAGGTCTCCCGCTAACCAGCAACGCTGAAGTTGAAAAGGCCGCTCAGATCGCTTCAGAGCAATTTGGAGGCGATGTTCTGGTTACTCGCTCGGAAGAAGGTATGACCCTGTGGCAGCGGAACGGTCATGTTCGCCATGAGACTGCCCGTAAATCTGAAGTGTATGATGTTTCCGGTGCGGGAGACACCGTTCTGGCTACGGTTGCTGGTGTACTATCTGCCGGTCAGGATATTGATACAGCCGTTGTCATTGCGACTGTTGCAGCCTCCATTGCTGTAAGCAAGCTTGGCACGGCTGTCGTCTCCAATACCGAACTCAGCAATGAATTAATGGGAGACATTACCGATACCGGCATGGTTGCCTCTCTCTCTCACGCACTACGCATGATGCAGAAATGGCGCCAGCATGGTGCGTCTGTGGTGTTCACTAATGGCTGTTTTGATTTAATGCATCCGGGCCATATCTCTCTCCTGCGTGCAGCGGCTCAAAAAGGCGACAAACTGGTTGTTGGTATCAATAGCGATGCCTCCGTACGGCGTCTCAAAGGAGCAACCCGCCCGCTTCAAAACGAACAGGCACGGGCCATGGTGATTGGTGCTCTGCGCGAAGTGGACATGGTGGTAATCTTTGATGAAGATACACCTCTGGAGCTAATCAAAGCACTCAAACCCGACATACTCGTCAAGGGTGCAGATTATACCGAAGACGCCGTGGTCGGTGGAGACGTAGTCAAGGCTGCTGGTGGACGAGTAGAACTAGTCGCTTTGGTGAAAGACTGTTCAACCAGTAATTTGGTCAAAAAAGTGATCCAGTCACATCAAGCCTCGCTGAAAACCATGATGAGCGATAAATGAGACACCTTATGGTAGAAAAACAGCATTTTCTTGACACCACACAGAGTACCCAATGGACAGACTGGATGGTGCAAAAGGCCCTACCACTTTGGAGCACCGCAGGATACGACCGCATCAAACGACTGTACCATGAACGTTTAGCGTTTGACGCAACCCCCATCGCCGTATCAGATTTGCGCCTAATGGTTCAGGCTAGACAAATTGCGACCTTTTGCCGCGCTTCTCTAGACGGAGTTTTTAATGCCTCTCAGGATGCCCTGACCTGCCTAGCTGAAGTAGAAACGCGTTATTGGCGTAGCGACGACCAACCCGGATGGGTCTTCGCCTTAGGGTCAGATGGATACCCCTCCATAACAACACGAGACTTATATGCACATGCTTTTATCTTGTTTGCCTATGCTTGGAGCTATCGTCTAAGCGGGAACCCAAAACTTCTAAAGACCGTAAATGAAACAATAACAGAAATAGAAAGTATTTTTCAGGCTCCTAATGGAGGGTTTCTAGATACAGTCCCAACAATAGATAATATCCGTCGACAAAATCCACATATGCATTTGCTGGAAGCTTATCTTGCTTTGTTCGAAGTAACCAAAGACCAATTTTACATGGATAAGGCACAGCAGCTTATTACTCTAGCGCAGGATAAATTTATCAGCCCACGCTCGGGTATGCTGCTGGAGTTTTTGGCCTCGAACTGGACCCCGTGTGAAGAATTTGGATATAATACTGTAGAACCAGGACATTTATTTGAATGGTCTTGGCTCCTAAATGAAGCTATACGTTTGAACCCAACAGCATTCTATAATAAGAATCTGCATACTACGGCAGAACGTCTGTTTGCTGTGGGTATACAGCACGGGATTATACACGATGTGGTTTGCGACAGCATAACAGATAACGGGACCGTCACACATATCAGCACCCGCATCTGGCCACAGACGGAACTAATTCGTCTTCTGGCCTGCCGTAGTAAGTTGGCGACAACAAATACCCCAGACACAGCAGAAAACTGCCTACTCGATACCATGACACACACATTTTTTACATCTTATGCCCCTGAATCCCTACAGGGGGGATGGCTTGACCGCCGAAACGCACAGGGGAAAGCAGCTGTGGACCATATGCCTGCCAGTTCTCTTTATCATATTTATGGTGCTTCCAGAGAATTTTTCAAGTCAGATGAATGAATATAATATTCTTTTTAAAGACAAAATTATATGAAATAGTATTGATCCTAAAAATAATAGTAAAAAAATGAGTCTTTTCTAGAGAAAAGGACTCTTTATCAGACAGTCATGCTTCTTCAACACTGCGTTAATAAGGGGACCAGTTTGTTGTTCGATACCGCGTGACCCTTGGTTTTTTTATCGCGCACGACTAAAAAAACTCAGGTCAAACGCGGAATTCCCGTACCACACGCTCGCAACAAAGCCAGAAAGTACTAAAAGATAGAGAAAAATTCGTGCATCAAAGGAGTGTTAGCTATAGTGGTTTCAGTATATAAACCGCTTTTGGTTCCTTAAATTATACATAGATTAATTTCTAATAGGGCAGGAAATATAAAATGATCGTTGTTACCGGAGGCGCAGGGTTTATTGGGTCTAATATCGTTGCATCTCTTAATGAATCTGGTCAGAATAAAATTGTCGTCTGCGATACACTTGGATCTGAAGGAAAATGGCAAACCCTTGGACGACGAATCGTGCAAGACGTCATTCCTCCGGACGAACTAATGTCATGGCTGCAGGGCCGCACAGACATCGAAGCCATTGTTCACATGGGCGCCAATTCATCCACCCTGGCTCAGGATGGGGATGAGGTCATGAAAAGTAATTTTCGGTTTTCCTTGAAACTTCTTGACTGGTGCACGGAGCATCAAGTCAAGCTTATTTATGCCTCATCTGCTGCTACTTACGGCGATGGAAGCCATGGCTTCGATGATGATATTTCTCTCTCATATTTGCGCCAACTACGCCCTCTCAACCTTTATGGCTGGAGCAAGCATCTCTTCGATCAGGTTATCGCTACCCGTCTTGAGAACGGAGAAAAATTGCCTCCTGTCTGCATCGGGCTGAAATTTTTCAATGTCTTTGGACCCAATGAGCAGTTCAAGGGTGGAATGATGAGTCTGGTCTCCAAATATTTTCCTCTGATCCGCAATGGTGAAATCGTAAATCTGTTCAAAAGTTACAAACCTGACTACAAAGATGGGGAGCAGCTTCGTGACTTCGTCTATGTATTAGATATAACCCGTACCATCGAATGGCTACTGCAGCACGCTCAGGGCGTCGCTCTTTACAATCTTGGGAGCGGCGAAGCGCGGAGCTTTCTAGATCTTATGTATGCCATTTTCGATACGCTGGGGCTGGAAAGACGGATCCGTTTTGTTGAAATGCCCGAAGCAATGCGTGAGCGTTACCAGTATTATACGAAAGCTGATCAAAAGCGTTTGCGAGCGGCAGGTTATCCTGTGCTGTCCACTTCTTTGGAGACAGCGGTAAGTCATTGTATCAAGACGTACCTCAATTCTGAAGACCCTTATCGTTAAGCCACATTGTCTATTTTTTCACTACGGAATTCAGAATAGGATTGTCTCGCCATGCGTTCAGATGATATATTGCACTTTTATGACTGGCAGTATGGCAATGGCAGTCGTTCTCTATTCGGTATTGCAGAGCGTTGGTCTGATCTGGCCGCCTATCAGGCATTTAACAAAAAAGTGCCTCTTGAGCGCATCTTGCTGGTCAAGGCAGATGCCATAGGTGACTTCATTTTATCGCTTGATGCTATGCTTGCTATGCGTCAGGCGTTTCCTAACGCGCATCTGACATTAGCTTGCGGACCCTGGAATGTAGAAATTGCACGGGCACTGGATTTCTTTGACGAAATCCATGTTGTAAATTTCTTCGAATCCCGTGCAGACACACCTAGGCCGCCTTTCTCCGTTAAGCTCCTTAATGGCCTCGAAAAGAAATTTTTCGATCTTATTGTGGATGTGCGTATCGATATCGATACACGGGTCATGTTTCCTCATCTTCAGGCAACTTATAAATGTGGCTTTGATTCAGGTTCGCATAAATTAAATCAGATGATGACCATGTGGCTCCCACATGCCATGCCTCTAGGAACAGACATGAACTTGGGCATGCACCAGACCCTTCTGATGAAAAGACTGGCTGATAGTGTTATCGGGCTGTTTCGGACCTCTCCAGATATCGGTCGACTCTTGAGGGAACGCCTTGCGCAACCTGCTGCTGTCGATTTGGGATTTGCTCAGGGGCGTATCCTTGTCGCTATAAATACTTCTTCCGGGCGTTTAGTAAAAAATTGGCCTCTGAGTCGTTATCAGTCTTTGATTTCGTGGCTCTGCAACAAAATGAAAGTAGCGGTTTTTCTTTTGGGAGGCCCGGATCAGAAAGAAGATTCGGATTATCTTCTGGAAACCAGCCGAACACCTTTTCTTGCGTCGTTTATTGGTCAAACGACTTTAAGAGAATCCATGGACCTGCTGACTCGCGCTGACTTGTATATCGGCAACGACACGGGCCTAACCCATATGGCGGCGAGAATGGGAGTTTCATCAGTCAGTATTTTTTCCGGCATTGATCCTACCGCTATGTGGGCACCTGTCGGGGAAGACGTCACCGTTCTGAGAGTTCACACACCCTGTTCAAGTTGCCATATTTTGCAGCTAAAAGACTGTAACCACAATCATAGCTGTATTCTCGATATCACTCAGGAAGATGTGCGAGCGGCTGTTAGAAACAAGATTATCGCGGCCTATCGACGCCGCATAACGACCGGCGTAATAGGGGCATAAGGATTCAACATGTTTCAGATGGCAAAAAATATTCGTAGTTTTCCACGCGATGTTTTCAGCGTTCTTAAAATTATTCTTGATAGATTGGATATACTCTCAAACAGAGTGGATGTTCTTGAGAGAAAGAAAATCATCATACCGCAGTCTCTTATCCGTGAAATGACTTCGGGTATGTCTTCCGTAAACGAGTTCTGCGATGAAACAACTCAATTTCTGATCGAGCAGCATCGCGATATTACCAATTTGCTAAATACCCAGAAAAAGCTGTTGGAGCAAAGCACCAATACAGAAGCCTTGGCTAGAATCATTGTACCTGCAATGGAGCAGAGCATACCGTCCATCGTTCAGGAACAGATCGACAGGTTAGCGCGTCTTTCTGAAACTCAAAATCAGAAGCTGGAGGTTTTGGAAAGTCTGGCGCGCGCCCAAGAAACAGTCTTTCCAAGCTGGAACGCGACGCCCGAAGGGTCGGAGAAGATACGCCATGTTCTCCGCTTCCTTGCCCCAAGGAAAGCAAAAGACGCCAAAAAATGCCGTGTTGGACGTGATTACGACGGCGGCTATGTCATGCTTGACAGTTTTCCATCGGGAAGCGTGGCAATTTCCCTGGGCATCAATGATGATGTTTCCTGGGACCTCGCTGTTGCAGAACGCGGTTGTGAGGTCTTTCAGTACGACCATACTATTAGCGCATTACCGCAGTCGCATGAACGTTTTCATTTCTACTCCCAGCGTATTACAGCCCATGAAGAAGAGGAGGGAATTCTCCTTCAGGATGTAATTTCGGATAACGCTATTCCTCAAAATACCCCGATCATTCTGAAAATGGATATCGAGGGAGATGAATGGTCGGTTTTTGATACAACCTCCTTGGATATCCTTGAACGGTTCACTCAGATTGTTGTAGAATTCCACCATTGCGAGCACCTTGCAGAGCCGGAATTCCGTGCGCGAGCAGAAAGGGTTTTTAAGAAGCTGTCAGAGAAGTTTTTTGTTTTTCATGTCCATGGGAATAACTGCGGTAATCTCGTAAATGTGCAGAATATTATTCTGCCGGAATCTCTTGAGATCAGTTTTGCTCGAAAAGACCTTTATTCATCCGAAGAGACTGATGAACTTTTCCCGCAGGTTCTCGACATGCCTAATCAGAAAGGGCGTGCAGACTTCTATCTTGGCTGTTTCAGATTCTGACGGGAAATTGTATCCATGACATGTCGCATAGGTTTTTTAGGGAACTGTCAGGTACAATCCTACAGTGCTTTAACGCCCCTTATGGTCGCCGGGGCTGAAGTTGTAGCTCTGGATTATTCACGACCCGAAACCCGTGAAGAGGCTGTTCGTGAGCGGTTTGTTGAGCAGTTGGAAGACTGTGATTATATTTTTACCCAAACAGCGTCTTTTTCGATCACAAACGAAACAACTCTGCGTGAACGTTTTGGTTCGAAAGTCAAAACTATTGCAAATTTCTATTTCCGAGGGCTTTTTCCCGATAGCTGTATGATAGGCAGCTTTGGAAATCGTCTGGATAAACCTACGGCTATTAACAGCATTGTTATTTTGGATGCCTTCCTACGGGGAGAAAGCGAAGAAAATGCTGCTCGTTGTTTTAACAGGGAAAACTATAATCGACTTGGTCTCGTGCAAGCATGGGAGAACAGTATGGCGGAAATGTTTCGCCGCGAAGGGAGCAATAGCGTCGATGTTCCAGGTGCGGCCCTCATGGAGCAGGCCTGTTTGCGCTACCCAGCATTCATTACAATGAATCACCCTTCTCTCTCCTTAATGTCAGAATATCTTGAGAAAGTTTTTCTAC
Organism: Gluconobacter sp. OJB; assembly: GCF_039638275.1. Classification (NCBI taxonomy): domain Bacteria; kingdom Pseudomonadati; phylum Pseudomonadota; class Alphaproteobacteria; order Acetobacterales; family Acetobacteraceae; genus Gluconobacter; species Gluconobacter sp. OJB. The sequence continues at coordinate 2,083,429 of NZ_JBDIWH010000001.1, read as the reverse complement.
ATGCTGGTGTGATCTACAGAAGTATCAACCCTGTTATTATTGAAGATCCCCTAGAAGAGCATGATACAACACCGATCGATAATCTGATGGCCGAAATGCGGAACCTCCCCTATCGTGGGTCGGGCTACTGGCGCATCAATTCGTTGGGGCGTAGATTTGTAAATCGTGCTGATTTGATTTCGCAGTTTTATGATACGTATAAAAATACATCACGCAAAAATCTTGTTGTCCACTCCCCAAGTGATTTGACCCAATATTATTCTACCGAAAGTAATCTACGTTTCTTGATAGATCCAGATGCGCCGGTTATCCAGCCTCCTATGAGGGCCAGTCTGAGACGGTGACTTTTATAATTCCGTATCTTTATTGTTGAATGACTCTGTGCACAATTCACAGAGGTGGACCCCATGGTTCGGACAGTTTTTCAGGCTTGATAAGTTACATCAGGTTGCTCTCATGCAACTATTTTGACGGCGTTGTTGTTGGCCACTTTGGTTCGGGATTAACCTTAAACAGGTGAAGTCAGCACGTCGTGACCCGGTCACGACACGAATACGCGAGTTTACTACTAAATTTGTCAACGCGGCTTAGTCAATGGCAGATTATGATCGTATGAATTTCATTCATCGTCTGCACGATTTTTTTTGATAGGAGGCAATGGATAGATAATAGGCGCTATGAAATCGAGGCTCGGGACCTGTTGATTCGTTGAGTTAAGCGGTGTGTTGTGATTCACAGATTTACCGATAAAGGGTAGGCCTGTGAGTGAGTTATTTTTACTTTCTGAACGCCAGATGGAACGGATCAAGCCGTTTTCCCGTTGGCGCATGGGGTTCACGTGTGGACAACCGACGTGTTCTGAGCGGAATCGTTTACGTGATCTGCAACGCTCTTCAGTGGGAAGACGTCCCGAAAGCGTATGCCCCTCCCCCCTCACAAAACTTTATATAATCGTTTCATTCGCTGGAGCCGCCTAGTTGTTTAGTCCCTGAGTTTGATGGTGCATTCTTCTCGCCGGAATGGAAGGAAGCACTATGGGCCACGTTCACCGTCCTCGCCCGTGCTGTCAATCGAGGAAGAAGCCGTCATCGTGGTGTTCCGTGGGCACACACTGCTGTCACTGGACGATTGCCTTTACGCATTGCAGGCGACGATCCCGCATTTGACCTGGTCGTCACTGCATCGGGAGGCTGGCAAAATGATTGCCGCGCAATTCCTGCGCAATCTGATCGAAGCCGTTCCTTATATCATCCATACGACTCTGACCGACAACGGCATCCAGTTTACCAACTAGGCGCGTCACCAATACGCTTTTCACCACATCTTCGATCGGGTCTGTGACGAGAACGGGATCGAACATCGTCTGACGAAACCCAATCATCCATGGACGAACGGTCAGATTGAGCGGATGAACCGGACAATCATGGAAGCAACCGTCAAACGCTTCCATGATGACAGCCATGAGCAGTTGAAGATCCACCTCAACGACTTCATGGCAGCCTACATCTTCGGGAGAAGGCTCAAAACGGTGAGTGGACTCACGCCTTACGAATATGTCTGCAAAATATGGACTTCAGAGCCAGAAAGATTCATCAGAAACCTAAACCATCAAACCCCGGGACCAAACAATTAAGAAGAAAAATTAAATTATAATCTATCTAGAAAGTAAAATAACAATAACCAACCCCCACATAGTTAGCAATGTATTACTTACAGCATAAGGAACAGTATATCCCAACATCGGAACGTTACTTTTAGCTACATCTGCCACCATAGCAACAGACGCTGTACTTGTCCTCGCTCCTCCACAACAACCGAGATTTATAGCTGGATCAAATCGAAAAATATATTTCCCTATCAGAGGAGCAAGAAGCATTGGTACTGCGCTAGCAAAAAGCCCCCATAAAAATACGCTTACGCCTGCTTCATGAAGACCTTTAATAAAGGTTGGACCGGCTGAAATTCCAACCACAGCAATAAATATATTAAGACCTACCGTGTTCATGAACCATACTGTAGAGTTTGGTATATTCCCAATCTTAGGTGTAACACTCCGAAGCCATCCTAAGACAAGGCCAGCAATCAAAGCTCCTCCAGAAGCAGAAACCGTAATGGGCACTCCTGCTATAGGAAGAATAATTGACCCAAATAATCCACCAATAAATATCCCACAACCAACTAAAACTATACTTGTTATTTCCGTTGGCCGATCCGCATATCCAACCTCATTAAGTAATTTATCTATATTCCTTCTGGTTCCAGTAACATTTACAATATCACCTCGGAATATATCCGTTTCCGACAACAAAGGCACTTCAACACCCATAGACCCCCTATGAATGCTATTTATATATATGCCGTGAGAATAATCAGATTCAGCCAAGTTTCCTAAACGCTGACCATTTAATTTTTTGTTTGTAATTACAACATTTACTGTTTCAATAGGGATATTTATTAACTCCCTATCGGAAACCTCTTCAGCATGATTTGACCAATATACCAAAGCATCATGTGACCCTGATACCGCAACGCAGTCTCCCACCTCTAATACAGTATTTTCATCGAAAGATATTATTTTTCCATCACGGCGAATATTTTCTAAGAAAATTCTATCTTGTGCCGACTTTTCTGCAGCAAAAACACTTTTGCCAGCAAATTTTCCTATAGTTTTCAAACGATACGCACGCATAATATGTTGATGCCAGCCCGTCTCATAATTTTCATTAACAGGCTTGATATTCATTTCACGTTCATATCGCTGACACTCTTCTTCCAAATTAATTCTAAGAATCTTAGGCCCTAGAAATGCTAATATCCAACCTGTACCAACAGTCCCAAACAAATAAGTTACAGCATATGCAACAGGTATAGCATTTAATTGTTCTTGAATTTGTTCGGCTGAAAGAGCGCTACGATTAATTGCATCCGTTGCCAGACCTATGGATGCCGAAATTGTCTGGGATCCTGCCAACAAACCTTCTGCCATACCCGGCCCATACCCGGAAAAAACTGCCGCGATATAGACACAAACCAAACATAGAGAGGCAATAACAACTGCGAATATTGCTTGAGGTAAGCCATTATTCGCGATTCCTCGAACAAATTGTGGACCAACACCAAAACCAACAGCAAATAAGAACATAATGAAAAATACTGATTTTATTTGCGGTGATATCGTGATGCCTAGTTGTCCAATTAATACCCCAGCAAGCAATGTTCCCGTTACGGCTCCAAGGCTAAAACTTCCAAATTTTCGGGAACCGACCCAGAAGCCAATAGCCAAAGCCAAAAAGATAGCCAGCTCGGGTGATGAGCGTAGAGTTTCTGCAATCCAATGAAAAATCATTCTGAAATGTACCTTCTTTCATAAAATGCGTTTAGGAAAATTAAATGTAGGTCCGATTAAATCTATTTTTTATTCAATATTTTTAAACCTAAATCTCTATCAAATCCGTGTATTTCCTTCACATCTAATTTTCTCATAAACCCAACAATTTCTTGAGTTATAACTTGTCCAGGAACCATTATTGGAAATCCTGGAGGATACGGGATAACAAAATTAGCTGATACGAGAATAGGACCTGACTTTAGTCGTTCATCAATTTCAGCACTATTCAACAGGAGGTATTCACACTCCGCTTCATTATAAGCATCGTAAAATGCGCGGCGGATATCCCCGTGAAGTGTGTCGGATTTCGGATTATTACGGTAGCAATCATCAAATCTGCTGAAATTTGGCAATTCTGGAAGATCAAATATTAATTCTTTAACAGAATTTTGAAATTTTTTCTGATATTCCTCTCCACCATCATTATATTTATTCTCAATATCTATTGAAATTTCATTTAAAACACTTAAAAGAATCGCAATATCACTTCTATTATTATTTATATTTGACTGGAGAAGTACACTATTTCTTGAGGTTTTATTAAGTTGTATATTGAATTTGCTTGCCAGTATATTTTTGAATGTAGTCCCATCAAAACCAGCATTTCCACAAAATAACGTCATACGACTAGGATCAATAATGAATTCGTCATCTTTTATTGCTTCAATAGCTTTATGCCAATCAACGTTTGGATCATTATACTCAGAAAGACCTGATTCCCTAAATTCTTCAGGAATCATTTCTGAATTATTTAACACCCTAAAATATTTAGAAATTACAGGATGATTGTTTATCTGCTTCCGAATTTCGAGTGAAACCCTCATCGCATTAGCAACAAGACCATATCCCTCTAGCTGCATCTGACGTCGTGCAACATCCAAAGAAGCTATGATTTGTAAATTCGGACTAGTTGACGCATGAGTAAAGATAGCTTCATGAAACTGCGCTTCGACATGCTGGAATTTGACATCTTTCACTAAAACAATCGACCCTTGGCGCAAAGCCGACATGGATTTGTGTAAGGAGTTAGTTTGATAAACGCGGATGCTCACCGCACGTGGATCAGGTACCAGCCGCGTTTCAAGCAGTATCTCATCGCTTGGATTTCCACCAAGTAGCTTCTGCTGATCTTCCCAGGCGGCCAACGCTTCGGGTTGAGTTAAAGCTTCGCTGATAGCCGCAGCGGCCCCCATAGCAGTACGTTGGCGTAGTAGAGGCGACCAATGGGCAAAACCAAACCAAGCCTCATCCCATAGGAAAATCAAATCTGGTTTAATTGCCAGACACTCCTCCATAACGCGACGTACATCATAAACATGCCCATCAAATGTACAGTTCGTCAAATCGACCATTTTTACACGATCAAGTTCGCCTTGGCCCCTTAATTTTAATAGGCTTTGTTTAATCGTCTTGAGAGGAACACCTCCATACATAGAATATTCTACAAGGGGAAAAGCCTCGACATAATAAGGCTGAGCTCCAGACAAAACACATCCATAATGGTGTGATTTATGACAGTTTCTATCTAAAATAACGATATCCCCAGGCACTAAAAGTGCTTGCAGGACCATTTTATTACTTGTAGATGTTCCATTTGTTACGAAAAATGCTCGATCAGCTCCAAAGGCCTTAGCGGCCATATCTTGGGCATCTTTTATATTACCCGTAGGCTCTAACAAGCTATCCAAACCACCAGTTGTCGCAGAGCTTTCCGCAAGAAATAGGTTTGGTCCGTAGAATTCGCCCATATCACTAATCCAATTGGAAGTGAAAACAGACTTGCCGCGCGCAATCGGCAGCGCATGAAAAGTTGCTATTGGTCTTTCTGCGTATCGCTTAAGATTATCGAAAAAAGGAGTTTTATACCGACAGTGAATTGCCTCCATAATAGAAAGATGAATTTCTAAAGGTTCTTCCATCTGGTAGAAAATACGATTAAAAATAAGGCTTTCTTTTTTTCCAGAAAAATCCTCAACATTTTGATCACTTAATAGAAAAATATCCAGTTCTGGTCGAATCTTCTTTATCGCCTGAGCCAATCCCAGAGACAAGCATTCATCTTCTTCTATATAAGAAAAATCTATTATTTCCTTAAATACTTTTAAAAAACCGTCTTGATTGTTGTGACCTTTTTCAAACCCTTCATATAAAACAACTGAACCAATATCAGAATTCAACAAAATTCCCTTAAGAGCATCTGCAGCAGTTCCAACAACTATAGTTTCATAAATAAATTCATCTTCAGGACGCCGCACACCCCGTGTCTCTTCTTTGATATGCTCCCAACGTGAACGCGCATGTGGGACAACACTTAAAACTTCAAAATACGGCTTTGTCTTTATACGCGATATGGCTTGCGGTAACCTGTTGAGAGGCTCGTCTTCATAGTTTTCAGTATCCCAAACAGAAATATCTCGATGGAATTTTTTTGAAATTATATTTGTGGAAATTCGCTGTGAAAGCCGCAAAAATGCTTTTGCATCATTTTCCTGCAGATAGTCATTTAAGCGACTTAAAGAAACCGATCCAGGATAAGCAAAATAAAAATCTATCTCTTCAAGATTCTTTAACGAAACCAACAGCTGTTCTTTAATTAATGGATTTTTTGTTTTTTCCCATTTTCTGGCTAGATAAAGAACAGCCATCCAACGATCGGCACGCAATTCAGGAGTAGCTAATGCGCTACTAATCATTGAATGAGAATTCTGATGTTCAGACATATCAATAGCCATGAAAATATTTCCCTTTTTGCCCATAACGTTGAATGACTCATAAAAGTTCCACCCAAATCCAATCAACATTCAGGTTTTTCAATAATTCAGATTAATAATTCATTGTTTTCTAAATCGAATCGCAGACTCTTAAATAGGAATAAAGCGGTACAAAATGCGGATTTCTAATAAATTATAGAAATTGATTATCTCTAAAAATTGGATGTTAACTGCCCTCCAATAACCGCTGCATCTTTAAATGTCGTAGTAGCCCCTGGGCGTTGGAGATACTGAAAATCGGCTTGTAAAGTCGTGCCACGCATAATGTGGGTGCTGTAAAATGCCTCATAAACATTTTCCCAGTGCTGTACCCCATAAACAGGGCCCCACTGATTATCCAGATAAGGAAGACCAAGAGTTCGTGAGGATTCCTGCTGAAGCATAACTGTATGGCTCATATCCATATGTTGAAACATGACACCTGCCTGATCGCCACTTCGATGCCACGGCGTTCCACTCTCAACGACGCCTATCCACTCATGATCACGCATGGCAACAAGATTGCCCTGAGCATATCCGACCCCTCCCAACAGGATCAGACCATCTGTAATACCCGGTCCGTTACGCACAATCATCTGATCAAACATGAACCAGGCAGATGTCATTCCAGCTTCATAGCGACGCTCTAGACCCGTAGCCTGAAACGAATTTCCATTAATATCTTCGTAGAGATTAGGATAACGCGAATTGTCATACCAAGCACCGATTTTGTAATTTCCTCGGAGCTTGTTTTTACCAAAAGACGGCATCCAGCCGATTTCAATTTGCGACGAGATCTTACCCAGACCGCTTTGAGCCATAGCCCACCCGGAAATTCCACCATTATAACTATGGGGAGAAACCGCGAAAACGCCCCCCATAATGTAAGTCTCTTCTGTCGGGCGCAGACGCAATACGCCACCCAGATTTCCTGAGGGCCAGTCTCGGCCGCCTGGGACATATTTCCCGGGAGCAAAATTACTGCAAACCGAGACATTCATAAAAGAGCAGGCAACATAATCAAAAGCAAAAAAACTTCCTGTTGGAATATCTCCAAGTGACAGGATGATACGATCATTCAAAAAGGATTTATCCATGTACATTGAAACAAGATGAGCAACGACATTACCACGCGCACCATATATTTGTTCCGGATTCGTTACAGAATCCCCTAATGTATGACTAAAACTCCGTCCATGACCGTTAATCACGAGAAGATGTGTCCAGAGCCCCTTGATACCCGCAAGTTGTTGCCAGTCCACATCCAATTCTGCAGCGACCTGACCAGCCAGAACGTTGTCTCGTGTGCGCCCACCAGTAACATTCCCCATATATTCTTCGTTAAGAGCGACATTCAGATACAGCCCGCGTTTGGTAAGCCATGTCTGTGCACCGCCCCAGTCTCCGAAAAGATGAGGATTTCCATAGAGAGACGGAACCAATGGTCCCACCGTAAACGTGCCGACACCTTCCATGGCAAAAGCACGGGATTTATAGGATTCGGGTGTCGACAGGTTCTGAGACGTTTCGCTCTGTGCGAACGCATAACGGCCGGGGCCAATAATCCCGAAAACCGCACACAGGAAAAAGACCGTCAGTTTTTTCCTGTGAATATGACGGCGAATTTTCATTCAGAGCTCTTTGCCTTAGAGGGCTTCAGGAACGTGCTGACAGCGGCCTGGGCAAGGCGAGCATCGGTATCGCCTTCACCCCCACTGAGCCCAAGGGCTCCTACAAGCTCATTGTTCACCATAATCGGATATCCCCCCCCTGCAGGCAAAGCATTGGGAAGAGTACTGATCATATAATTCCCACTGTTCAGAGCATGTTCCATCTCGACCGTCGGGCGCGCGAACGAAAGAGAGGTCTTGGCTTTACGGATCGCCAGTTCGATACTTCCAAGTTGTGTGCCGTCCATCTTCTGAAACGCCACAAGATTTCCCCCCGCATCCACGATAGCAATAGCGACACGGTTATGACTGGCCGTAGCCAATTTTTTGGCCTGCTCAATAAGAATATTTGATGTTTCTAAGTTCACGGCTAAATCCTTTGCTGAAGCAAATCCTGTCAGCCCCGCTGATGCAATGAGAATACTGAGGATTGCGCCAATGCTCTGGCGTCCCATTCTTTTAATCAAAATACTTATCCCTGTTTCAGATCGTTGAGGATGGCATCTGCCGCACGCAATGACAGCGCAGCCATTGTTAACGTTGAGTTGACCGTCCCAGACGCAGCCATTGCGGCACCTGTTGCAAGGAACAGATTGGCGTGGTCATGGGTGCGCAACCATTGGTCGACAACTGAATCACGTGGGTCCTTCCCCATGATCGTACCGCCCGTAATATGGTTATTCGGCGTGAAGTAGGGAGTCATCTCGATCTCGGTTCCGCCCATTGCTTTGGCAATATCCATGAGACGTTGCCGCGAAATAGCAGCCGATTTACGAACATATTCCCCCACATCATACGTCACTTCAGGATGAGGGATGCCGAGAGCATCTTTATGATCCTTGGAAAGCACAAGACGGTTATTAGGATCTGGAAGGACTTCATGGTTGGCATAAATATCCACGCCATGGGCTGTGCGTCGCCGGATTTCTTCGTCCAGTTTCCGACCAACCAACCCCATGGACAGCGCCTTCATTCCGGCACGAGAATTCTGAGCCGTATTATTATATCCGATCTGTGTGGCAGCATAATCCGAACGAAAATCGCCATCACGAAAGTTGGTAATAGAACTCATCTGGACTGAACCTCCACCAGCCCAGATAGGCTCTGCTGACTGAAAACTCATGCCAATACCTGGATGGTCCATCATGTTTCTACCAACAAGATCGGAAGAGTTGGCAATACCGTTAGGATTTCGGTCGTTGGCAGCAAGAAGCAGCAATTTTGGAGTTTCAATCCCATTTGCAGCAATCACGAACGTTTTTGCGACAACGCGGTGAGATTGCTTGTCAGGATCATAGAATCGGATGGCTGTAATCCTGTTTTTTGCATCCGTTTCCATCGCATAGACGACAGCATTGGGGATAATTTTTGTCCCCAGCTTCTCTGCTTTTATTGCTGCATATACGCCGTTGTACATTGCACCAATCGGGCAAATTGGCATGCAGTTGTTATTCCCACAGCATTGCGGCCGACCATCATAAGGCCGACTATTACGCGCCTGTGGGACGGGAGTATTCGACAGGCCAAGTTTGCTGACAATCTTCGTGAAAGTGCGATCTCCGTATCCGTAAGGCATGGAAGTCATCGGCCATGGATTTTTACGAGGAGCAGAAGGCGTAATCTCTTCGCCATTTGGTCCCATCACACCCATTTCGCACTCAGCTTCGTAATAATAGGGCTCAAGCTCGTCATAGCTCATGGCGTAATCACGTCCGACACCATAAGTGGAATGCAACTTGAAATCGTTCGGAAGATACCGCCAGCTTGAAGCAGCCCAGTGCCAGGTCGTACCGCCGACACCCTTGATAATTCCCTGCTTATAAGCGGTCCGATCAGGACCTTTGACAATCAGGTAATTGTTATCCGGAAAATAATTGGTATGCGGTGCCCACGGTACGCTTGGATAAGGCGTTGCATAATCATACTGGGACTTGTTGTCAGGCGGCATATTCCGCCAATTCTCTAAGATCTGTGCGCGATCACGACGAGGACCTGCATCCAGCAGAAGAACAGAAAGCCCGTTCCGAACAAGTTTGTGAGCGAGTAAAGATCCGCAAATGCCGGCCCCAACGATGACAACATCAGCCGAAAGCGTTTCACTAGACATGGCTTTATCCTTGAATTCTATTAAGCGGAACGCTTTTGGCGACGGCTGATCAACCACCAGAGACCACCTATCACCAAAACAACTCCCAAGACGCCACAAGCCCCGAGAAGGAACATCATTCCTGGATTGGCAAGTTTGGCGATCGGAACCTGTTTTCCACCTGCGCGCACCTGCTTGACGGCATCGACAGAGACTGTGGCCTGCGCATTGCCAAAATGGCTCAGTACGTAATCGGCCACTGCCGCTATTTGTTCATCTGTTAGAGGTTGCACCAAAGAGTCCGGTCCAAAGGCCGGCATTAGAATTTCGTGATCACCCGTTGTGCGATCCACGCCGTAAAGAATACTGGCGATCAGATCGTTCGGATTGAGCTGCCCAGTGGTCGTATTGCCGATAAGGGAGGGGTAATAGCCGTCTGAAGATCCTTTGCCATCAGACTGGTGGCAACTGGAACATACAGCTTCGTAAAGAACCGCCCCATCTGCCGTGTTTGAAAGTGTACTGTTACTACGACGGGCATTGGCGTCACTGACGCTATAACTGGACGGTCGGCCGGTATGTGCAAAATTAGCGATCGTCTGACCCGCTTCTGTTTTTGCTGGGACTGAGCGCAGATACGTAATCATGGCAGAAATATCAGAGTCTGGCAGATATTGCAGACTATGTTCGATTGCCTCTGCCATTGGCCCCGCCGCACGGGCGTGTAGGGTTTTTCCAGTCTTCAGATACTGAAAAAGATCCCGATCCGACCAACCACCAATGCCACTTTGAGGATCATTGGTAATATTTGGCGCACGCCATGATCCTATGTCCGCTCCAGCAAGATAAGCGGACTGATTGGGAGCAAGCAGGAAGTTACGAGGAGTATGGCACTCACCACAATGCGCGAGCTCATCGACCAGATAACGACCACGATTCCAATCATCATTATGGGTGTGATCGAAGACATAAGGTTTGCCTTCAATTCTTGCCGCAATTTTCCAGATACCAAGTGATGCACGGACCGAAAAAGGAAAAGGGAGTTGCGTTCTTGGCGAAGGCGCATCCACGGGTTTTACTTCAGTCATGATGTACACGTAGAGCGATTTGACGTCTTCATCTGTCAGTCGATTATAAGCATCATAAGGCATAGCTGGATAAAGCTGAGCACCATCTGCACGAATGCCGTGCCGGAGCGCCTGAGAAAATTGCTCCAGCGTATAGTTCCCAATACCATAGGTCTTCGACGGAGTAATATTGGTCGAATAAATATTTCCCATTGGCGAAGATATTGCATAACCGCCGGCAAGAAACTGACCAGTCCTCCCATTGGTATGACAGGCCGCACAATCGGCAGCAATTGCCAGATAGTGACCGCGACTGATTGAGGGACGATGAGCAGAAGCGGGTGTCGGATCTGTCGGTTGCGCCAGCACGGACGTACCCGCAAGAAGCGAAACGATTGCCATGGCAGTGCCGGACAGAGGACGAAAATATCGCATAATCACTGGGATAATTTCCTTAGAATGTCGGCATGACATCGACGGATACGGGTTCCGAAACCCAGTAATTTGGTCCGTTATGAGCATATGTCGGAATAACCACGACATCGCGGGACGGTTGATACATCAGGGCAGTTTCGAAGGCATAAACTTTTGCGTTTGTTCCGCCTTCAATAACACCGGAATACCAGCCGCGAATAATCCGAAGAAGCGTAGGGCGTAAAGGGTCTCCTTCAAGGCCCGCATCTAATGCCTCAACATCCTGATAACCGCTTTTAATAATGCGTTCGCGAAGCGCTGTTACCTGAGTTGAGAAATCCCGTATCTGTGCCTCAAATGCCAGAAAGAGTGCTGAGCCAATACCAAGATCCAGATTTTTATGTCCGGTAGCAAAAACTGAAAGCTGCATGAAGTCTGAAATGCCATCACGATTGGATGCCACGATGCTCTGAGCAGATCCTTTTTTTACCCTCCCGGCAACAGCAGCCGTCACGCAGACACTAGAGAGAGCCAAGAGTCGCCTGCGAGAAAGAGCGATTGCAGTAGGACTGGGATCAGATATTTTTTCCAATGGCGCTCTCCTAGGAGACATAGTTCGATATGCGTTTCTTCCTCTTCTAGAATTTTCGACAATAATAGAAATGACTATTTTTTGTTTACAATAACACAATATTGATTTTGTTTTTTATTACTGGTAACGTTTTTGAGATAAATATCATTGCAAAAAGAATTCCAATAAATATTTTGTAATATTCCAATAATTAAATAAAACTATTTTTGTATTTCCATTTAATTATTTATAAATTCTGTTTTTAATCTTATAAATAGATTTCATCTTCAATAATTATAAAATTCCATCGCAAATCATAAAATATTTTATATTGCTTTATAATAACATTACATTATAATAATGAATTTAGAATTCCCTATTTTTATCATTCTTATTCCTCAAAACAGCACAACCTCAAATTTCTCAATAATGACATAAGCAGTTTTCGAACCCCTGAGCCTACCTATTGGCCTGATCTGCCAGTGACCTACCGTGTCGGACAGATTCCTTCTTTCTGGAGTCCACTAACTGCGTTCATTCAATTCAAGGCTTTGATATTCGGGACAGGAAGCACCCGCTTATTTTTAATTTGTATGAATATTATCGACAGTATCCATCGATCTTTAAATAGGATCTTTTTCCAGTCTCTATAATGAGGGCAACGACGTACAGCTTATACTGACTGACAGCCTCGTTACCGGACACGTAAAGCCCCAGACCACCATGATCGATATGACCTATCCCAAAACACCCCACACGCCTTCGGGCTGACGGTTAAAAAAGAGAATTCTGGTTGCCTGATCGAACGCACGAAAAATGGCATCAATACAAAACTGCCTGCCATGACCAAGATGCTTACTTGTTCCGAGATACGTTAGAGAAGAAAGGGATCAGATTTCCCTCCTCAAGAACAGAGATCCCGCAGGGACCCCATTTAAATACGAAAACCAGAAATACAACCGCCATAACCGGATCGAGATTATGTTCGGGATGTTCAAAGGCTGGCGACAAGCTTGTACGCGATACGCTACGATAGATGCCCAACTGTCCTCTTCTCAAGCATCTGCTTTGCTGCAATTATCTCTTCTGGCTAGGAGACCTAATCTTAGTGGAAGGGCTTTCTGGGGACGTAAAATTCAATCAACCAAAACCAGAAACTGCCCCGTCAAAGAGAAGGGAGAGCCGTTGTCTGTTGATGCATTCTGCTATCAGCAGAAAGCGGCATAATGCCCGGAATAACTTCTACTTCCGTCCTGTCCATAACACGTCCCGTCAGAACCATATGGCTGCTGGCATTGTAAACATGCACGGTATCGCCTTTTCCTCCTGCTTCCAGAACGGTTCCAGATACCGTCAGATGAAGGCTCTGACCGGAAAACGTCGCCACAACCGGCGATCCGCGATGCACCAGTTGGGGATGTGCGAGTTCCGAGACACTGAGAACCTGACCGGCTGCAAGCACGCCACGTGCCTCCAGACCAATCGCGTCCTCAGGGTTCTGTAACGCATCATCCGGAATCAAACCGACGCGAACAAACGTCATGGTAACATCGTCCGGCAGGATGGGCTGCCCCAGATGCATGGCATGGCGCAGCGTCACCGCACGCACTTCCATTGTCGCCGTTCCACTGACATTGAAAGCCGTTCCCTGCCCGCCTTTGGTAGAAGGTACCTCAAGCCGTGCCGTAAAATGTTCGCTGCCATGAGGTGGTCGATCAATATGCAAGATAGCGGGTGCGCCCTGATCCGAAACCGGAACCGGTACAGGTTTGAAACCGGTCAATGCTACTTCCACCCGCGCCTCGGACGGCAGTTCCAGCCCTTCACGGACGAGAGGAAGGACATCATCCGCTGTAATCATGCGAGCCGTATGCGTCACGGTCGCGGACACCAATGGTGAGGCATCAGGCCAGTCCACGCCAAACTGAGCGGCAATAGCCGTCAACTGCGGGCCACCAACCACATAACTCGTCCCCAGAGCCGGGGCATCGCCGATATCTGTGTCCTGCCCCTTACCCAGATCGGCAAACAGATCGGACAGACGTACACGCGGGTGGTCGACATTTACATTCGTGCGCAATGTCGCGCCCAATGCGAAAGAAAAATCACCACACCCCGCCAGCAGCAGAATGCTACCCGTCAGTAGGGCACGGTTCATGTTTTAAGCGCCACCCAGATTGGTAACAGTCTTCAACATGTCATCAGACGCGGTAATGACCTTGCTGTTCATCTCATAGGCACGTTGTGCCGTAATAAGATCGGTGATTTCGGTTACGACATTGACGTTCGAGTTCTCGACATAACCCTGCATGATGCTGCCGTAGCCAACAGCTTCAGGGTTACCCATCATGGCATCGCCTGAGGCCGTGGTCTGCGTAAACAGGTTCTGCCCCATCGCAGCCAAACCGTTTTCGTTTGTGAAAATGCCCAGCTGAAGCTGCCCGACGAGCGTCGTATTATTCTGCCCGGCGACCTGCACACTGACCTGACCGGACTGATCGATCGAAATGCTCTGTGCATTGTTGGGGATCGTGATCGTCGGGCTGATGAGATAGCCGTCTGCGGTCACAAGAGAACCATTATTGTCCATCGAGAACGTACCGTCGCGAGTATAGGCAAGCTGCCCCGAGGGAAGCTGGACCTGAAAATAACCGCGCCCCTGAACCGCCATATCCAGGGAGTTGCTGGTCTGCTCAAGGCTGCCCTGATCGTTGATGCGATAAATCGCCGCCGTCTTCACACCAAGGCCCACCTGTGCGCCAGCCGGAATGGTCGTCCCGGTATCGGACGAGCTTGCGCCCACACGACGAAGGTTCTGGTAGATCAGATCCTGAAACTCGGCACGAGAGCGTTTATATCCCGTGGTACTCATATTCGCGATGTTGTTGGAAATGGTTTCCACATTGGTCTGCTGGGCCTGCATGCCCGTTCCGGCGATGTCGAGTGCGCGCATGGAAAATTATCCTTGTCCCGTCAGGGGAAATAATCAGGCCGAGACCTGAACGATCTTGTCGATGGCGTTTTTCTGACGCGTGGCTTCGGCATCCACGAACTGCGCCATGAACTGGAAATTCCGCTGGATTTCCATCATTTTCGTGACTTCGGTCATCATCTGAACGTTGCTGCCTTCCACCATGCCCTGCACGATATTGGGCCGCTCCACAGCGGTTGTGGGCTGATCCGTCCGCAGAAGCCTGCTGCCTTCTGCCTGAAGTTTGTTGTCGTCCTGCGCCGTCACGATGCCGATCTGGCCTTGTTCGCCGGTTTCGGTCGAGATCACACCATCGGCGGAAATAGTGATTCGATGGTCGGTCTGGGGGAGTACGATCGGCTGACCGTCACGGTCCAGCAGGGCATTCCCGCTTGCATCGACGACAGCCCCATCCTGCTGCTCCTCAAAGCGTCCTGCCCGTGTCAGGCGCACACCATTGGCGGTGCGGACCTGGAAATAGCCCTCGCCTCCAAGCGCCAGATCCAGAGGATTGCCGGTGGACTGCATGTCGCCCTGCTGAAAGTCCCGGTATGTCGCACGGTCCTGCGTATAGGATTCTGTATCCGCACCCTCGGCCTGTTTAGAGCCATGCTGATGGGACAGGAAATCACTGAAGAGGACATTTTCGCGTTTGTAGCCCACGGTCGATGCATTCGACATGTTGTCCGCAACCACGGACATTGCGCGCTGCTGGGCGTCCATACGCGAAAGCGCGATATAGGTACTGTTCTCCATGGGCGTTACAGGCTCCGGTCAATCCCGATTTCGGAGCACAGCGTAGCGGTACAAAGCTTTCCCAATCGTTAAACGAACGCCCTTAACCCGACTCGCCATGACGATATGGTGAAAGAGTCAGCAGTTCCGCCGCCTCTGCCTGCAGGGCCGTCCGTTCCTCTTCCACGAAGGCGGCGACTGCCTGCCGCAGACCGGGATCGAGAAGGGCATGGGCCGAATGGGTGAAGCTCGGGAGATACCCGCGCTGAATCTTGTGTTCACCCTGCGCGCCCGCTTCGACGCGGGAGAGGCCGTGTTCGATGGCGAAAACAATCGCGCGGTAATAACACAGCTCGAAATGCAGGAAGGGCCAGTCTCCCTCACAGCCCCAGTTCCGCCCGAACAGCGCATCCGTCCCCATGAGATTCAGGGCACCGGCAACGGCTTTTCCGTCATGATGGGCCATCATCAGAACCACGCGGTCTCCGAGACGCTCGGACAGCATGGGAAAGAAACGCTCCGTTAGATAGGCGCTGCCCCATTTGCGGTCGATCGTGGACTGATAGAATCCGTAGAACGCTTTCCAGTCTTCCGGCGTGATGTCGCTTCCGCGGAGCGTGCTGAAGGTCAGACCACAGGACTGGGCGGCATTGCGTTCCTTACGGATAGACTTACGTTTGCGGGAAGACAGCGCGGCCAGAAAGTCATCGAACGTCGTGTAGCCGTTATTCTGCCAATGATATTGAAGGCCTGTGCGCGGCAGATATCCGGCATCGGTAAAGGCATTCAGCGAAGCCACGTCGCAGAAATTGGCATGTAAAGACGACAGGCCAAGCTGCGCCGTCGCCTGAATAAGTGCGGCCGCGAGGGCCTGCGCCACGGCTTGCGGATCAGGCAGATCGGGACGCAGCAGGAGTCTGGGTCCGGGAACCGGTGAAAACGGAACGGCACAGACGAATTTGGGATAGTAGCGCCCGCCCGCAGCTTCATAGGCGCGGGCCCAGCTTTGATCGAAAACATACTCGCCCCAGGAATGGGATTTTCCATAAAGCGGAGCGAGGGCCGCGATGGTGCCGTCCGGCGCGCGCAAAGCGGCATGACGAACCAGCCAGCCGGAGCGGTCCGCGACGGAACCGCTGTCTTCAAGGGCGGACAGAAAACCGAAAGAGACAAACGGATTGTCCGGTCCCGCACAGACGTCCCAAGCTTCGGCCCCGATCTCGTGGATCGAGGCATGAAGGCTCAGGCTCCAGTCAGGGGACGGCAGGGTCTCCGTTTCTCCCATTCGGTTTCTCCCGTATCAGGCGATTTCGAACATCGCCTCGACCTCGACCGGGGCATTCACGGGCAGGCTCGGCACGCCGATCGTAGAGCGTGCATGACGGCCAGCGTCACCGAACACCTCGACAGCCAGATCGGACGCGCCGTTCATGACGGTGGCGTGGTCGGTGAATTCGGGCGTGCAGGCGATGAAGCCGCCCAGACGCACAACGCGCGTGATGCGGGAAAGATCGCCGTCCAGTGCGGCCTTGGCCTGCGCCAGAACATTGATGAGGCAGGCGCGAGCACAGGCCACACCGGCATGGGCCGAAACTTCGTCACCCAGCTTGCCGGTGATGAGCAGCTTGCCGTCCACCAACGGGAGCTGGCCGGAAACGACAAGCAGGTTTCCCGTCCGTACGGTCGTAACGTAGTTCGCAACCGGAGCAGCTGCGACCGGCAGCGTGATGTCGAGGGCGGCGAGGCGGGATTCGGGGGTCGCGGTCATGGGAAAATCTCCGGTTGGGGCGCCCGGAACGGGCATCTGATAGGCCTATATGTTGAAGCGGGAACGGCCCGATGCCAAGGGGGAAAGGCCGGAACCGGGTCAGGTTGGCAGACTGTCATCGCCCGCAAGGCTTCTGCGGCTGCGTTCGAGTTCCTCAGCATAGCGGCGTAGGGCGTGCTGTTCGGTCAAGGTTCCGATCACCTGCCGGGATTGTGGATCTTCGACGACGACAAGCGCATCGGCCTCGGCTTTTTCGAACAGTTCGATCGCCTCGCGAACGTTCATGAGCGGCGTGAGCATGGCGTTACGGAACAGAGCCAGCGTTCTGATCGACGTCTGGTCGGAAGGCGCGGCATGCAGTTCCGCCAGGTGGACGATGCCGTCATAATGACCGGCTTCATCAAGCAGAACGATCCGCTGGGCCGAGCCGAGGGGAAACAGCGTCTGTGCCCGGCTCACGGACGTCTCTGCCGGAAGCGTCCGGACCTGTCCTCGCATCATCCGGCGCACATTCAGAGAGCGCATCCAGCCGATATCGACGGCGGAGCGGATGGATTCGCCCCGTAGATGGAAGCGCCATGTCGCAAAGCTGTAGCCGAACAGGCGCCGCACCGTGAGCAGGGAAAGAACCGCAGCCACCAGCGTGGCACCGCTCATGGACACGCTGCCGGTCAGTTCCAGCATCAGACACACCATCGTCATGGGACTGCCAATAACCGCCACGGCCATCGCGCTCATGCCGATTAGGGCACACGCCGTAACGGAATCCGGCGCAACGCCCAAGGGGGCTAGAAGCGCGCCGTAGATCGTCCCGGCCAGCGACCCGAGATACAGCGACGCGAAAAACAGCCCTCCGCGAAACCCCGACCCGATACACAGGCACGATGCCAGCGCTTTCAGGAGCAAAAGCACGACAGCCATTCGCGCAGTAACATTCCCGGCGAAAACAGTCCGCATCGCTTCATGCCCTGCGGACAGAACAGACGGATGGAGTGTTGCCAGCCCCCCGACAATCAGCCCACCCACCGCCGGACGAAGCCAGACCGGGCCGGGCATGCGCCGGAACAGTCCCTCCGTCTGGGTGACGCAGAACATCAGCCCGATAGCCGTCAGCGCCGTCAGAACACTGATGAGGACTGCGCCCGCCGTTCCTTCCCACGACAGGTCTCCGGGAGACGGAATGACGATGCCCGGCGGCACACTGCCGAGAAAGCGCGTCACGCCCACACCTGCCAGCGCGGCCACGGCCACAGGGGACAGACTGCCCAGAGAATAGGACCCGATCACCAGTTCGAACGCATAAAACGCGCCAGCCACCGGCGCATCGAACGCGGCTCCGATTGCAGCCCCGGCCCCGGCTCCCACCAGCACACGCAAATCCTCACGACGCACCCGAAAGGAGCGCCCGATCCGGGAGCCAAATGCTGCCGCGATCTGGGTAAACCCGGCTTCAAGCCCGATGGAGCCACCCACGCCATTGGACAGAACCGTCTGGCAGACAATAACCAGACTGTCCCACACCGACATGCGCCCGCCATGCAGCGCATTCGCTTCGATGGGGTCCACCGGACTGCGCGGCATGATTTTTGCGATCAGCACCCCAAACAGGCCGATTACCAGGCCGCCGCTACTCAGGACTACGACTGTCCGGAGAGGTGGCAGGGCGCTCAGCCCGGACAGATGACCGCCGGCCCCGCCCGAAACACCAAAAAGCAGCCTGTGCATCCAGAAGGTGAGATGGGTCATAACGACCACGCACAGCCCCGACAGAACGCCGACAAATCCCGCCAATACGCTCAGCCAGATTTCATTACCACGAACCAGTGTTCGCAGATTCAAAGGAGCGTGAGGAAACAGACGCGCCTGAAAGCGGTTCATCCGCTGTCGCAACAGGCGGACACTCCCCTGAAAACGGTTTTCGGAACCCTCAGGAGAAGCAGGCGAAGGGGCGGGACTGGTAGACAAGCGGGCTCCCGGGCGGCAGGTGTGATCCTGTTTGACGGCAAGCGCGCTGCCGATCAACAGCTGTCATGGAAGGATCACCGATGAAACTGCATGCCATCGAACGCGGCGAAGGCCCGGAGACGGTCGTTTTCCTGCACGGACTGTTCGGACGGGCCCGGAATCTCGGCTTCCTCCAGCGCGGCGCGTCCGCGACCTTCCGGACACTGGCGCTGGATCTGCGCAATCACGGCCACAGCCCGCATGGTCCCGCCAGCTATGCCCTCATGGCACAGGACGTTCTGGAAACGCTGGACGATCTGGGAATCGAGCGCTTTGCAGTCGTCGGACACTCCATGGGCGGCAAGGTCGGCATGATGCTCGCCCTCGCCGCCCCGGAGCGCGTCACGAAGCTGCTCGTTGCAGACATCGCCCCGGCGCGAACGGGACATGGGCAGCGCGAGATGATCTCGAAGCTCGAAACCCTCACATTTCCCCCATCGCTGGAACGCCGGGAAGGTCTGGCCCTTCTGGAGCCCATCACAGGCAGCCGTCCCGTCGCCGAACTCCTGCTGCAAAACATCCGGCTGGGCGATTCTCCGGGCTGGAGCATCGGTTTCGACGCGCTTTCCCGCGACATTCATGACATCGAAAGCTGGCCCGACCTTCAGATTGCCCCCTACGAAGGGCCGGTGCTTTTTCTGCGTGGCGGAGCCTCGCCCTATGTCCTGCCCGAACATCACGATCACATCCTGGCGCTCTTCCCACATGCGGTGATTCAGTCTTTGCCCGATGCCGGACACTGGATTCACGTAGAACAGCCGCGGGCGTTTCTTAAGGAAATGATGGCGTTTCTTCAGGTTCCGGCCTGAAGAAAGACGTTACGACATCAAACAGGACTCAGGGATGGCTGTTTTGTGCTGGAAAAATTATTACGATAAAGCAACATTCACAGATTATAATATATTAATATTTTGCAAATTTAATAAAACTCAATTAAAATTAAAGTAAAAAACTTACTTTTCTGGTAAATTACCGCCTACAACATCCCTGCCAGAACGGCGCATGTAATAAACTTCTTCAGGATTACGCGGATGTACGCTCTACTGTTCTCCGAGCCTTTGGTAAATCGTGCCGAAATGCGTGTCTTTACACGCGAGAAAATCTATTCTTCCGCGCTGGCCCGGGGCGCAGCCCATGGCGACAGAGAGACTATTAAAGCCATGATGATCGGCTGGTGGCCTTTTATTCAGGCTTTTGAGCGCGCTATTGACGTACGCGTCGGCCACCTTCCCATCAAACCGCTCGTCCAGCGTTTCGGACAGGCCCGTATCAAAACCTTCTTTTCAGAAGCCCGTGAGGCCGTACGGGAAATGAAGGAAGAAGAAGGCTCACACGCCATTCTCTGGGCTGACGGCGCAAAAGAATTCGGCCTCGACCTGTATGGAACCCATTACGATACGCTTCCCACGGTCCAGAAGCTGATCGCCAATGCCGACAGCGAAGATCCCGTCGTCTTCTTCTCCTGGCTTGCTGCTGTCGAATACATCGCCGAAGAGCTGGCCGCCTATCTCTGTCATGCTCCGAAATTCACGGACATGTTCGCGAAGAAGCATTGGACCTGGGGTCTGGCGCATGATGAACATGAGCATGACGGCCCGTCCCATCTGGAAATCGATGAAGATCTGGCCCGCGGATATTATCCATCCAACGACCCCGACATCACCCGCACAGCCCTGACGGCCAATATGCGCGAATGTATTGAGATGTTTGAAAAAGCCAGTCACGAGATTTACGCCACAACACCAGAAATGGCGCATTAACGAAACCTTAACCTTTTAACGGCTATCTCCGTGCCCGGGCTGCCATACCTGGGGCGCGGAGATATTGTCTGCAACAGATTCGTTCTCTGCAAAGAAAAACTTCATAAATTTCTGTCATCGTGGCACCCTCCTCCGCTATTGGGAAGGTCCATGATGTTTTTGCCTGTCTCACCGGCTTCCGTTGTCGCCTCCCCGCAATGCGCGACATAATGACAGCTGTCCTGACCCTGCTGAAACACATGCAGTTTGCCCGGCTTTTTCCCTTCCGGGCAGAAATCCCAGCAGGAGCAGAGGAAGACATCCGCCTTTCGCGCTGCCGGGTCCTGCGCGGTCTGAACTTCTTCCATTTCATTCCTCAGGTTAGCGGCGGCCCAATCGCCTGCCTCTGCCTGATGAGAAATTATCCGACTTACGGCGTCATGCTATGTGGAGCAGTCCTGCTGCTGCTCGTGCTCTACAACATTTGCTTTTACATGATCCCAACCGAAAAACTGGTTGGCAGCAGACAAGCCTGGATTCTCAAGGGCATTAATTTCGCCTTTGCCCTTTGCTGGGCCACCCTCCCCCCCGTCGTGTTCCCATACGGCGACGCCAATGACCGGGTTTTGGTCGCAGGCCTTATGGTTGGCCTGACCGCGACAACCATCTCGCTCCTGCCCCTGACGGGGATTGGAGAAGTCATTGCGTCCATATTGATCCTGTCTTGTTGCAGCGCTCTTTTCGAAGCATGGCTAATCGATCACGGGATTTTCTATTTTTACGTCGCCATGGAAATGGCAATCTATCTGTTTTTCGTCCTGTCCCTGACTATGGCAGTCCGGACTCTGTTCACGGCTTTTCTGGTCAGCCGGTACTCCCTCGAACAGCGTAACAGCATCGTCCAGCTCCTGCTCCGCAATGCTGATGATGATACCGGAGACTGGCTGTGGGAGACCTGCGCATCCGGAAGTCTGCGCAATGTATCAGCCAGCCTGGCCTCCGCCTTTGGCAATAGCCGCGAGTGGCTTGAAACCCGCGTTTTCTTTGACATCCTCTCGGATCTGGCAGGTCCGGCCGCTTTTGACGCCGATGAACGGACGGGCCTTGGACGCCTGCGACAATGCCTCGACAACCGGATTTTCTTCCGGGACATCGTGGTCTCCGGCACTTTGCAGGGCCAGCAGCGCTTCTGGTCGCTTAGTGGTCGCCCGGTCTTTCAAGACCGTACCTTCGTCGGCTATCGCGGCGTCGGGACGGACGTGACCCAGACGCACTGGGCGCAGGAAAGTGCTTCCTTCAGGGCACGGCACGATCTGCTGACCGGTCTGCCCAACCGCGGCGCCTTCCTCGACGACATGGAAACCTATCTCATCGAGGCCGCGCGCACAGGAGAAGCATTCGCACTGCTCAACCTCGATCTGGACGGCTTCAAACAGATCAACGACCGACACGGCCATTCCGCCGGTGACGAGATGCTCCGCAAAGTCACGGTTGTCCTGAGCCGCACCCTGAGCGAACGCCACAGACTCTACCGTTTTGGCGGCGACGAATTCATGCTGCTCGAACGTCAGACGACTCCGGCTCAGGCTTCCGCCACAGCCTCAGGCCTCATCAATGCGCTGACGAACGTACCAATCCGGGTTGGCGAAGGCGTGCGCTGCGCGGTCGGTCTCAGTGCGGGAATCGTGTTGTCCATTGGCGGATCAGAACGCGTAGGAAGCCTTCTGGAAGCCAGTGACCTGGCGCTTTACGAGGCCAAGAGCCTCGGAGGCCATACGCATCGCTTCTACAATCCGGAGTTGCGGACGGTTGCCAAGCGGAACCGGGATCTGATCCGTGCGCTCCCTGAAGCGCTGGAGAAAGGCGATCTGGGGATTGTCTATCAGCCTTTCTTCAACACCCAGAGCCAGAAACTCTGCGGGTTTGAGGCACTGATCCGCTGGTCCCATCCCGAATATGGCCGCGTCCCCCCCGAACGGATCATCCAGCTTGCCGAAGAAGCCGGGCTGATCCAGAAGCTCGGCATCTATGTCATGGAGCGGGCCTGCCTCTTTGCCCGCGAGTGGGAAGACGGGCTGGTCCTGTCGATCAATGTCTCGGTCGGGCAGCTTGAAGCCCCGACCTTCCTTAAAGACACCTTTCGGGTTCTGGAAAAAACCGGCTTCCCGGCCCGCTGCCTTCAGATCGAGATGACCGAAAACATCTTCATGGAACCGGACGCCGCAACTTTCACACTCCTGAGTCGCCTTCAGAGCTCCGGAATCTCCATTGCGCTAGACGATTTCGGCAAGGGCTTCTCGTCTCTTGGATATCTGCGTTTCTTCCCGTTCTCGAAGATCAAGCTGGACGGTCTGTTCGTCAGGGACATGCTACGCGAATCCCGGGCAGCCTCCATCGTGCGCGCCGTGGTCGATCTGTCGATCGATCTGGGCGTGGCCGTGACAGCGGAGGGCGTGGAAAGTCAAGAACAGCTCTCCTACCTCAAGCGCTTAGGCTGCACGGAGGTTCAGGGCTATCTGCTATCACGCCCCCTTTCCCCTGAAGATACCCGTCAGTTCATGGCGACAACGCCGGTTGTGATGGAAGCGTCCTGATCAGCCTCAGGCCGTCAGGGGGTTGGGAGCCGTTTTCTTCCCTTCCTCCGCCACACGCCAGCAATACCAAGCCAGCGTCGAACGATAGGGGGAGAAGCGGGCTGTCTCCTCTTTCAACGCTTTTGGCTTGGGGGGCAGCTCCCGTCCCCGCAGACGACGCCAGCCTTCCCGAACGCCAAAATCATCGACGGGCATCACGTCCGGACGGTTTAGCGTGAACATCAACAGCATCTCGACGGTCCAACGTCCGATCCCGCGCAGCGTTACAAGGCGCATGATCAGCTCTTCATCCGTCATGCTCCGGGCATCGGCGCGGCTGGGAACGGTTCTGTCCAGACGGGCCTGCGCAACGCCCCGCATGGCCAGAAGCTTGTTTCCCGAAAGACCGCAGGCACGTAGGCTCTCCTCAGACAGTTCCAGAAGCTTTCCGGGCGCTGGCGGCGGTCCGTCCACCGTGCCCTGTTCCCCCAGAGCGCAGAGGCGCCCAAAAATTTTCCGCGCCGCCGCTCCATGAAGCTGTTGTCCCGCGATGGCGCGCAGAAGGGCATCATAAGGCTCCTGCCCGTCGTCCCCCCGCAGAGTACAGGGGCCGATACGCGCCATGGCCGCCGCAAGATCGGGATCAGACCCAAGAAGTGTGGCATAATCAGCCATCAGACATGCGCCTTTCCGGAAGTTAAGGTTCGGGTGACTCTTTGTGTCTTTCGTGGGTCTCGCATTACTGCCATGATATGCCAAGACAGACGCCCACCCCCAGCCCCGGATAACCAGCCTGCCGGATGACAACCCCGACCGCCCTGGTGCAAAAGGTCTGGCGATGATGCGACGCCACCCTCTTCTCGCCGACTGGCTGTTTTCTGCCAGATCCTTTCCCGACAGGCTGAGCCGCATATGAACGGATCATCCACCGCCACGTCGGGAAAGCCGCAGAAACGCGAACCCCAGCTCTTCGCCCCCTCGGCGCGGACTGCTCCCGCGCGCGCGCAGCATGCGCCGACTGGCAGACGCGAGCGCCTGCGGGATTACGTCCCACCAGTACTTCCGGTCCGTCCCGCGCTAACACCGATGATGCGGCCGCAGACCATTGTTGAAAACGGACCGACAGTTCCGTTCATTTTTTCAGCCGGACTCCACGCAGCCCTTCTGGCCTTCCTGCTGATGCAGAATCAGGGCATGCATGGCTCGCCTGCCGGGCAGGAGCAACCGCAGGTGGAAATGGTTTTCGATACACCGCCATCGAAAAGCAGCATGCGCGGCCCGCGTGAACATGAGCAGGGAGGCGAGCCGCCTCCCCCCTCAGCCCAAAGTCCGCAGGAAACACAGGAAAACCAGCAACAACCGGAGAAGGCGCAGTCCGCCCCGACACCCGCCGTCCCAACGCCCGAAACACCTTCCGCACCCGAAGTGCCCGAGGAACCCTCCGCCGAACTGCCCAAAACCGCGCCCACGCCTGCTCCCATCACACCGGGAGCAGCACCAAGCCACCGCAGTCAGCAAACATCGCAACGTGCCCATCACGCGCAGCGTTCCGTCCGTTCTGAACGAAACAACCCCTTCGCGCACCCGATGGATCTGTCATTTGGCGAACAGCCATCTCCCTATCGTCGCCGTCACGGCCGCGCGGCAGGGTCCGGCGGCCCGATCGACATGTCTCTGGGACCGCTCAGCATGAACGGCGCCATCAACGCGCCGTATCAGACCCGCACAAGCGTCAAAGGCGTCAGCGAGGATTACGGCGGAGAAATTGACCGCTGGATCCGAGCACATATGTATTATCCGGAAGAGGCCGCCCGCGCGGGCGAGGACGGTCCATCCTCGGTGCATGTCGTTCTGGACCGTTCGGGCCATGTGAAATCCGTCCGGCTCATGAGCCAGTCCGGCTCCTATTCGCTGGATGCGGCAACGACCGGCATGTTCCAAGGCGCGCATCTGCCGCCGGTCCCGCCGGACATGAAGGGCGACCATTTCGATATCGACGTGACGATCAACTACATCCTGATCCGCCGATAAAAGCGCCGATCGAGGCGAAAGGGCGCGGCTTCGACATCGGAGCCGCAATCCCATACAGTCCACCGGGTCACCGCCCTGTTACCGGAGCCCCGATGCGCCGTTTCCGTTCTCCCCTGCTGTCTCTGTGCCTTCCGCTGGCCCTCCCCTTGGCTTTGGGAGGCTGCTTCAGCCTTTCCCGGCCCTTCGCCGACCCCGGCCAACAGGCAAGATATCTCACGGCAGCCAATCTTCCTCCCGCACGCCTCGCCGTCCCGACCCCACCAAACGCCCTTCTGTCCGACGATGCCGCCGCGCTCTGGGCCCATGATGTGGCGCAGGCCATGGTCAACCAGTCCGTCCCCGCCATCGCACAGCCTCGCAAAAAAGGAGACTGGTGGGTGAAACTGAGTGCGACAACTCACGGCAATACGGTCGTCCCCCACTACGTCATCATGACTCCGGAAGGAAAAGTCCGCGCAGAAACGGACGGTCCTGCCGTAGATATGGCGGGATGGAGTTCAGGAGACAGGTTGACGCTACAGAACACCGCCATACAGGAAGCCCCCCAGCTTGCGACCCTGCTGACGGGTATTCAGGCAAACATGATGCAACAGGACCCGCACAGCCTCATGAACCGCGCGGCAAAAATCTGTTTCAAAGGCGTCACCGGCGCACCCGGAGACGGAAATGTATCTCTCGCCCGTGCTTTCTATTCGTCCTTTCCCGACAAAACCAACACGGTCACAACAACGGAAAAGGGCGCGGACTTCATCGTACGCGGGACGGTCGATCTCAAGACGGGCACTCCCGGCAACACCGGTCATCCGGTCGATCATATCGAAATCGTCTGGCATGTCCTGACGCCGGATGGGAAAGAAGCGGGCGCCGCCACCCAGTTGCACGACATCGCCCCTCATTCACTGGATGGCGCATGGGGTGACACGGCGGATATGGCTGCCGAAGAAGCCGCTCAAGGCGTACGGACCATCGTCACCAACTATTCAGGCCGCGAAAACGCCCCGCTGCCGGAGACAAAGGACAGTCCGAAAAAAGCGGCCTGATGCAGGAGATAGAATTTCCACCTTGAAATGTAACTCTAAGTATCTTTGTGTAACATATTTTGTTACATGACTCCGGCCCTTTCATCCGGAGTGTCCGATGCGTCTTTCTTGCCGTTTGCTGCTGTCCAGCCTGAGTTTCTGTGCAGGCTTTGCCCCTCTCGCCGCTTTTGCAGACCCGGCTCCGGTCATCGCCGTAAACCGCGAGATCGGCCTTTCAATGACAGGCACGTTCCGCAACACCGTCAGCGGCAACAGCTCCCACATGACGCAAACTGGCGGTTCCGGCCGCTATGCTTTCACTGAAGACTCCGCAAGCTCTTCCCGCTACCGCACCGTTGGCTGGACTCCCGGCTTTCAGGCAGACGCTTCGGTCATGTTTAACGCCTTCGGGATCGAGAACCTTTACGGCGCGCTCCATTTCTCACTCGAAGACGGCCAGAGAAACTACAAATCCCACTACCGCAGCTATTCCAGCAATTCTGCACCATACGGGTTCTCCGCAGGCGGAAACGACAGCTCCAACGGTACCGACAACCGCGGAGAAATCGGCAAGGGCTTTCTTCTGCTCTCCGATACCTTGCT
This sequence comes from Gluconobacter sp. OJB, assembly GCF_039638275.1. Lineage (NCBI taxonomy): Bacteria > Pseudomonadati > Pseudomonadota > Alphaproteobacteria > Acetobacterales > Acetobacteraceae > Gluconobacter > Gluconobacter sp. OJB. Next base: position 2,056,040 of record NZ_JBDIWH010000001.1, on the reverse strand, counting down.
GCTGACGCCTTTCATTCAGGGCGGGTATGTCACGAGCGGCAGTGACGGAGATTTCGGCTACGGCTCTGGCCGTTACTTCGCGGGCGCTGGCCTGAAGGCGGATTACGCTCTCACATCCCGCCTCGTCCTGCGTGGACGCTTCGGATGGGCGGAAGTTCTCAATTCCGGCATTTCCTACAACAACCAGCCACGTCCCCTGTGGGAAGGCGGCCTTGGCATGGATTACCGTATGACCCGGCGCCTCCATCTGACGGCCGGAGGAGACTACTCCTATATTTCCTACGGCCATGACCGGCAGGTGGAAGCCAGCACGGAATTTGGAACAGCCTATTCCTATTCGGGCGTTTCAAGTGCCCTGAGCAACGGTCTGAAGCTGCATGCAGGTCTGGCCTGGCAGTTCTGACCCCACCTGAAAAGACCTTATCCGGTCGGCACGGCATGCAGTGACCGGCCAACTGGTGCACGGAAAGAATGAAACAGGACGGATGACAGGGGGGCGCTGCGCTGTTAGAAGGCCAGCAACTTCCCTGTCGGACACCGGACGAGGCCGTTTTTCATGAAGATCGTAGCCTGCAACAGTAACCTGCCGCTGGCCCGTGCGGTCGCCCATGAACTCCGGATGCCTCTGTGCAAGACCGTAGTGAAGCGCTTTGCCGATGGCGAAGTCTTTGTCGAGATTCAGGAAAACGTCCGCGGTGAGGATGTCTTCGTCGTGCAGAGCACCTGCATGCCGACGAACGACCATCTCATGGAACTGCTGGTCATGCTGGATGCGCTGCGCCGTGGATCGGCCAAGCGTGTCACGGCTGTGATGCCATATTTCGGCTATGCCCGGCAGGACCGTAAATCCGGCCCCCGCACACCCATCAGCGCCAAGCTCGTGGCGAACCTTCTAACAGAAGCCGGTGCAAACCGTATTCTGACGATGGACCTGCACGCCATGCAGATCCAGGGCTTCTTCGATATCCCGACCGACAACCTTTACGCCGCGCCGCTGTTCGTGCGCGACCTCAAGACACGCCTGCCGGATCGGGAACTCATCATCGTCTCTCCGGATGTTGGCGGCGTGGTCCGTGCGCGTCAGCTCGCACAACGCCTGAACGTGGATCTCGCCATTATCGACAAGCGTCGCGAACGCGCCGGTGTATCGGAAGTCATGAACGTCATCGGTGACGTCGCCGGCCGCTACTGCGTGCTGGTGGACGACATCGTCGATAGTGGCGGATCGCTGTGCAATGCCGCCAACGCGCTCATGGCCCGTGGCGCAGAAGGCGTTGAAGCTTACGTCACTCACGGCGTTCTGACTGGCAATGCCTGCCAGCGCGTGAAAGACAGTCCGTTGAACATGCTGACGCTGACGGACAGCATTCCGGCAACCGAGGCCCTCCTCGAGACCCCGAATATCCGTCAGATCACGACAGCCAACCTCCTCGCCCGGGCTATGAGCGCCGTGGCCGATGAAAGCTCGGTTTCCTCACTGTTCGACTGAGCGTCCACCGGCCCGCCCTCACGCCACTCTCTTCGTGAACGGACTTGTCCATGACCCAGATTATCCCAAAGCCGTACTGGTATCTCCGTCATGGTGAAACCGACTGGAACGTCCAAGGACTGGCGCAGGGAAGAACAGACATTCCCCTCAATGAGACAGGCATCGCACAGGCCGTACGGGCCGGACAGGCCCTGGCCGTGCTTTTCCAGAACAACCAACGCCCCTTTGACCATATCATCTCATCGCCTCTCAGCCGTGCCACCGCCACCGCCATTCACGTTCGTGACGAGATCGACAGACTTGCTGGAATCACCTTACCGCTAAGGATCGAAGAAGATCTTTCAGAAGTCTGCTTTGGCATTCACGAAGGAGAAGCAATGAGTGACTGGTATCGTGATTGGATTGAAGCCGGCACCTCCCTTGAAAACGGCGAAAGCTTCAAAACCCTCACACAACGCGCCGTAGCAGCTGTAAACCAGGGCCTGGCATCTGAGGGAACACCGCTATTTGTCGCACACGGTGCCCTGTTCCGTGGATTGCGGGCTGGTATGAATTTGAATGTGAACGAACGCTTGGCAAACGCCGTACCCATCAAAGTTCAACCAGATTGTAAAAACTGGATTTTACAGACATTTTGAGAATCAAATGCGCATTAAATAATAAAATATGTAAGTAAAATCATATTCTCAATACTATCAAAGGGGCGAAATCTAGAATATGCGCCGCTTCCCTGCCCTTTTGAAGGGATAAGCATCATCTCGGAGCAATTCCGCGACACAACATGGAGAGATCGAAGAACCGTTGATGGATGTAATTAGCTTGTGATTTCTGGGTTTGGGTGTGTTGATTAATGGTTGCCGTGGTGGCTTCTGATCTGCGTTTTAAGTAGATTTGGGAAGATCATCCGATGGATCTGCCATGCTAATCCATTGATCCGCTCCCAAAACAGGACTCGGCACGTAATCGCATAACCGACTTTCCAGCATTCAATTTCTGGATATGCCGGAACATGGGCTTAAGATGCGGCTTTTTACGATGGACCTTCAAGACAAAGCCCTGATTTTCCATGAAGTCTTCATAGGTTTTTGAGCTGTATGCTGGGTCTGACCGAACTGCTGAGGCCGTATTGGTTTTGCCCAACAACCTCTCCCTCAATCGTGCGCCATCACTGGCAACCGCGTCTTTCCTGTTCGGATCAACCGGAATTTCCGGTCTGTGGAAATATGCGATTTGTAGCCAAAGAAAGTAATGACGAGATCGCTGGTCGGCATGGTTCCGCCATCTTGCCGCTTCACTTTGGAAAGCTTCAGTGTCCAAACGCGCATGACGATCTTTATGGGACAGCTTTGAGGGCTTCTCCTATCAGTCTTGCGAGATCCGTCCTTCACGCAGGTCCACCTTCTTCGTGTTCTTATTGCGCTGCCTAGTAACCGCTGCCACCAGCGTGGCATCAAGCACGCGCTCTCAAAACCCCAGACCTAGGCTCAGGACTCATTCTTTAAGATAGAAGATGAAGGTTGCTGCGATATGGATTGCGGACATGAAGATATGAGCGCAGCGGTCGTATCTGGTCGCAATACGTCGCCAGTCTTTGAGTTTCGCGAACATGTTTTCGATGAGGTGGCGCTTTTTATACAGATGCCAGTCGTAAGGCAGCTTTGATTTCCGGTTCTTTTTCGGGGGAATACAGGCAGTGATATTGCGTTCTGCAAGCGATAACCTGATCCGGTTGCTGTCATAGCCTCTGTCCCCGATGACTTCTTCTGTCTCTTCGGGGAGATCTGCCAGCAGCACGTCTGCGCCTTTGAAGTCACTGACTTGTCCTGCTGTCAGATAGAGGCGAACAGGCCTGCCCTGACTATCGCACACGGCATGGAGTTTTGAGTTCAGGCCGCCTTTTGTCCGTCCGATATGGCGGGGAAAAGCCCCTTTTTGAGTAGAGACGCCGCCGTTCTGTGTGCCTTGAGGTGTGTTGCATCGATCATCAGGCGCTTTGAACGGCCAGCCTGTTCTGTCAGGGCGACAAAGATCCGGTCGAAGACACCCAGGCGGCTCCAGCGAATAAAACGATTGTATAAAGTCTTGTGCGGGCCATACGCTTTCGGAGCGTCTTTCCACTGAAGCCCGTTGCGGATCACGTAAACGATTCCGCTCAAAACACGCCGGTCATCCACACGGGGCACTCCATGCGGCAGAGGAAAAAACGGCTCAATCCGCTCCATCTGGCGTTCAGACAGCAAAAATACGTCACTCACAGCCTTACCTCCATCGGTAAGCCTGTGAATCACAACGTCTCGCTCAGTTCAATATTTTAATAGGTCCTGAGCCTAGGAAGTGCATGAAGGACAGACGGACGATCGCCTTTTCTCCTGTCTGAATACGCCAGTGCCTACTCCAGATCAGGGGAGAACACCTCAAAATCCACAGTCTGGAAAAGGCTTTAAGCTGGTCACCAACACCACTCGGACGAGCAATTCGCTCTTCAACATCGAAGAAACCGGATTGTTTCACCATCCATCCTTCATCGTAAGATAAACGATGGGATCATAGACAGAGCCTGATAACCAGAGGAGTTTTTCGCCTCCCCAGCTTCTTGTGGTGAAGTAACTCCGCCTTGCCTCTCCGCTCCATCACAGTTACGTGTGATAGGATCTCGATTGCTAACCGGAAATACCGATGTCCCTTCTGCGCCCTCTGCTTGCACTGACCGTGTTCACAGCGCTGACCTCTCCTGCTCTCGCGCAGACCCAACCCATGCCATTGCCCATGCCCACTGCCATCCCCGAACCGCAGGACCGGGCTTTTCCAGGCACACTGACGGTCTCAGTCGATGCGACAGATACGCTTCACCACGTTATGTCGATTCACGAAACAGTTCCGGTACCGAAAGAAGCACAACAAAAGGGAGAGATGATCCTTCTGTATCCGATGTGGATTCCAGGCGACCATTCTCCTACGGGCGTGATCGAGCAACTTGCGAGCCTGCATGTGCAAAGCAATGGTCGCACACTGGACTGGAAACGCGATACGGTTAACGTCGCAGCGTTCCACATTCCCGTTTCCGCTACCACACCAACACTGGACCTTCACTTCCAGCTTCTGACGCCTATTGCCCCGGGTCAGGGGCGCGTGGTCATGACACCATCTATCGTCAATGTGCAATGGGATCAGGTTTCGCTCTACCCGGCCGGATATTTCACACGCGGTATTACAGTTCAGCCCTCTTTGCGCATTCCGCATGGCTGGCAGCTTGGCTCGGCCCTTCGTGCCGGAGTTTATGGTGACGAAACGCATTTCAACGCCACAACCTTCAACACCCTCGTCGACTCTCCGGTCTTTGCCGGACGCTATTTCCGAAAGTTCGACCTGACCGGCCCCGATCACGTCCCGGTCTCGCTGGATGTTGTGGCAGACGAGCCGGACTCGCTTGATGCAACGCCAACACAAATCGCGGCCCATCAAAACCTTATTCGGCAGGCCACGACGCTGTTCGCCTCACATCACTACGATCATTACGATTTTCTTCTCGCCCTGACGGACGAACTGGGGGGCATCGGCCTCGAACATCATCAGTCCAGCGAGAACAGCGCCGCTCCCGGCTATTTCACGGAATGGGACAAGACATTCCCCGAGCGTGACCTGTTGGCTCATGAATACACCCATTCCTGGAACGGAAAGTACCGCCGTCCGGCCGATCTGTGGGCACCGAACTTCAACACACCGCAGCGCGGGTCCATGCTGTGGGTCTATGAAGGTCAGACCCAGTACTGGGGCAATGTCTTGGCCGCGCGCTCCGGGCTCGTGACGAAGGATCAGGGTTTTGAAGCGCTGGCTTATATGGCGGCATCCTATGACAACCAGACGGGCCGTCAGTGGCGCCCACTGGAAGACACAACGAACGATCCGGTGATTGCGCAACGGGCACCGCTGTCATGGCGCGACTGGCAGCGTTCGGAGGACTATTACGTTGAAGGGCAGCTCGTCTGGTTGGATGCAGATGCTCTGATCCGCAAGCTCTCCAACGATCACAAATCGCTGGACGATTTCGCAAAAGCCTTCTTCGGCACCAATAGCGGCAGCTTCGTCGTCAGCCCCTATCAGTTCGACGATGTGGTCGCCACGCTCAACAGCGTGCAGCCTTATGACTGGGCCAAATTCCTGCACGACCGTCTGGACACGATCCAGCCGCACGCGCCGCTCAACGGCCTGACCAATGGTGGTTACAAGCTGGTCTATACGTCCAAGCCGACCTCCTTCATCAAGGCCAGCGAAGCCGCACGCCACACCACGGACCTGTCCTTCTCGCTCGGCCTGACGGTCAATGCGACCGGACGTGTGGGACGTGAGCACTGGATGAGCCCGGCCTTCAAGGCAGGTCTGGTTCCGGGTGTGACGATCGTGGCCGTCAACGACATGAGCTTCACGCCTCAGCGTCTGCTTCACGCCGTCACGGACGCGCAGAAGGATCCGAAGCAGGATCTCCGTCTGATCGTGAAGTCCGGCGACCATGTCACCACGGTCTCCATCCCCTATCACGACGGGCTGCGTTACCCGCATCTGGAGCGTATCGCAGGCACGCCGGATCGTCTGAGCGCGATTTACTCAGCGCGTCAGTAAGGCTGACACTTCCGGGGCGCTGCCCCGGAACCCCGCAAAGGGACCCAGTCCCTTTGATCCCGATTCAAACGTAATGGTTTCCAAAGGCCCCCGGCCTTTGGCGGGTTTCAGGGCAGAGCCCTGAACACTCTCACCAAGGCAGCAACGACTTCCCAAGCGCCTTCTGGGCCGCTGGTGTCATGCCCATGTCATTACGGTTCCACCAGCCACCGCCAAGCGACTGGAACAGCCCCACGCTGTCAGAGAAACGCGCACCCTCGGCCTGAACATAGGCCAGACGCGCCTGCGCATCTGTCTGCTGGGCCTGAAGCAGCACAAGCTCACTAACATCTCCAAGCCGCAACTGCCCGCGGGCAATCGTCATATTCTGGGTCGTTGCCTTCAGCAGATCCTCGTCGGCCTTCAGAGCGTCGGCGTCGAATGTGACGGCATGCAGACTGTCCGCCACGTCCTGAATGGCGGACAGGACGGTGGCTTTGTAGGTCTCGTTGGCCTGAAGCAGATTGTCCCGCGCCTGACGCTCGGCATGAAGCAGCGAACCACCCTGGAAAATAGGCTGCATAAGGGTCGCGGCGATCGTCCAGTTGCCATAACCCGGCTTGAAGAAATCACTCATGACCCCGACAGCCTGCGCCGGTGTGGCGCTGAGTTGCACGTTCGGCAGGCGGTTGGCGATGGCTATGCCAATCTGCGCGCTGGCAGACTGGATCTGCGCCTGTGCAGCCCGTATGTCCGGACGCTGGTTCAGCAGGTCAGACGGTAGCGAAACCGGCAGCACCTTCGGCAGTGTGAACTGCTCCAGACGGAACTCTGGCAGCGGCGCGTTGGGGGTCACCCCCACCAGAACCGCCATCTGGTCCCGCGTCTGGGCCAGTTGCAGACTCAGGCCCGGAAGCGTCGCCTCAAGCTGTGCCACAGACGCCAGCTGCTGCGCCATGTCCTGCCGCGACGCATTGCCGATGCCCTGCTCGGACGTCACCGTCTTCAGCACGGCGCGCTGGCTACGGATCAATTCGTTCGTAGCGTCAATCTCGGCACGGATCGTGGCTTCCTCGATCGTCGCATTTACAAGATCGGAAATCATGGTCAGCGCAGTGGCTTCAAGCTGAAACTTCTGCAAGTCAGCCTGTGCTCCGGCGGCCTCGATCGCGCGGCGCGTTCCACCCCACAGATCCGGCACATAACCGATATTCAGCTGCGCGGTATGAACGTTATAGAGCCACACATTCGAGTTCGGAATCGGAGAATAGACGCGTGACGTCTTGTTCCGGGTCGGGTTGAACGAGGCCGACAGCGTCGGATACAGACCCGCACCCTCAATCCGCCGCTGCTCCCAGGCAGATTTCAGTCCCTGCTGCATAGCGCGCAGAGACTGGTTGTTCACCAGCGCCTGATCAACAAGCGCATTCAGGGACGGATTGCCGAACACCGTCCACCACTGGCCCGGAATATCCACGCCCGACTGGAACTGCTGCGGTACGGTCGCACCCGCTACTCCGTGCCCGGCGGTCGCGGTCAGGGGGCGGCCCTGATAAGCTGCATTCCTGGGCAGATCGGGGCGGTGAAAATCCGGACCTACCGCGCAAGCGGAAAGCGCCGTCACACACAGCAGAAGCGACGTACGAGGAACCATCATGGAACGCATCTTCATGATCCGGCTCCCTCGACAGCAGATTGCGGACGCTTCTTCGCATCCCGGCGTTCAACCCACATTTCAAGCTCGCTGAAATAGACTGGCAGCGCAAACAGCGTCAGCAGCGTAGCAATCCCCAGACCACCCACCACGACCGTCGCCAGTCCGCGCTGCACGTCCGTGCCCACACCTGTGGCAAGAGCTGCTGGCAACATACCTGCTGTCGCCACTGTCGCGGTCATGAGCACCGGACGGAAGCGTTCGGCAGCGCCTGCGATGGTGGCATCCCGAACACCCAGACCTTCCAACCGGTGACGGTTGATGCTGGCGATCATGATAATGCCGTTCTGCACAGCCACACCGAACAATGCGATGAAGCCCACGGCGGTCGCAATATTGAGCGTCTCGCCCCGCACATGCAACGCGATCAGACCGCCCAGAGTCGCCAGCGGCACGACGCTGAGGATCAGAAGCGCCTGCCGGATCTTGCGGAATTCGGCAAACAGCAGAACCAGCATCACCGCGAACATTACGCCCAGCGCGATCATCAGGCGCTTTTGGGCCCGTTCTTCCTGCTGGAAGGAACCAGCCCATTCGAGGGTGTATTTTTCCTTGTCGAAATGCAGCTGCTGATCGATCCGACCCTGCGCATCCGCCAGATACTGCGATAGCGGACGCTTGCCGTTGTCCACGCGAATGGTGACCTGACGATGGCTCATTTCATGAGCGATATTGCTTTCGCCCATATGCAACCCGACATGCGCAACCTGAGACAGCGGAATATAGGCACCTTCCGCATCTAGAAGCGGGATCTGCGACAGGGACTGCATATCCTGCAGGTCTTTGCGACGGATATGGAGCGTCGCGTTATAGAAGCGATCCCCTACATAGACGGTCGTGATGGGCGCATCGCCAATGGCGTTCGACACAACGTCGGAAATATCCGAAATGCTGATGCCATAGCGCGCAGCAGCCAGACGATCGGCCTCGACTTCGATCTGGGGAATACGCGGTTCCTGAAAGATCGACGCTTCCGCCGTCCCCGGAACCTGATGGAGAATATCCACGATCTGCTGACCGATGCGGCGCAGTTCCTGAAAATCATTCCCATAGACGCGCAGTACCAGCGGGCTGTGCGCCCCGCCGACCAGATCGCTCATATTGTCCTGAATCGGCTGGCTGATGCCGAAATCGATCCCCGGAATCTGCGACAGACGTCGGCGCAGACGCTCGACGAACTGCGCCTTGGTCTCACCGGATGGCCACTGGTCATACGGCTTTAGGCCGACCGGCATTTCAATATGCGACGGCGTCCATGGGTCGGTTCCGTCGTCCGAGCGCCCAAGCTGCGTGATGGCATAGGACGTTTCAGGGAACTCCCGGATCGCGTGGCGTAGCTCATTGGCGATGGACTCGCCCTTTTCCAGCGAAATGCCAGTGGGCATCTGCACCTGAAGCCAGAGCGACCCTTCATCCAGATCCGGCAGGAACTCCCTCCCGATCGACGCCCCGAGAAACACAACCGCAACCATCGCCGCGATACCCGCACCATAGGCAATCAGCGGACGATCGATGAAATGGCCAAGCCAGTAGGTATAGCGGGCGTGCAGCCATTCCAGCGGGCGATTGTGCCAGATGTGCTTGGGCTTGCGGAGTGCCAGATAGGTCAAAGCCGGAATGAGCGTCAGGGCGCAGAGCAACGCGCCCAGCAGCGCGAAACTGACGGTATAGGCCATCGGGCGGAAAAGCTTGCCCTCGCTGCCTTCAAAGGCAAAAAGCGGGCTGTAGGCCACGATGATAACGAGCGTGGACGAGAAGATTGCCCGCCCCGCACGCTGCGCAACCGGCAGGACCTCGACAGGATCGAGCGCCTCGGTCGGGCGTTCCTCGCGGATGCGGAGGATCGTCTCGGTAATAACGATCGCACCATCCACGATCACGCCGAAATCAATGGCGCCAAGCGAGAACAGGTTCGCCGACATCCCAAAACTGTGCATCAGCACGAACACAACCGACAGCGCGAGCGGGATCGTCACGGCCGTGACGATGGCACTGCGCGGACTGCCGAGAAACAGCGTCAGGATCACACAAACGAGGACGATGCCCTCGATCATCGTTTCCGTCACCTTGTGCGTCGTGGAGAGCACAAGATGGTCACGGTCCATATACGGCACAATGCGCACATGGCTGGGCGCGAGCTGCTGCTGGAGCTTCGCCACCGTACTGTGAAGGCCGTCGAGTACGAGCGAGGGGTTCTCCCCACTCAGCATCGTCACCACACCCTCAATCGTATCGGGATTGCGGTCCTTGCCGAGAATGCCCTGACGGACCTGATGCCCGAACTGGACGCGTCCCAGATCTTTCACAAAAACCGGCACGCCGCCATGACTGGCGACGACGATGTTCCCCATGTCATCCAGATTATGGATCATCCCGATCCCGCGGATGATATAGGACTGCTCGCCCCGGCTCACACGGCCACCACCGGCATTGGCGTTGCTGGTGCGGATGGCAGTCAACACGTCTTCGAGGCCGACATGGTAGCGTTGCAGGGAGTCAGGATCGAGAACGAGCTGGTATTCGCGCGTCAGCCCACCGAAATTGTCTACATTGACGACGCCGGGCACACGCTGGATCGCGGGAATGATGGTCCAGCGCTGAAGATCAGACAGCTCCAGCAGGTTCTTGTCGTCGGATTCCAGAGTATAGCGATAGATCTCGCCGCTCGGCCCTGAAATCGGCCCCAGCGACGGCATGGCGCCATTGTTCAGCGGGTTGTTGGCAAGCTGCGTCTCGACGAGCTGACGCGCCGCATAAACATTGGTGCCTTCACGGAAAATCAGCGTAATCAACGACAGGCCGAACGTGCTGGTGGAGCGACTGTCCGTCACGCCGGGGACGCTGGCCAGCGTCCGCTCAAGCGGGATCGTGACCTGCTGCTCCATTTCCTCGGCAGCCAGACCTTCCTGCTGGGTCGTGATCGACACACTGACCGAGCCCAGATCCGGATAAGCCTCGACCGGCAGGATCTTCCATGAAAGACCGCCAAGAAGCGCCAGAATCAGGGCAGAGAAGAAAACGATGTTCCGGTGATTGAAGCACCAGGAAATGAAACGCTCGATCATCAGCTCAGGGCCACCGGATCAGTCATCATTCAGAAGAATGGCACCGCTCGTCACGACGCGTTCTCCTGCGGAAATGCCCTTGAGCACACGAACATTTTCACCTTCATCATAGCTGATGGCGATATCCCGCCGCTGGAAGGTGTGGGGCGCAGTCTCAATGAAAACCGACACCTGATCGTTGTTCATCAGAAGGGCGGCCTTGGGAATGATGATCTCGCTGGGCTGCGGGATATTCAGTGTCGCATTCACATACATGCCCGGACGCAGGGCGCCATCGGTGTTGGGGCAGGCGACATAGGCATTGATCCGGCGTGTATCGATATGGAGTGCAGGATCAAAACTGATGACCTGACCCGAACAGGTGCGCCCCGGAAATTCCTCAAAGCTGACCGACAGCACGTTACCATCCGCGATCTGCGCCAGATTTTCCTGCGGAATGGCGGCGGCGATCCAGACCTGCGACAGGTCCAGAACCGTCATCTGAATAGCGGTCGGATCGGTAATGTTCTGCCCCGGCGCCATGATCGTCGTGGAAACGACACCATCCACGGGAGACACAAGCGGCGCCTGCCCCTTTGCGGAATAGCCGGGTCGCGCCCCCAGAACCTGAAGCCTGCGCTGCGTGCGCTCGGCTTCCGCCTGCGCCTGCGTCAGATCGTTGCGGGCAGCTTCAATATCCTTGACGGCATTCCCCCCGATCGCCTGAACGCCCTGCGCGCGCGCATAGGCACGGCGTGCAAAATCAAGGGCGGCACGGGCACGTGTGTCGTCGGCCCACGCCTGATCCAGATCACCAGCGGCGATCGTGGCCAGAACCTGTCCGCGCTGCACATGCTGGCCCAGATGAACCAGAACATCCGTAATCCGGCCCGCGACAGGCGCATACACATTCACCTGCCGACCCGGTTCCGTCATGACCTGCGCCGGAAGCAGAATACCATGACCACGGGACACGCTGACAGCAGCCTGGACCGTCAGACGTTTCTCAAGCGGACTGCCTTCCCGAACGACAAGACCGTCCTTCGACTGCGTCACCATAGGAGGTTCGGTCGCTGCAACAGGCGAATGCGGGGATCGGAATCGCAGGACGACGACGAGAAGGATGGCCAGGCACAGCAGACCAATGGCCCACGCGCCGACGCGGGTAACGCGCATGCTGATAGAAAACCCCGTAACTCTGTCAGGACAGACGTCCCGTTTTGACTGAAACGTCTGGACAATGACCGATCGGCCACGGTCCGGACGATTTCATATCCCATGGAAGGACGCCAGACGTCACATACGGAAACGAAAAGATTTTTGCACTGACCGAATGATCGGATTGCAAAAGTTTTATGTGATTGCCACAAAAATGCAAAAAAGCGGCCCTTCGGAGAAAGGCCGCTTTCCTGATAAGCCGGTTTCTGACCCGAAGCTCAGAAACGATATTCAATACCCGCGCCAACAACGGTCGGGTCAAGGGAGTCATGTGCCGTGATCTTCGTGGTTTCGGCATTGTTCTGCGCCCAGGCATGGACCCGCATGAACATCTGCTTCACGTCGAAGTTGAAGAACCAGTTGCCGACGACCTGATAGTCGAAACCGATATTGACCGACGGGCCACCAGTCACGCCGACATTGAGCTTCTGCGTAAGCGGACCACCGGCAGGGGAGACGTTATGGAACCATGCCAGCGTCGCACCAACACCCACATACGGGTTGAAACGCTTGTGCGGACGGAAATGCCAGGCAAACGTCACGGTCGGCGGCAGAACCCAGGCGCTGCCCACATCAACCTTGCCCAGACCCGGAACGCCTTCAGCAGCGATCTCATGACGCGTACTGGCGGCGATCAGATCGACCGAGACGTTGTCCGTAAAGAAATATTCGAACGTCAGCTCCGGCATAACCTGACGCGTCGTCTTGACGCGGCCCCCGAGATGCGCACCGTTCAGTCTCAGGCTGCTGTCACGATCTTCCGGCATGACGCCAAGCGCAGACAAACGAACGATGAAGTCGCCCTTGCCCAGTCCGATGCGCGTGTTGGCGCAGGTCTGGAACAGGCCGCAATGGCCGGAGGCAGGCGCATGGATGTTTACGGACGGCACAGGAGCAGCCGTCATGGGCGCACTGACCATAACCTGGGGAGCCGGAGCAGTGACCTGTGCAAACGCGGGAGTTGCAACGGTACCGACTGCGGCGGCCAGCGCGAAAGCGTTAAATTTCATCTGGAATTTCCATCACCATTCGTTGAGCCTCACAAAGCACTCCTCCCCCTCCATCACATTGACCTGAATCAAGTCTGGTAAATTATGTGGTAGTGTGGCTGAAAGTCTTCAGGCTGCGCTCAGCACAACGGGAACAGGATTCATCATGTCTGCGTCACATACTCCAGAGGATGTCCATGATCGATGCGCCCATTGCGTAGGGCGACGTCTGAGTGTGTGCAGCAGCATTGACGACTGTGATCTTGCCATTCTTGCAAACGAGTCTTCACGAATGACCGTTTCTGACGGTCGATCCTTTATAGAAGAGGGTGCACCCGCCAACGATTTCTTTGTCGTAACCGGTGGCAGGGTCAAGCTCTTCACTCTTCTCCCTGATGGACGGCGCCAGATCACCGGTTTTGCGGAAGGCGGAGACTTTCTCGGTCTCGCAGCGTCCACCAGCTACGCCTTTGGCGCTGAAGCCCTCGGCGGGGCGACGCTCTGCCGCTTCCCCCATGCCGGCATGCAACGCCTGACCGAACGCTTTCCCAGTCTTGAGCACCGCCTGCGCGAGGAAGCCTCCCGCGAGTTGGCCCTGATGCAGGCCCGCATGACCCTGCTGGGCCGCAAAACAGCCCGCGAGCGCGTAGCCACATTCCTGATCGAGCGCTGCCAGAATCTGGAAAAACCCGATCTGTCCCATCCCGTCGAACTCGACCTTCCGATGCCGCGTACCGATATCGCAGATTATCTCGGACTCACTATTGAAACGGTCAGTCGCATCCTCAGCGCCTTCAAAAAAGAAAAGCTCATCAGTATCCGAAGCATTACCCACATCACGTTACTGATGCCTGAACGGATATCGACGATTGCGGAAGGCATGGAATAGGCCCCTTTTCAAAAAGCCACATTCCCGCCATCAGGACGCTCTATGTTTTACTGATCGTTTACAGGAGATGTCATGACGTTCATTCCTTTCCCCCGCACGATGCTCGCTGTCGGACTGATTGCCGGAGCCGTTTCCCTTGCGCCGCAGGCCTACGCCGCAGACACCACACCTTCCAGCGCCTGCCAGCAGACTGGCCAGAATGATGTCATCGAACGCTTGGCCCAGCGGGAAGACTGCCTGAACAGCAAGGTCCAGAACTACCAGAAACAGTCTCAGGAAGCTCAGGCCGCACGCGAAAAGCGGATTCAGGACCTGAAGGACAAATATACAAACGCGCCTGCCAACGAGAAGGCACGCCTGCAAAAGCAGATCGCTGGCGAACAGTCCAAGCTGACCAACCTGCGCGATCAGGAAAACCAGCGTCTGCAACACCTCAAGAATGCTCCGCAGGAACAGCGCAACCGCCTTAACGCACTGGGTAACAAGACCCGCGGTGATGTCAGCAACTTCCTGAACGGCGGTCTCTGATCCTATCAGTCCGGCCCCGCCCGCGGGGCCGGAGTATCAGGGACTTAAAGCGCCCTGAACGCTTGAAGGGCGCGATCACGTCCCTCCTTCAGATCCACGATGGGGCATGGATAGGTTCTGCCCAGAATGACTCCCCCCTGCCGCAGATCGGCATCCTTCGCGGCCCAGGGCTCTAACAGCGCCTTTCCTGACAGACGGCGCAGTTCTGGCACCCACTGACGGATATAATCGCCTTCCGGGTCGAATTTTTCAGCCTGCCGTGTCGGGTTGAAAATCCTGAAAAACGGCGTGGCTTCGATGCCCGTTCCCGCGACCCACTGCCAGTTCATGGCATTGCTCGCAAAATCCGCATCCACCAGCGTATCGCGGAACCACGCTTCCCCTTCTTTCCAGTCGATCAGCAGATGCTTCGTCAGAAATGACCCCACGATCATGCGCGCCCTGTTATGCATCCAGCCGGTCTGCCAGAGCTGGCGCATCCCCGCGTCCACGATCGGCACCCCCGTCTGCCCGCGCTGCCACGCCTTTAGATCTGCGGCACTGTTCCGCCAGTGCATCCCGGAAAACTTCGGACTGAGGTTTTCAAACGGCAATTGCGGCAGGTGATACAGCGTGTAGCGGGCAAATTCCCGCCACCCGAGTTCTGACAGGAAAATCCGCGGTCCATCCGTATGCGCACCATGCTTTTGCAAAGCGGCCCAGACCTGCCGGGGCGAGACAGCACCGGACGCAAGATAGGGCGACAGACGCGACGTTCCCTCTTCCGCCACCCTGTCCCGGCCCCTCGGATACTCCGCAACAGCATCTTTCAGAAAATCTTCAAGATGCTCCTGCCCTTCCGCTTCTCCCGGCTCCCAAGTTTTTCGGAACCCCGCCGCCCAGTCCGGAGCCTGCGGACAGAGATCCGCTTCGTTCAGCCGCACATCCGGCAGAACAGAGCCCGGAACGTCCTGAAACGACGCCATGTCAGGAATGCCCAACGGCTCTGGTACGGCATGGGTCTGAAGCGCTTTCCAGAACGAACCGCAGACCTTGTAGAACCCACCCTGCTTCGTACGCACCAGACCCGGATCAAGCAGAACCGTCCCCCAATGCGCCCGAACCTCACAACCCTGCTGCTCCAGAGCCTGCCGGATCCGGTCATCCTGTGCCCGTTCGCGTTCATGCAGACGATGGTGCCAGTGTACCGACGCCACATCCATGTGCCGCGCAAGTTGCGGAAGCAACTCCTCAGCCGACCCCGCAAGCGTCAGCAACGTCCCGCCCCGACTTTCCAACTGCGCCCGCAGATCCGCCAGAGCCCCATGAAGCCACCACCGCAATGCAGCTCCAGCCGGATGCAGAGCCGGGGTCACATCATCCAGAACATAAAGACAAATCAGCGGCCGACCGGACGCCACAGCCTCATGCAGCGCAGGATGGTCCGCCAGACGCAGATCGTCCCGAAACCAGACGATGGCTGGCCGGGTCTGGTTGTGGTTCTGGCGAGATGAAGTACGTTCAGGCCGGGAACTGGGCATGGATCCTCACAAAAAGGGAAAATTCCTCATAAAGCGTCCGACAGCGCCATTCGTTCAGAACGGATGAGACGACTTTCAATCCGGACCGGTGGCACCCTGAAAAAATTTCTCCCAAGTCCGCGAACCATTGTCATGAAATGTCGTTTAATGGCCGAAACGCTCTTTAAGAGGATTTTTTCTATGTCCACCAAGTCCATCGCACGCATTGCCCTGTCTCTGGCTCTTCTTTCGGGCTCGGCCGTCACGCTGTCCGCCTGCAACACCGTGCGCGGCGCTGGTCAGGACGTGAGCTCCGTCGGTCACAACGTCTCCCGCGGCGCCAATGCAACGCAGGGCGCGATCGAGCGTCACACGAACGCTTCCCCGAACTGAGTTTTCCGAAAACCCGCTCCGGGCTTTCAGAACCGCCGGTCCACGACCGGCGGTTTTTTTGTATCCGCACGTCCTGACTGCGTCTTCGGAAAAGGACCTGTGTAGATTTTTGCTTGTCATTCCCGTCCAGACGGTTCCATAGTTCGAGTGAATACAGACGTTCTCAGGGCGGGGTGAAACTCCCCACCGGCGGTATTGGCGGATTTCTCCGCCTCAGCCCGCGAGCGCCTTTCGGATTTCGGTCCGGAAGGGACAAGCAGATCCGGTGAGACTCCGGAGCCGACGGTCATAGTCCGGATGGAAGAGAACGCAGCACTTGTCCGGTCGCGGACAGGTTGGGCGCGTGCCGTCCCGCCTGTTTTCCGTTCCGGTTGAGGGCGGCGTGCGCCTTGCGGACGTCCCGATCGTAACGGGACCAGAAGACGCAACTTGGCTAACCAGACCACCCTTTCCGACACTATCGCTCCAAGCGCCATTCGCGACGGGTTTCGTGCGGCCATCTCACAGGCTGTCGAGACTTTTGGTGCCACAGCGCCCAACCCTTCCGTCGGATGTGCGCTGCTGGATGCCGAAGGGCGTGTGCTGACAGTCGGCGTTCATCCACGCGCGGGGCAGCCCCATGCCGAAGCGATGGCTCTGGCGCAGGCCCGGACAGCGGGTGTGCTGGATCAGGCACGGGTGGCGCTTGTCACGCTGGAGCCCTGCAATCACACCGGGCGCACCCCTCCGTGCAGCGAAGCCCTGCGCAACAGCCCGGTTCGGGAGGTCTGGATTGGTGCGGCCGACCCAAACCCGCAGGCATCGGGTGGAGCCGGCCGGCTGTGCGAAGAGCCCGGCGCAAAACGCGTGGTCATGCTTGCGGACCGGCCAGACATGGCCGATCTGGCACAGGACTGCCGGGCTCTTCTGGCGCCTTTCGCAAGCCGCGTCGTCCGACATCGTCCATGGATCAGTGTCAAACAGGCACTGGACGAACACGGCTCCATGGTACCGCCGCCGGGCCAGAAAACCTTCACCTCCCCGGCCTCGCTCACCCTCGCGCATCGCCTGCGCCGGGCGACGGACGCAATCATCACCGGGATCGGCACCGTTCTGGCGGACCGCCCGCGCTTCACAGTCCGGCATGTCCCGGACCACGAGGGCCGCAAACCGCGCCTTCTGGTCGTCTGCGACCGCCACGGCCGCCTTCCAGCAGACTGGATTGCCGAGATGACGGAAACCGGCTTTGAGGTCATCCCGACACCCGACCTGCTCTCCGTCCCGACCCTGCTGGCGGGGCGCGGCGCGAACTGGGCAATGATCGAGGCGGGACCGTCCCTACTGGCCTCCGTTGCCGAGGCCGGGCTGTGGGACGACTGGCTCACCATTCATAAAACTGCGGGCGCTGACCGCATCGATCTGAAATCGCGGGACGAAAGCCCGCTGCAACTGCTGAGGGAAAACGCATGTTCTCTGGAATCATAGAGCGTCTGGGTACAGTCCGCGCCGCCTCCGTCCGCGACAAGGCCATGGACCTGACCGTAGAGACCGGCTTTCCCGATCTGGAACTCGGCGAGAGCGTGGCCGTCAACGGCGTCTGTCTGACAGTCGAGACCTTCGATTCAGCAGGCGTGGCAACATTCCATCTCAGCGGCGAGACGCTCTCCCGCACCCCTCTGGATCAGCTCAAAGCCGGATCACGCGTCAATCTGGAACGCGCCGTCGCGGCCAGCACGCGCCTTTCGGGCCATATCGTTCAGGGCCATGTGGACGGCGTGGCGACCCTCGCCAGCGTTGAAAAAGCAGGCGATTCCTATGCCCTGCGCGTGTTCGTCCCACAGGCACTGCGCCAGTATGTCGTGGAAAAAGGCTCCATCACCTTCGACGGCATCAGCCTGACGGTGAACGATCTGCATGACGACATCACGCGCGGCAATCAGGCCGGTTTCGAAGTTGGCCTGACGATCATCCCGCACACATGGGAACACACCAACCTCTCCACGCTGTCGGTCGGAGACCGGATGGATGTGGAGGTCGATGTGCTGTCCAAATATGTCGAGAACCTGCTGCGGTTCTCCCCCAGCCTTGGAAAGGTGCCCTCATGAAGCCGTCCCTGAAAGCCGCCATCGAGGCCGTCCGCGCTGGCGGCATGGTCGTCATGGTCGATGACGAAAACCGGGAGAACGAGGGCGATCTGGTCATGGCGGCGCAGTTCGCCACACCGGAAGCCATCAACTTCATGGTCCGTGAGGCGCGCGGCCTGATCTGCCTGCCGCTGGAAGCCGAACAGGCAGACCGTCTGGCCCTCCCCCCCATGGTGGCCCGCAACCGCGACCCGCGCGGCACGGCCTTCACGGTCTCGATCGAAGCGGCAACAGGCGTGACGACCGGTATTTCCGCCGCCGACCGCGCCCGCACGATTGTCATCGCCGCCAACCCCGCAGCCAAGCCAGACGATCTCGTCTCACCGGGTCACATCTTCCCGCTCCGCGCCCATCCCGAGGGTGTTCTGGGCCGCAACGGTCATACGGAAGGTTCGATCGACATCGCGCGTCTGGCCGGGCTGGAGCCCGCAGGCGTGATCTGCGAAATCATGGCCGATGACGGCAGCATGATGCGTCTGCCGGAACTGCGGAAATATGCCGCACGCCACAACATGCCTATCGTCAGCATCGCCGACCTTCAGGACTGGTGCCGCGAACACGGACGCGATGCCATCGCGGGCCACGACCTGATCTGCACGCCGGTTCCGGCTGCGGGCGAAATGGTGGCCGAATCCGCTCTCCCCAGCATTTTCGGCGGCCACGATCTGCGCATCCACGCCTTCCGCGCCGTTGATGGTGTGGAACATGTCGCGTTGGTGAAGGGCGATCCGTCTAAGGGCGTTCCGCTGGTGCGTCTGCATTCGGAATGTGTGACGGGCGATGCACTCGGCTCCATGCGCTGCGACTGCGGCGCGCAGCTCCGTGAGGCTCTGGAGCGGATTTCGGCATCCGAATCCGGCGTTCTGGTTTATCTGCGGGGCCATGAAGGCCGCGGAATCGGACTGGCCAACAAGATCCGCGCCTACGAGCTTCAGGATCATGGCATGGACACGGTCGAGGCCAACGAGGCCCTCGGCCTACCCGCCGATGCCCGCGAATGGGATGCAGCAGCCGACCTGCTGCGGCATCTGGGCGTGAGTTCGCTCCGTCTTCTGACGAACAATCCGGACAAGGAATCCAACCTCGTCCGCTTCGGCTTTGACGTACAATCCAGCGAACGGCTGGAAATCGAAGCCAATCCTTTCAACCGCGCCTATCTTGCGACCAAACGCACACGGATGGGCCACTTCCTTCAGGAACAGCCGGCATGAGCAAGCATATCCCCGTAGCCCCCGATCTGCGCCTTTCTCCCGCACCGAAAGTGGCCATCATCTCCAGCCGTTTCAACACGAGCATCACCGGCGGCCTGAAGAACGGCGCGCTCGAATGGCTCGAAGAGCGCGGCATCACCGATGTGGACGTCTATGACGCACCGGGCGCGTTCGAACTCCCCATTCTGGCGCAGCGTCTGGCGAAATCCGGCCAATACGAGGGCGTGATCTGCCTCGGCTGCGTCATCAAAGGCGACACCGCGCATTTCGAGTTCATCTCGCTGGGTGCCACCATCGGCATCATGCAGGCCCAGCTTGCCACCGAAGTGCCGATCGCTTTCGGCATCCTGACGACCTACACCGAACAGCAGGCCGTAGACCGCTCCCGCGCAGATGCCGAAAACAAAGGCCGCGAAGCCGCAGCGGCCTGTGTCGAAACACTGGCCTTCCTGCGCAACGTGCCCGTCCGCTCCTGATCCCTGCTGGAAAAGCGCCGCCCGTCAGAAACGCCGGTACACAAGTTCCGGCTTTTCTGATGCTTCCTCCACGGCCTTTTCCACACGGTCATGAAACGGCGAGAGACTACAGACCGGGTCGGTGTTGGCGGCGTTTCCCGTCAACGCCAGCGCCTGACAGCGGCATCCGCCCCAGTCCTGTTCCTTGCGCTCGCAGGACCGACAGGGTTCCGGCATCCAGTCCGTCCCCCGGAACATATTGAACAGGGGTGAACAGTTCCAGATATCCGACAGGGTCCTGTCCTTCACGTTCGGGAAGGCAACATCGGGAATAATTTCCGCCGCATGGCACGGCAGCACCCGTCCTGAGGGTGTGACATTCACGAAACGCTGTCCCCAACCTCCCATACAGGGTTTTGGCCGATCTGCATGATAATCCGGCGTCACATAATCAACCGAAAGACCACCCTTCGCACGCTCTGCCTCGACAGCACGTGTGGCCTCCTGAAGCTGCTCACGGCTGGGCAGAAGCGCGTCGCGGTTTTTCAGTCCCCAGCCATAATACTGGGTATGCGCAATTTCGACCCGACCTGCGCCAAGTTCCCGCGCCAGTGCAAACATCTCGGGAATACGGGCCACATTTTCCCTGTGCACCACAAAATTGAGCGTCATCGGAATACCGGACGCCCGAATAAGCCGTGCCGCCTCGATCTTGCGGGCCTGCGCCCCCTTAAGACCACCGATCCGCTCCGCGCCCGCTTCCGTCACGTCCTGAAAAGAGAGCTGGACATGATCCAGCCCCGCCTTGTCCAACGCCTCCAGCTTCGCTTCATCCAGCAGGACGCCGGAGGTGATCAGGTTGGAATACAGGTTGAGCTTGCGTGCAAGGGCGACCAGTTCGACGAGGTCGGGGCGGGCCATCGGCTCACCGCCGGAAAAATGAACCTGCAACACACCGAGTTCGGCGGCCTGTTCCAGCACAGAGCGCCAGCCGGCGGTGTCGAGTTCGGCGGCTTTTCGTTCGAGTTCAAGCGGATTGGAGCAATAGGGGCAGGAAAGCGGGCAACGATGCGTCAGTTCAGCCAGAAGGCTCATCGGCGGCGAAGGAAGAGTCATGTGTGCAGGACGTTCTTTTCTGTCAGTTCAGAAAGAAGCGCGAGGACATCCTTCGCAATGACCTCACGCGGGGCGGAAAATTCGTTTGCAAGCTGCTGGATGATGTCGCCGACGCTGCGCTCTCCATCCAGAAGCCGCAGAATATGCGGTGCGGAGCCTTCGGTCACAAACGCTTTTTCAGGCGCCTGCACGATCCACAGGTCTCTCACGCGATCGTGCTGGAGCCGATGACCGCGCGCAAAGGAGAGAACACTCTCCTCCGCAACACAGGACTGGTCCATCATGGAACGAAGGCGCCCGGCGGAATGTGGCCATCCACATAGGCATAATCGAGCGCATCCAGCATGGTCCACAGCACGGAGCACTTGAACTCCAGAGCTTCCAGAACTTCTTTCTGCTGCTCGGGCGTACGGGCGTTTTCGCGGACATAGGCCAGAGCGAAATCAGAATCCCGCGGCGCCTGGGTCAGACGGGGCGTGAAATAGGCCAGCGTCTTTTCCGACACGAAATCATAGTGCCGCAGCATCCCCGAGACGCGCTCGCTAATGATCGTGGGCGAAAACAGCTCCGTCAGCGAGGACGCGATGGCGGCCAGAATGGAGCGGTCCCGCACGAAGTTCACATACGCATCGACTGAAAAACGCGTCGCCGGAAGCAGGCCGTCGAGGCTTTCCACATAGTCGCGATCCAGCCCCAGACCATCCGTCAGCATCAGCCAGCGCGCGACACCCCCCGTTCCGGGCTCGGTGCCGTCATGATCCTCGATCCGGCGCCGCCATTCCCGACGCAGTTCGGCTGTGGGCAGACGTGCAAGGAGGGTCGCGTCCTTGGCCGGGATGCGGGCCTGATAATAATAGCGGTTTAGCGCCCAGGCCTGAACCTGCGCGCGGTTGAGCTTGCCGTCATGCAGCTTGCGGTGAAACGGATGCCGATTGTGATACCGCTCGGCACCGATCTGCCGAAGCCTCTCTTCAAGCTGGTCAGGGGTGAGGAGCGTCATGGTGTGTCCAGTCTGAAAGTCATGCCGTCTTCCGCAACCGTCCATCCGGCGCGTTCGACGCTTTTTCGTTCGGGGCTGTCTTCGAACAAAATCGGGTTGGAGTTGTTGATATGAATCAAGACCTTGCGAGGTTTTTCACATATCGTGAAACATTCGACCGGGCCGCCGGCGTCATTGACCGAAACATGTCCCATCCGCTGGCCGCTCTTGGGGCTTAGCCCAGCGCGGATCATTTCGTCGTCCCGCCACAGCGTCCCGTCGAAGAAAACGAGATCCGCCGCAGCCACCCGCTCCACGATCTCCGGCGTGATATGCGCGCAGCCGGGAATGAAGAGCAGCGTTTTCAGCCCGTCCGTTATGGACAGACCCAGCGTTTCATCGGGCTTCGAGCCTGCGGCTTCCGCATAAAGCGGAGCCTTGCCCGGCACGGCGAAGGCCGTCAGCAGCAGGCCCGAGGGAATCCCGTCCTTGTTCATCAGGGACATGGGTTCGTTGAGAAGCAGCGGGATGCGCGGTACGATCTCAGGGTCGAGCGCGCCGAACATCGGATTGTCCGCCAGTTGCCGAAGCGTCGAGTCGCTGCCCATCAGTCTGAAGGGTTCGCGCTCGCGCAGCGTCAGAAGCCCAGTGATGGCGTCGATTTCGCCGCAGGTCAGAACGACACCTTGAATGGGCGTTCCGCGCAGACTGCCCTGATGATGCAGGGCCGGGGTCTCGATGATCTGCTGACGCAGATCGGGCGCGGCGTTGAGAATAAACCAGCGTTTTCCGTCGGCGCTGACGGCGATGGAGGCCTGGGTGCGGGCTTTCGCGCCCTGTCGCGTGCGGGCGGCCACACAGCCGGGCGCTGCGGAATTCCACTGCGGAAAACCGCCCCCTGCCGCCGCACCAAGCACGATGACATCAATCATTTTTTCACAAACCGTCTGAATCGGGCGCCCTGCGGCTCCCATGAATGAAAACGGCCGCTCCGAAGGGGAGCGGCCGTGCCATATTCCTCAAGGACGGGGCCTCGGGGAAGAGGCTTATTTCTTCTCGCCGCAGACATACGAGTTGATTTCTGCGCCCAGCGGGATTTCGGTAACTTTCGGTGTGTTCCAGGCCATGATGGTTCTCCTTGAGTCTACGATAAACCGGTAAATGCGTCTGATGACGTATTCACGGGCGCTCCTCATGATTTAGTGACCTGATGCCACTGGAGTTCAAGGGGTTTTTTAGGCAGAACACGCAACTGTGTCCTTTCGCGGATCGTCAGGGTCAACTGGTGGTCCGTCTGCTCCGTCTTTCGCTTCAGGCAAAAAACATGTCCGGCCGTCCCATTGCGTCCTCCGCCGACCCTGCCTGTAGCGACACGGCGTCCACGTCAGAAAAGCCCCGTGAGAAGCCCGGCGAAAAGCTGCTGCCGGACGGTGATTTTCCGGACCCTACGCTCGATCGCAACCTGCTGCGCGAACATCTGAACATCCGGGACATGTGTGTCCTGATCCTGACGATTCTCGCTGTATTCTATTCGCTGTATTTCACGGCCCCCATCCTTCTGCCTTTCGTCTTTGCGCTCGTGCTGAACCTGCTGATGATCGCACCCATGCGATTCCTCACCCAGCGTCTGCGCCTGCCCCGACATCTGGCAGGATTGCTGTTGATCGTCATGATGTTCGGAGTCGTGGGCGGAATCGCCACAACGATTTCCGTCCCGGCTGCTGGCTGGATCACCCGCGCACCACAGACGCTCCCCGCGTTACAGAGCAAGCTGGCCGTTCTCAGCGGGCCGATCGACATGATCCAGCACGACTATATGCGCCTGTCCGCCATGTTCAGCGGTCATTCGGGCAGCGCACGCACGGCGCATGGCGTTACTGGACCAATCAGTGGAGAAACGGCGCTCTCGCGGCTCGGCTCTTCCGTTCTGGCGGGGACGCGTGAACTGGCGGGCGGCTTTTTCTCGATGCTGCTGATGCTGTTCTTCCTCATGACGGAAGGCGACACGCTTCTGCGCCGCTGCGTCGAAATCATGCCGACCTACGCCAAGAAACGCCGCCTTGTGGAGATGGCCAATCAGATCGAGCAGAACGTGTCGCTCTATCTCGTGACGATCACGATGATGAATCTGGGTGTGGGGCTGGTGAACATGATCCAGTGCTGGGCGACCGGAATGCCCAATCCGCTTCTGTGGGGCGTCCTGGCCTTCCTGCTGAACTACATTCCCATCATCGGGCCGCTCACGGGTGTGGTGGTCTATTTCGTGGTCGGACTCTTCAGCTTCCCTTCCCTGCTTTACGCGCTCCTGCCGCCGTCGATCTATCTGCTGATCCATGTGCTGGAAGGCGAGACCATCACACCCATGCTGCTGGCCCGGCGCTTCACGCTCAATCCCGTTTTCGTCATGGGGTCGCTGCTGTTCTGGGACTGGATGTGGGGCATCTCCGGCGCGTTCCTGTCCGTGCCGATGCTCGCGGTCTTCAAGATTGTCTGTGACCATATCGAAGTGCTGGCGCCGCTCGGGCATGTTCTGGGTGGCCCGACGCGGCGGACGATCAGTAGTGCCATTGTTGCGCAGCTTCAGTCCGAGCCGTGAGGATCGGGGCGTTGCCCCGCGCCCCACAAAGGGGCTCGCCCCTTTGATCCCGTTCGTAAATTTATGGGTTCAAAGGGACCGCGTCCCTTTGCCGGTTTCAGGGCAGAGCCCTGAACAGGCTCTGAATATCTGGCCAAAACAGCCCCTTTTACGCTAGACGCTTCGGCAGAACAGTCCTGTCCAGTTCATTACTCCCAAGGAGACCCCATGACCCAACTGCCCCGCCGTGGCGTCTGTCTGGTGATCTCGGCCCCGTCTGGCGCGGGCAAGTCCACCATTGCCAACGCCCTGCGCGCTTCGGAGCCGACCCTGCGCCATTCCGTCTCGGTTACGACGCGCGGACCGCGTCCGGGCGAAGTCGAAAGTGTGCATTACCATTTCCGGGATATCGAGGAATTCCGCCGCATGGCTGCGGATGGTGAGCTTCTGGAATGGGCGGAAGTCTTCGGTCGAGGCTACGGCACGCCGCGCGCACCGGTTGAGGAAGCATTGGATGCCGGACATGACATGGTGTTCGATATCGACTGGCAGGGGCACCGCCTTCTACGCGCGGCCCTGCCGGACGATGTGGTGAGCCTGTTCGTTCTGCCGCCTTCGCTGGAAGAACTGGAACGCCGGCTGAACAAGCGCGCTTCGGACCATCCGGAAGAAATCGCCAAGCGGATGCAGGCAGCGCTGAATGAGATTTCCCACTGGTCCGAATTCGATCATACGATCATCAATTCGGAACTGGACACAGCGATTTCGCAGGCGCGCTCCGTCCTGACAGCCGCGCGGCTGTCAACGCGGCGTCAGCGCAATCTGCCGGACATGGTCGCCAGCTTCAGCCGCTGACCTCACCGGTCGCAGCCGGGGCACCTGCTTCCGGCTGAACGGTCTGCATCGCGGCGGCGAAGGCCGTTGCAGATGTCATGGCATCCGCCATGGTCGTCGGCATCAGGATGGTGGTGCCGCGGTTCTTGTTCATTTCAAAAATACGGTTGATCTGAAGAATCTGGAGTGCGATCGGCGCGGCTTCGTAAGTCTTGGCCGCCTGCGCCAGTTCATGCGCCACTTCCCGCTCCGCTGAAGCCAGTGTGACGCGGGCAGCACGCTCGCGCTCGGCCTGCGCCTGACGGCTCATGGCGTCCTGAAGGCTGTCAGGGAGCTGTACGTCGCGGATTTCGACGGACTGAACCGTAACGCCCCATTCGCGGGTCTTGCTTTCGATAAGGTCGCGCAGTTCGCCGTCAATACGGCGACGGTCTTCCAGCAGCGTGGCCAGATCCGAACTGCCGACAACCTCGCGCAACGTCGTGAGCGCGACCATCGAGACCGAGCCTTCGTAGTTGTCCAGTTCCGTAATGGCCCGCAGCGGATCATGCACCATCCAGAACACGACCGCGTCCACATCCACCGGCGTCGTATCGCGCGTCAGGGTCTGGCGCGTATGGACGGGCACCGTGCGGATGCGCTGGTCCACAACGGCGTCGATCTGATCAAGGAAAGGCACGATCAGGAACAGGCCCGGACCGCGCAGTCCCTGAATCTTTCCCGCCCGCAGAACCAGAACACGCTGCCAGGAATTGCACATCTTGAGCGACATATGCACGAGCAGGGCCAGCACGACGCCACCGATGACCCAGCCGGGCTGCCGCGTCAGAGCTGTCAGCCCGGCCGAGATCAGAAAAACGACCGCTGCGATGGAGGCCGAAATCGTGTTGAGGGGCAGTTTCCGCTTCATGGATGGCACCAGCGACATGGAAGGAAGCACGGGAAAATCCGGCATGGACATCAGCCTTTGGCAGAGCCGCTCTCGGGCTCGGATGAGGTGGGAGGCAGACCGAGAAGATCGCGCATGGCGATGACGACCGCTTCGGGGTCAAGCCCCGCGGCCTGACTGCGGGCGATGGTGGAGGCCGCGAGCGCCCGGGCTTCCGCGGCTTTGAGCGCGCCGTCCGGATGTGGCGGCGTGTCGCTGACGAAACTGCCCCGGGCCCGCAGCGTCCGGATCGCGCCCAGTCGTTCAAGCTCCGCATAGGCTCGCTGAACGGTGTTGAGATCCACCCGCAGATGAACGGCGAGCGCGCGCATAGTCGGCAGGCGATCTTCGGGTTTCAGCAGACCCGCACCGATGGCGGCCAGCACGCGCTCGCGGATCTGAACGCGTAGCGGCAGGGCGCTGGCCTCCGAAAGTGAGGTGGGGAAGAGTAATGTTTCTATGTCAGCAGACATGCATACAAGAGTGATCCGCTTTCGGAACGTCCGTCAAGAAGATTCCGTGTCAAAGTCCACTCAAGACCGTTTGAAACCGCGCAAGGCTTGGGAAGACTCCGGCTTCGTGATATGCGCTGCCGTTCCCAGTGCCTGCGGACAGCCAAGGACCAGACGTCGCATGACAGCGCTCCAGACCGACCCCCCGATCATGACCCGGAACGGAACGGACGCAACCGCGCATCATCACACGCCGCTGATCCTCGCCCTTCCGAAGGGCCGCATTCTCAAGGCGCTCGCTCCGGTCCTGACGCGCACGGGCATCGAGCCCGACCCGGACTGCCTGACCGAAAGCAGCCGCCGCCTGCGCTTTGGCACGTCCGATCCGAATCTGGACGTCGTGCGGGTCCGTTCCTTCGATGTCGCGACGTTCGTGGCGTATGGCGGTGCGGATATCGGCGTATGCGGCGCAGATGTGCTGATGGAATTCGACTATCCGGACATCTATGCGCCGCTCGATCTGGGCATCGGGGGCTGCCG
Source organism: Gluconobacter sp. OJB (assembly GCF_039638275.1). Taxonomy (NCBI): domain Bacteria; kingdom Pseudomonadati; phylum Pseudomonadota; class Alphaproteobacteria; order Acetobacterales; family Acetobacteraceae; genus Gluconobacter; species Gluconobacter sp. OJB. The sequence continues at coordinate 2,028,468 of NZ_JBDIWH010000001.1, read as the reverse complement.
CATTTGCGTGGCGCGCCCCAAAACCATGATCGAAGATCCCGCAACGGGTCAGTCCCGTCTGCGGGTTGCTACAAAATACCCGACCATTGCCCGCCGTCACTTCGCGTCCCGCGCCATCAACGCCGAGATCGTGCATCTGAACGGGGCGATGGAACTCGCACCGACGTTGGATCTGGCGAGCGTGATTGTTGATCTGGTCGATACCGGCTCCACCCTGCGCGCCAATGGCCTGATGGAAACCGAGACCATCGCCCATGTCACGAGCCGCCTGATCGTCAACCGCGTCGCGCTCAAGACCCGGCCTGAAGAAATCAGCGCCCTGATCGAGCGCTTCCGCACAGCCCTCGCCACGGAGGGTGCGGTCTGATGAAACGCCTCGATACGACTGCCGCCGGTTTTTCCGCAGACTTCGCAACACTCCTCGCCGCGCGTGGCAGCGACGAACGCAGCGTGGCCGAACCGGTCCGTGCGATCCTGGCAGACGTCCGCAGCCGGGGCGACGAGGCCCTGTGCGACTATACCGCCCGGTTCGACCGCCTAACGCTACCAGCTGACAAGCTGCGAATCAGCGCGGAAGAAATCGCGTCCGAAGCCGCGCGCGTGCCCTCGGACCTGATGGACGCCCTCCGCACCGCCGCCCGCCGGATCGAGACGTTCCATGCCGCCCAGATGCCCAAGGATCTGGACTTCACGGACGAAGACGGCATCCGTCTCGGCATGCGCTGGACCCCACTGGATGCGGTCGGGCTCTATGTTCCGGGCGGCAAGGCGGCCTATCCGTCCTCCGTATTGATGAACGCCTTGCCCGCCCGCGTGGCGGGTGTGAAGCGGCTGGCCATGTGTGTCCCGGCCCCGGACGGCGTGCTGAACCCGCTGGTTCTTGCAGCCGCGCAACTCTGCGGCGTAACGGAAATCTACCGCATCGGTGGCGCTCAGGCCGTGGGCGCCATGGCGTTCGGTACGGACCTTATCGACCCGGTGGACCGCATCGTCGGGCCGGGCAATGCGTATGTCGCAGAAGCCAAGCGGCAGGTCTTTGGCCATGTCGGCATCGACAGCATCGCCGGGCCGTCCGAAGTCGTGGTCGTGGCTGACGGGCAGAACGATCCGCGCCTTGTCGCGCTTGATCTGCTCGCACAGGCCGAACATGACGAGCAGGCTCAGGCCATTCTCGTGACGACGGATGCTGCCTTCGCAGAGCGCGCCGCCGAGGCCGTCCGCAAAGAGCTGGAAACGCTCCCGCGCACGGCCATCGCCACAAAAAGCTGGGACGATCATGGCGCGATCATCGTCGTGCGTTCGCTTGAAGAAGCCGCCAAGATCGTGAATGCGCTGGCACCCGAACATCTGGAAGTCATGCTCGACGCCCCGCGCGCCTTCTCGGCCATGGTCCGCCATGCGGGTGCGATCTTCATGGGCCGCAACTGCCCCGAAGCCGTGGGCGATTATGTCGGCGGTCCGAATCACGTCCTGCCGACCAGCCGCACGGCGCGGTTCGCCTCCGGTCTGTCGGTGTTCGACTTCATCAAGCGCACCACCACCATCGAAACCGACGCAGCCGGTCTGCGCCGGATCGGCCCGGCCGGTGTGGCTCTGGCGACCGCCGAAGGACTGGATGCCCATGCCCTCAGCCTGTCAGCCCGACTGGAGAAGAACTGATGGCCCGCCTGTCGATCGGTGATCGTGTTTCGGACCTGAAGGGCGCGCATGACGGCAGGCTGGTCGATATCGACGGCACCACCGGCTATGTGGAGCAGGCCAATGGCGTGGAGGTCGAGTTTCCGCTGAGCCAGCTCAAGCCTTACGAAGCTCCGAAAATAGCCGAAGAGCGCACGCTCTCCGGCCCCCTGCGGGACCGTCTTCTGAACCCGGCGCAGAAAGCGCTTCTGGCTTCCATCCCCGCGACGCTGCTTGCCGCGATTGCAAAAAGCTATGACGCAGGAAGTGACGGTCCGGGGTCGCGCACGCCATTTGCGGCCCTTCCGGACTCCAAACGGCTTGAGGCTATCCGGATTTATCTGCCGTCCCTGCCGCAGAGACTTCTGGCGTCGCATATGAATCTGGTCGTCGCCATGCGCGATATTTCCAAACTGTCCTGACGAACTGAGTCTGCACGTCTTTCCACCGCGTTGACGGCGGGAGGCATCATTCGTACAAGCCCGTTTTCTGAATCCGCGAAGCCCCATCAGGCGCAGCTTTACTCAGCGCCGGAGGCGCCGCTTTATTATGTCCGTGACTTTTGCCGATCTCGGCCTTGCGCCCACGATCCTTCGCGCTCTGGACGACGCAGGCTACGTCAAGCCGACACCCATTCAGGCCCAGTCCATCCCGTTTCTGCTGGAAGGCCGCGATCTGCTTGGACTGGCGCAGACCGGCACGGGCAAGACGGCCTCTTTCGCGCTCCCGCTGCTGCACCGGCTTGCCGAAACCCCGTGCCCGGCCCCTAAAAACGGCGCGCGCATTCTGGTTCTGGCACCCACGCGCGAACTGGTTTCGCAGATCGCGGACGGGTTCGAGAGCTTCAGCCGCCATCAGCCAGTGCGCGTCACCACGATTTTCGGTGGTGTCAGTCAGTTTCATCAGGTCAAGGCGCTTGAAGAGGGCGTGGACATCATCGTCGCTGCACCGGGACGTCTGCTGGACCTGATTGAGCAGGGCCTGTGCGATCTGTCGCAGCTTGAAGCGCTCGTGCTGGATGAAGCTGACCAGATGCTGGACATGGGCTTTGCAAAACCCATCGAACGCATTGTTGCAACGCTCCCCGCAGACCGGCACACGGTGCTGTTTTCCGCCACGATGCCGAAATCCATTACGGCCCTCGTCGAGAGCCTCCTGCACGACCCGGCCAAGGTCGAGATCGCACCGCCTTCCACCACGGTGGACCGCATCGCGCAGTCGGTCATGTTTATGGATGCGTCCAACAAGAAAGCGGCCCTTCTGTCCCAGCTTCAGACGCCGGGCATCGGTCAGGCTGTTGTCTTCACATTGCAGAAGAACATCGCCAACGAGGTCTGCACCTTCCTGACCGAGTCCGGCATTACAGCCGAGGCTCTGCACGGCAACCGGTCGCAGGGTCAGCGTGAGCGGGCGCTGAATGCGTTCCGCGAAGGCGACGTGCAGGTTCTGGTGGCAACCGATATCGCGGCGCGTGGCATTGACGTCGATACGGTCACGCATGTCATCAACCATGACCTGCCGAGCCTGCCGGAAAGCTATGTTCACCGGATCGGACGGACGGGCCGTGCGGGACGCAGCGGTTTCGCCATCACGCTCTGCGATGCCGAACAGCGCGCCTGGCTCCATGCCGTGGAGCGTGAGATCGGCCGGACTCTGGACGTTCATGACAGCCATGAATGGCACTGCGAAAAGGCCCAAAACTCCACCATGCGCCCGCCCGTGCTTGGCGGTGGTCCGGTCAAGCAGGTCAAGCCGCAGAAGGTGCGCGAACGCCGCATCTGGACGGAAGAAGAAAAAATGGCAGCCCGCGCCGCAGCTCAAGGCGTTGGCAAAGCCTCCTGAAAACCACGCCGAACCGTCATAAAAACGGCAAGAATCCCGGGACAGGGGCCGGTCGCGCTTGACCTTTGGGCTGACAGTCCGCACATAGCGGGCTGGATTTTCTGGCTCCGCACCGGAGCCACTGCCGCGCGCAGATTATTACCCTGTCCCTGAAGCAAGGATTCACATGTCAAAAGAAGACCTGATCGAGTTTACCGGCACCGTCATGGAACTGCTTCCCAACGCCATGTTCCGCGTCACGCTCGACAACGAGCACACCATCCTCGCTCATACGAGCGGCAAGATGCGCAAGAACCGTATCCGTGTTCTGGCCGGTGACCGCGTCAACGTCGAAATGACGCCCTACGACCTGTCCAAGGGACGGATCACGTTCCGCTTCAAGTAAGACAGTCCGCCGCATGACCGCATCCCCGTCTTCCGCAGAAGGGTCATCCGGCCTTTTGGACCGTCCGAAGCTCGTTCTGGCTTCCGCCTCCCCGCGCCGCCTGAGCCTGCTGGAACAGATCGGCATCGTGCCCGACGCCGTCGTGAGCGCCGATATCGACGAAGAACCGCGCCCCGGCGAACTGCCGCGCCCGCTCGCGCAGCGCCTCGCCCGCCAGAAAGCGGAGCATGTGGTCGCGCAGCGCACGGATGCAGCGCTCATCCTCGGCGCGGATACCGTGGTGTCGCTCGGTCGGCGCATCCTGCCAAAAGCCGAAGACGAAAAGACGGCCCGCGCCTGCCTGAAGCTGCTGTCAGGCCGCCGCCACAAAGTGCTGACTGCCGTGGTCCTGCGTCCGAGTGCAGGATGGCCGCAAGGCAATTCCTGCGAGCGGCTGGTGGAAACCTCCGTCATCTTCCATCGCCTGACCGATGCGCAGATCGATGCCCTGATCGCGCAGGGGGACTGGAAGGGCAAGGCGGGCGGTTATGCCATTCAGGGTGCCGCCGCTGCCCATATCCGCCAGATTGGCGGCAGCTATTCCGCCGTTGTGGGGCTACCTTTGTTTGAAACTGCGCAGCTCCTGCGCGGGCAACCGGTGGGTAAGCCGTCAGGCGGCTGGATCGCATGACTGAAATCCGCGCAGCCTGTTCTCCGGGCGAAGTGCGGATTGCCGTCACGGATCATGACACGCTGCTGGACGTCACACTCTGGCGTCCCGGCTGCCCGGATGGTCTGGAAGACTGGCACGTTGTCCGCGTCCAGAAAACAGCTCCAGCTCTGGGTGGCGCGTTCGTTCTGCTCGAAGATGGCCAGAGTGGTTTTCTCTCCACCCGCGACGCCCTGATCGAAGGCGCTCTGACCGCAGCGCGTGTCAGTCGTTCGGCCCAGAACGGCAAGGGTCTGCGCCTGCGCCGGGCCGACATGCCCGCTGAACCCCCCTCCGCCCCCAAACTGCTGGAACGCGGCCCGACCCCGCTGGACGAACTGGCGGACCGCTATCCGGATGCGCCAATTTTCGTGGACGATCCGGGTATTGCGGCAAAACTGCCCATCCGCCTGCGTCCACGCCTTCAGCGCTGCCAGCAGGCGTTTGATGGTGCGCTTGAGGCCGATTTTGACAGTCTTGGCAGTTCCGAAGCCGATCTGGGTCTGCTGACCGCCAGTTTTTTTCCGACCCCCGCCCTGATTGCCATTGACCTCGACAGCACTGGCGCTCCTGACTTCAAAGGGAATGTCGCGGCTTTTCCCGAGCTGGCACGGCAGATCCGTCTGCGGAACCTCTCAGGCACAATTCTGGTAGATCCGGCAGGTGTAAAGACACGCAAACGTGCGGCTTTGGCACCGTTTTTCCGAGAAGCGCTATCCGGAGATCCGCTCAAACCGGAAGTGCTCGGCGCGACACCATCCGGCCTGCTGGAGTTGACGCGCCCGCGCCGTCGCCCTCCTTTACATGAACTTCTGTCTTCCCCGCAGGGTCAGGCCCTGTCCATCCTACGGACGATCCTGCGCGAAGAGCGCCCGGGCCAGACGCTGACGGCCTCGATCAGCCTCATTAAGGCGCTGGAAAGTGACCCTGAGGCGCTCGCAGAGTTCATCTCTCGGCGCGCGCGGACGCTAAACCTTGTCCTTGACCCCAACGCCCCCCCTGCAAGCTGGAGCCTGTCATGAGCGAGTCCACCTGTCCGATCTGTCACCGTCCCACCGATGCAAGGTTTCGCCCCTTCTGCTCCCAACACTGTGCAGATGTCGATCTGGGCCGCTGGTTCAGCGGAACATACCGCGTTCCGTCCTTTCGTCAGGACAATGACGAAGAACAGGACGAATATCGCGACGGAGAGGGTTGATCCCGCCGCAATGATAAGCTACACCCCATCTCCGCAACGGGGTTATTCCTGAAGCTTCGGTGCCCAAGTAGCTCAGTTGGTAGAGCATGCGACTGAAAATCGCAGTGTCACTGGTTCGATCCCGGTCTTGGGCACCATTTACTTCCTTGAAATGATTATCTTGCACCGCACTTCAGAGCGACTGCATGTGTGTGGCCGCTAAGACCATTACGGTCTTGATCTGAGCCTCTGATGCAGGGCATCGTGACGTAACATTTCCTGACAGGATGTCGTCATGATGAGCCGTTTTCGCATGTTGATCCTGCTGGCCGCTCTGGGGGCAATACCTTCCGCATTTGGAGCCGTTGCGCCACCGTCGGTTCTGATCCCTTTTATTCATGGCGGGGGCTTCGATCCGGGAGATTACAGCTTCGTTCGGGGCGCTTTTCCGGGGGCAACAGCACAACAGGGGGCAGACTGGAAAGCCATTGAGGCTTATGGAAAAGCCTGCGTGCATGAGGCGGCTCTGACACAGGATGTGAAGCTGGAAAAGCTTGGGATCAAGGCGTCCGTTCCAGAAGATCGCGGTTATCAGGATCGATTATGTTCGCAGATCCTCAATGGGGTAGAAGCCGCGAACGATTTCAAAACTTTCGAAACATTTCATACCGCACTTTTCAAAAGCCTTCCCTACTGTCAGGTTTATGAGGCCGGAATTACGGCTTCAACCAATGCCATTCACGGGACGGGACAGAATACGCTGGAGGAAGAAGCGACTGCCCGTATCATTCCCGATCAGGCCTGGCGCAGTCCCTTGGGAACGGGGTCACTGGACAGGTTGTCAGGCGTGGACGCTGATACGCTTAAAATGCTTAAAAACCGTATGCTCGAGGCACTCACGGACGTGGATTGGAACAACAGCCACTGGGTGAGAGATCTTCTGGACAAGAACGGGTGGTCAACCACGATACAGGCAGGCCCCAGAGCGGCCAACATGGTATGGTTGATGGTCCAGCATGCCGATGACGATCCCGCTTTTCAGACAAGGGCCCTGCGCCAGCTTGCACCGTATGCGCGGGCGGGGAAATTCAGCAAACCAGATTACGCACTGCTGACGGACCGCGTCATGCTTGCCACGACCGGAAAGCAACATTACGGCTCACAACTCTCATGTCAGAACCATCATTATGCGCCATTTTCACTCGACGCAGGCGGAGAAAATCCAAAGACACTGGACAAACGGCGGGCGGAAATGGGTCTGTTTTCCGAAGCAACATATCTGACCTACCTTCCCTCCCATTGCTAAGAGCGCAAGCAACCAATCACATGGTTGGCGACAAACCGGATATGACCTCCGGGACCGTTGCATGTCCGGGCCGGATGCGGACATAGTGCGGCATGAAGCGCCTTGACCCCTTTCTCTTCTCCCTGATCTGCGCGATTGCGCTGGCCTCCATTCTACCCTGCCGTGGACAGATGGAGCATATTCTTCAGCATGTCGTGACGATCCTCATCACGTTCATGTTCTTCTTTCAGGGCGCGAAGCTCGAACGTCACGCCATTGTGGACAGCGTGAAGGACTGGAAACTTCAGGGTAGCGTTCTGCTCTGCACGTTCGCTCTGTTTCCTGTGCTTGGGGTCGGGCTGCATCTGCTGTTCCGGGCGGTTTTTCCCGATGCGCTGTTTGGCGAGGAACTGTGGTCGGGCGTGCTGTTCCTGTGCTGCCTGCCGTCCACCGTGCAGTCTTCCATCGCACTGACCTCCATTGCGGGGGGAAATGTCACGGCGGCGATCTGTGCTGCGACGGTCTCCAATATTGCGGGTATCGCAATGACGCCGCTGCTGACCGGGCTGGTGCTTGGACATGTGGGGGCGGAGCACTCGCCGCTGGGTTCCATCCTCGACGTGAGCAAAGAGCTTCTGCTGCCCTTCGCGCTGGGACAGATCCTTCAGAAATGGGTCGGGCCGATCGTGCGCAAGCACAAGATCCTGATCTCGTTTACCGATCGCGGATCTATCGTTGTCGTGGTCTATACCGCGTTCAGTTCCGCCGTGGTGGAGGGGATCTGGCATCGCGTTTCGGGCGCGCATCTGTTGGAAGTCGCATTGCTCGACAGTGCCATGCTGGCGCTGGTTCTGGGTCTGTCGCACCTGATGGGCAAGGGGCTGGGACAGACAACAGCAAACAGCATTGCGCTTCAGTTCTGCGGATCAAAGAAGTCTCTGGCGTCAGGCGTGCCGATGGCGAGCGTTATTTTTCCGGCAGCGTCGGTCGGCATCATCGTGCTGCCACTCATGATTTATCACCAGATCCAGCTTTTCACCTGCACGCTGCTGGCCCGGCGTTATAGCGCACGATTCCTCGACACCAGCGACCAGGGGACGGCGACCTCTCCGCAGCGTCGCACCGCCACACCGTAAACATCAGCGAAAAGCGCGTCAGTCAGTACGTCTGACGGCGGCCCGATGCTGACGAGAGCACCTTCCGACAGCACGGCGATCCGGGTGCAGAAACGGGCTGCGAGCGCCAGATCGTGCAGGACGACGGCCACCGCCTGACCCTGCGCCGCGTATCGGTTAAACAATTCCATGACCGTCAGGGCCTGAGCGGGGTCGAGCGCTGCGACTGGCTCATCCACCAGCAGGACAGGAGCCTCAACCGCAAGCGCCCGGGCGAGCAGAACGCGCGCGCGCTCACCGCCTGACAGACTAGCGGAGGAGCGGTCGGCGAAGGCGCTCATTCCCAAGGCATTCAGCGCCTGCTGAACGGCAGCCGCGTCCTGTTCCGCCGAGGCCGTGCGACGATGGGGCAGACGACCGAGCGTCACGACATCCCGCACACTCATGCCGATGGCGGATGGCGCGTCCTGCGGGAGATAGGCCAGATGCCGCCCGCGCTGTTCGGGTGGCATGGAGAACAGGTTCTGTCCATCCAGCAGGACACGGCCGGTTTCGGGACGGAGCAGTCCGGCCATGACGCGCAGGAGCGTACTTTTGCCTGCGCCATTCGGGCCGATCACGCCGAGAACTTCGCCGGGACGGACATCGAGTGTGATGTCGTACAGAAGCCTGTTCCCCTGAAGGGTCAGGCGGAGTGTGTCGGTCTGGAGGATCATGATCCGTGCCTCATACCAGCCGACCGCGCAGGCGCCAGACCTGCCAGAAGAAAACCGGCGTTCCGATCAGAGAGGTGACGACGCCGAGTTGCAGTTCAGTGCCGCTGACAGGCAGGCGCACGAACAGATCCGCGGCCAGAAGCAGCGCGGCCCCTCCCAACGCAGACGGCAGCAGCAGGCGCGACGGACGCGCTCCGACGAGCGGGCGCAGCAGATGCGGCATGACGAGGCCGACGAACCCAATCCCGCCCGCGACCGCCACACCACTTCCAACAGCCAACGCCGTTCCGATCACGACGTGCCACTGCACTGCGCGTAGGGAAAAACCCATCGTGTGGGCCACATCTTCACCAAGGGTCAGGGCATCCAGCGACCGTCCGGTCCCGAGCAGGAACGCCGACCCGACGAGCAGACCGGGCAAAGCGATCAGAACGTCATGCAGGCTCGCACGCGACAGGGACCCCATCAGCCAGTGCATGATTTCATAGGACGCATAGGGGCTCGGCACGAGATTGAGCGTCAGGGCCAGAAGGGCGGCGCTCATGGAGCCCAGAGCTGCCCCGGCCAGTACCAGAACGAGCGTCCCGCCGCGCGTGAGGGCCAGAAGCAGAAGCGTGGCCAGCCCGGCGCCCGACAACGCCGCCAGTGGAAGCGCAGGCGCCCAAACTGCGGAGACGCCGGTGTAAAAGACGAGGACCGCCCCAAGTGCTCCGCAGCCCGAAATACCGAGCACACCTGGATCGGCGAGCGGATTGCGGACCAACCCTTGAAGCGCCGCCCCCGACAGGCCGAGCGTACTGCCAACCAGCAGGGCGAGAATCATCCGTGGCAGGCGGATCTGACCGATGATGGTCGCGGCGATCGTCTCGCGGCCATGCAGCATGTCGGACAGCCCCTGAACGACGCCGATCCCCGCTGGGCCCGCGGCCAGCGACAGAATGGCGAGGGCCAGAACCAATCCCCCCAGAACAGCGACGGTCAGAACATAACGGCTCATGGTGAAGGCTCCGCTGCGGTCAGGCGATCATGCGCGGCGATCAGCGCCTCCAGCGCATCGAGGGTCTCCGGTGTGCCGCACATCGTCAGACGGCCGGGCAGCGCCAGACGGTGCGCGCCTGTAAATCGTCCCTGCAAGGCGGGATGGTGAACAACATTTTCGGCCAGGGACGAACCTTCGGAAATCATGCCGGTCACCAGAAGGTCTGGCGGATGGGCGATCAGAGTTTCGAGCGCGATGGTGCCATCCGGACGCTCGGAAGCGGACAGGCGGAACCCGGCGCGTTTGAGAAGATCGGAGATCAGCCCACCCTCTTCTCCTGCAAGGTTCGCACCGATAACCGTTGCCGTCAGGGTTTTTTCCGGCTGGGCGGGACGGAGGTTTTCAAGCCGCTCCTCAAAGGCGCGGACCATCTCCTCGCCGCGCGCCTCTTCGCCAATGGCGTGAGCGACTGTCCGGATCTGAACGGGAATATCCGCAAGGGACGCGATAGAGGGAAGCTGGACAAACGGAACGTGCAGGGCATTCGTCACGAGCGGGACGGTCGGGCGGTGCCATGTCCCGTCCAGAACGAGATCGGGACGCGTGGCGACGAGGTTCTCGCCGTCAGGACGCTGCACGGGATAGGTCTGCGCCAGTTCGCAACGGACGGATTCCGCGCAATCCATGGCCAACGGGCTGAGACCGAGAATATGGGACGGTTGCGCCAGTTCGAGCAGCAGTTCGTCCGTACACAGATTAAGCGAGACGATACGCGTCCGCACCGGACCGGCACAGGCCGACCCGGAAAAACAGCCCCACAGCAGAAGCACTGCCATTGGAGCTGAAAAGATATGAAGGAATGCCTTAAAGGCCAAACGTCACACCGCCGTAAAAAGACCGGCCCGGCTGGAGGTAGCCGACCGGATTTTCATAGTACCGGTTCCCCAGATTGTCGCCACGCGCGAACAGGGTGACGAAATCGGCCAGCTTGTATTCGGCCGCGATGTTCACCGTCACATAATCATGACCAATCGTGCTTCTGGACGTGTACCGGTCGAGATCGTGCCAGCCGCTGACATACAGCAGGCTCGGCGTGATGCTCAGGCGCTTGGTCGGCGTCCAGATGACGCTGGCCGTCGCTTTGTGACGGGGGCGGCGCACGAGTGCTGCACCCGTGCTGCGATCCGTGGCGTCCGTCCAGGTATAGGTGCCGCGCAGATCCACACTCTTGATGATGCGGTAATCGACGAATGCCTCAACACCATGCGTCTGGGCGCGCGCCACGTTGACATAGGTGTAGTTGTAGCCCGACAGCGCCGTGTTGATGAGATTGCGAACATGGTTGCCGTAATAGTCGGCCCCGAAGGTCAGCTTGCCATTCAGGAGGCGCTCTTCAAACCCGGCGTCAAAGCCCAAAAGGCGCTCGGCCCGCAGGTTCGGGTTCGCGAGGAAATAATAGGCCGGGTAGCTGACGAAAAGCTGGTTCAGGGACGGGCCGTGGAAGCCCGAGCCACCGCTGGCCTTCAGCGTCAGACCCGTTCCGGGGATTTTCACAGCCGGGGCAACGCGCCATGTCACGTAGTTGCCGTAACGCGAATTGTTGTCGTAGCGAATATTGGCCGAGCCGAAGAGAATATCGTGCCAGTGCCCCTCAAGCTGCCCCCAGGCGGCGTTCGTCGTGGTCTGGGCGTTGATCGGCGTCAGGATGCGCTCGCGGATATAATCATATCCAACGAGGAATGAGCCGTTATGGCCGAGATGCGTCAGGCCCTGCCAGTCCACTTTCAGCCGGTCACCGCGATTGGACGCGATGCTGGCTTCCCCAGCCGTAATGTCGTGACGGCGATAGGTGACGTACCCGACACCCAGCGTCTGCTCGAACACGCCCTTGAAGGACTTCAGATGCGCCGTCCCGCGCAGAATGGCCTGTTTGAGGTCGCTCTCGTTCTGCTGCGCTGAGGGGAGCGCTGGATAGGAACTGTAATCGTCAGCGACGTATTCGTAATCTGCCTGCGTCAGATGAGCCGTAAAGCCGAGATCGAAATTGTCCGTCACGTCATAGCCGAGGCGCACATTGGCGGTGCGGTTGTCGTTACGGTTGGACGCGACGTCATGACCGTGAACCTGCACGCGGATGTCTTTCGGCACGGCCTGATAATCGCCGACATGGTTATGCGAGACTTCGACCATATAATGAAAGCGATGCAGCGATCCCGAGAACCCGGCCGTCTGGTTCTTGGTGGAATAGCTACCGCCTTCAAGCCGGACGAAACCATGCAGCGGTCCCTGCCCCTGCTTGGTCGTCATGTCGATGACACCACCCATCGCATCCGCACCATACAGGCCGCTCTGCGGTCCGCGCAGGATTTCCACGCGAGCCAGCCCATCCGTCAGGAACTGCGCCGTATCGAAAGCCCCGGCCGGGGTGGACGGATCGTTGATGTCCATCCCGTCCAGCCGCACCTTCACTTCGTTGGCGTTGGTGCCGCGCATGAAGATCGAGCCCGTACCACCGGGGCCACCCGTCCGCACCATGTTCAGGCCCGGCTCGCGCGCCAGAAGGTCAGCAAGATCACGCCGCTGGAGCAGTTCAATGTCACGCTGGGTCACAACCGTAACCTGTGAGCCGACCTTGCTCAGATCCTGCGGGATGCGGTTCGCCGTCACCGTAACAGTCTCGGGAATGGACGATGAAACGGCTTTCGGAGCCGGAGATGCCTTGGGCTTCTGCGGCGAGACCGGTTCCTGTACCGGAACGGACGCCAGCGCCGGAACAGCAACAAGCATGCTCGTCGCAAGGAGAAGGCAGGAGATACGGGGCATGGTGATAGTAGTGTCTCGTCGTTCTGCGTCGCCCTCAAGAAGGAGGCAGACCCGCCGTCGCGCGGTCTGACCCGGCGTTCCGATGCACCCCGCCCGGACCGTCCTTCGGACAACTCATGCTGACGGCAGGTCTCCTGGCTCATGCTCCGTCTTCAGGCCCCTTCCCGGCCTGCGCCAGTGGGTTCATGTCCTGAAATCGCGCCACCCGCCTTGTGAGGCAGCAGCCAGCATTTACAGTTGCGGGGGCAGCCGCAGTTTCACACTGCATTCCCTTTTCACCCGCAAAAACGGGCACCGTCAGGTGTCATGAAGCGCTCCGGAAAGGGCAAGTCAAATACAAAAGACCTTTTGTGTCGGATTTGACACAGTAAAGACCGCAACATGGATTTCATTCCGTTACAATCTACCCTTTGCCTCCGTTTCCTGCCGCCGCCAGTGTCCGTTTCAACAGAGACAGGATCAGGAACACGTTCATGACGCCCCCTTCTGCCGTTCGGATGACCGATGAGAGCCATATCCTTCGTGCGGGCTCCTCCGGTCGCGGGCCAGAAGGCCCCGGCCTGCCACAGCGAATGTTGTGTCAGTTGTTCGGAGTGCAGCAGTATCCCGATGTCCACGCCCGTGCCGCCGATCTGCGACTGCGGCTACCGCTTGGCCGCAAGCGCCTTCAGCGGCTTGAACGCATTCGGGAAGCCGGGGCGCTGTTCATCCATGTTCCAAAAAATGGCGGAACGTCGGTCTGTGACCTGCTCTATGGCGGGGTCATGCTGCATGAGACATGGCGCTATTATCATCATGTGGCACCAGAACTCTGTCAGACCCTGCCCAGCTTTGCGATCTGGCGCGATCCTGTGAAGCGTTTCGTATCCGCATGGTCTTTTGCCCGACGCGGCGGAACGTCACAGGTCCGCATCCATCCCTCCGTCAGCGGACTCTACCGTTCATTCCACACGCTGGATGATGCCATCGACCACGTAGAATCCTGTTCATCCGTTTACGATCTGGACCATGTGTTCCGTCCCCAGAGCCTTTATGTCTGTGACCGGAACGGTCGACTTGCGGTTGATCAGCTTTTCCTGATGGAGCAGATCTCATCCCTGCCCGATCTGGTGCCCACCCTACACGGCCGGGTCGTACCCCATCTGAACGGTAACAGCCACGATGCCGCCGCCACTCCCGCGCAGGCCAAGAGGATTCGACAGATCTACAGCGCAGATGAAGACCTGCGTCCCGCAGGATAGGATTCCGAAACGATCTTTCCCCAGAAAAACGGGGAGTGTCTTCCAAATGTCACAATTCATGGGGAGTTTCCTGCCATTTATCGCCATTGCGCAGCCGAAATGTGACTAAATTGCCATACCCCTGTCATGTCATATTGTATCACGCTACATCTGATTGAAATGAGACCTGCACTCATGCTTTTTCTCGGCCGAAAGTTCACCTGACCGAGAAAGACCGAAAACACAATGCGCCTTGCTCGCCTGCTTTCGACTTCGGCCCTGTTTGCGTTTGGTACTGTGTCGGCATTTGCCGCACCCGCAGACAGCACGGCTCCTTCTGCAAAGAAGGGCCATACGAAAGTCGCTGCCGCCGCTCCGTCCATGATGGGCAACACGGCTCCAACAGACGAACATGAAGAACATGTCTCTGTCAGCGGTCACCATTCCTATTTCGATGGCGTAACACGCCGCGATGTCGGTGGTGGCCTGATGCAGAAACAGGACGCAGCGAAGTCCGTTTCGGCCATCTCGCGCGACTACATTGAAAAGCAGTCCCCGGGTCAGGACCCGATGCAGTTGATCGCGCTCCTTCCGGGCGCGAACGTCACGTCTTCCGACCCGGCAGGCCTGACAGGCAGCCATATGAGTGCCCGTGGCCTCGACCAGTCGCAGATGGGCTTCACCCTTGAAGGTTTTCCGATCAACGATATCGGGAACTTCGCGGTCTATTCTCAGGAAATCGCAGATTCCGAAAACCTGCGTAAGATCAGCCTCGCACAGGGCTCCGCAGACCTCGACAGTCCGCATCTGAGTGCCACTGGCGGCGTGGTCGACATGTACATGATCGATCCGAAAATGAAGAAGGGCGGCGCATTCGACGTCACCTACGGCTCATATGCCTATACGCGTGGTTTCCTGCGTCTCGATACCGGCAAGATCGGCCAGACCAACCTGCGCGCCTATTTCTCCGGGTCCTATGCCACGGAAGACGCCATTCATTCCGAGGCCACGAACCGCAAGCTGCATGCTGAAGCGAAATTCGTGAACGACTGGGGCGACGGCAACCGCGTCTCGCTCGCCATCGTCGGGAACCGTCTGTACAATTACCTCACGCCCAGCACCAACATGGCGTCGTGGGACACCTATGGCTTCGGCGTCAAGGACCAGTATGTCGCTCCTTGTTACAACGGCAATACTTGTACACGGCCGAATGGAACGACATTCAAGAACAACAGCGGCGCGACGATCAGCAATACGGTCTATAACGGGACCTACAAGCAGAACGACGCCAACTACTACAAGCTGCATCAGAACCCGTTTACCAACATTTATACCAGTGCACCGTCCACCTTTAAGCTGACGGATCACCTGGTCCTGACTGAAACCCCGTATTTCTGGTATGGTAACGGAAGCGGCGGCGCCGCTTACGGAGTTCCGGGCAACTGGGGCAAAACGAGCATGGGCGGTACGCTCGACGGGAAGACACCTGAAAAGGGAAGCCTGCTGTATGAGCCGTCCATCACCACAACCTATCGTCCCGGCGCTGTTACGAAGCTGACGCTCACCACCGGGGCCAACCGCCTGATGGTCGGATACTGGTTCGAATATGCCAAGCAGTCTCAGACTGCACCGGCCACCGGTATTGCTGCGAACGGAACGCCATGGAACATCTGGGGCGGCGGACCGAACTATGTGTTTAATGATGGCACGACCTACCAGTATCGTCAGAGTCTGACGCAGACGCGCACGCATGTCATGTTCATTGGTGACAGCCTGTCGCTGTTTAATAATAAACTGACCATCGACGCTGGCCTGAAATATGCCATTGTCTCACGTGACGGACATAACTTCCTGCCCGATACGTCCACCGGTCCGTATGTCGGCAAGACCTATTATGAGCCCCTGCCGACGGCGTCGATCCGTTATCAGATCAATCCGGAAATGCAGGTCTTCGTCTCTGGTTCGACGAACTTCCGTATCCCGACGAATTACTCCCTGTATGACGCCGGGACTTACTACCTGCCTTCGAAAAACTCTGCTGGAAACTATTACGGCACGCAGGCAACCCAGAACCAGCAGCCTGAAATCTCCATCTCGGAAGAAGCCGGCTGGCGTTACACCGGTCCGACGGTCATGGCCTCGGTCACATATTTCCACTACAACTTCACGAACCGCATGTTCCAGTCGACGCAGTGTCTGGATGCCACCTGTAACAACTACGCGTCCACCAACATCAACGCCGGTGGTCAGAGCACGAACGGTGTGGATGCGGAAATCGGCACGCGTCCGATCTTCTATCATATCCGTCCGTATGCTTCGTTCGAGTATGTTGATGCCCGTACGACCAGCAACCTGCTGTCCAGCTCTGGCAACAAGATCGACTACATGCCGACAAACGGCAAGTTCGCTCCCGAAACACCGAAATATCAGGTCGGCTTCAACCTCGACTATGACGACGGCAATATCTTCGGCGCTTACAAGCTGAAATATGTCGCCAAGCAGTATGCTTCTTTCATGAACGACGAAAGCATCCCTGGTTACGTCAAAATGGACATCACGGTTGGCTATCGCTTCAAGAACCTCGGCTTCCTCCAGGCTCCGAACGTCAAGCTCAACCTGACCAATATCTCGAACAATCACTATCTCGGCTTCCCGACAAGCCCGAAGGTGAACGCCCAGACACAGACTGGCATCTTCGGCAATTCCATCAAGGGAACGGCCCCGACCTACATGATCGCAGCACCGTTCGCTGCAATGGGGTCCATCAGCGCCGGTTTCTGATCCGTCAGATCCTGCTGCCCCTGAATGCCCCATGCCGGTCTCCGGCATGGGGTTTTTCATGCCTGCAAAGGTATTCCCAGCATGACGCTGCGCTCTTGCGCTCCATGGGACAATATGGCCATTTAAATCCACATCAGCGACACATAAGGATACACGGTGGCCAGAACGAAAACGACGGACAGATCCGCTCTGGATATCTATCTGGACGCTCTTCGGGATCACCTGTCCATTGAATCCAAGGCCATCGAGACCGCGCTTTCGGAATTGCCTGTATGTGAGCAGTATCCGGGGCTGTGTCGGCGGATGGAGCAGGATCTGGCGATGGGCCGGAGCCATGCGCGGGAGATCACGATCCTTCTGTCGCGGCACGGGCACCCTGCCCCGGTTCCGCATGAGACGGTTTCGTCCATTCTCAGCACTGTCTCGGGGCTGTTGCATGGAGGAGAAGCGCGGGACGTTCTGAAGAACGTGCTGGTGGCGAGCGGATACCGGGCGCATCAGATCACGTCTCTTCAGATGCTGATCGCGCTGGCGCGACAGCTTGGCTTTACGCAGGACGCATCGGCGCTGGAATGTCTGAAGGACGAGGAGGCGGCTTCGGCCGAGGCGCTTGAAAGCCTGATGCCGGATATCGTGTCGCAGTATCTGGCCGCGAACTGATATAAGCAGCACTGTTTGCAAGAGATTGGGGAGGGCGTAAACTTGGCGTATGTCCTCTTTCCGCTTTCTCCATGCTGCTGATATTCACCTCGACAGCCCCCTGAAGGGGCTGAGCCGTTACGAGGGGCTTCCCGAGACGGAAATCCGGGGGTCAACGCGGCGCGCGCTGGACCGGCTTGTTGAGACGGCGCTTAACGAAAAAGTCGATTTCGTCATTCTGGCGGGGGACCTGTATGACGGGACCTGGCAGGACGTGGGGACCGGGCTTTACATGCTCAAGGCCCTGAGCCGGCTGGTTCAGGCTGGCATCCGGGTTGTGACGCTTTCCGGCAATCATGATGCGCAGTCGGTTATTGCGCGCGAATTGCCGTTGCCCGACGGGATCAACCATTTTTCCTATGAGGCCCCCCAGACATTTCATTGGCCGGAACTCGGGGTGGCGCTGCATGGGCAGAGTTTTCGCGACCGTCATGTCCCGCATGACATGACGCGGGCCTATCCCGCGCCCGTCGCGGAGTATTTCAATATTGGTGTGCTGCATACGTCGCTGTCGGGGTATGGGGAGCACGAGACATACGCGCCCTGCTCTGTCGAAACGCTGTCGGCGAAGGGATATGATTACTGGGCGCTGGGGCATGTCCATGCACGCGAAATCGTCTGCGAGCATCCGTGGATCGTGTTTCCGGGCGTGCTTCAGGGACGTCATGCGCGCGAGACCGGGGCTTGTGGCTGTGCGCTGGTGAGCGTCGAGGACGGGATCGTCCGCTCAGTCGATTTTGTGAACTGTGATGTCGTGCGCTGGTGTCGGCTGGAGCTGGATGTCAGCGACATGCAGAGCATGGATGGCGTTCTGGGGGCCGCGCGGCGGGAGATGGAACACGCCCTTTCTGAAGCGGAGGGGCGCACGGTGATTGCGCGGATCGTGCTGACGGGGCGCAGCATTCTGCATGACCGGTTGTGTGCGTCGCGCGGTTGGGAAGATGATCTGCGGGGCATTGCGGTGTCGATGGCGCAGGAGTCCGCCGACGGGACGGCACAGATTGCGCTGGAGAAAATCCGCAACGAGACGTCTGCGCCCCTTCGGCAAAGCGGCGTGACAGAGACGCGTGAGCTTGATCTGGCGCTAGACGGGTTGATGCAGGACGAGGCGTTTCTGGCCTCCCTGCCCGACGATTTCGAAGGATTTTTCTCTGCCCTGCCCTCCTGTGTGGAGCGCGACAGCCTGATGCCGGAGGGGCAGTTTCCGCTTGAACAGGCGCGGGCGGCATTAAGGGCGCGGTTGTTGGGGGAGACGGAATAATGCGGTTCGAACGCCTCGATCTTCTGCGTTATGGCGGATTTCAGGAGACCACGCTGAGTTTTCCGAAAGGGGCGCGGGACCTGCACGTTATTTATGGTGCAAACGAAGCCGGGAAATCGACGACGCTCTGTGCGATCCGGGATTTCCTGTTCGGGTTTCCGCATCATATCGCCGGGGACTGGATGACGGCGGCGTCGTTGCTACGGGTCGGGGCCAGTCTGGAGCAGGATGGGACGGTTTTTGAGGGCGTGCGACGCCGGGGGCGGACCCAGACGCTGTTTGCGGTAGATGACAGGACTGCGCTCGAAGATCTGCCGTTGCGAACCTGGCTAGGAGGACTGGATTCGAAGGGATTTGAAGCGGCCTGGGCGCTGGATCATACGCGGCTGCGTGAGGGCGGCGAGGAGATGCGCCGCCTGAAAGACGATGCCGGACTTCAGATTCTGGCGGCCGGACTGGGGCTTGAGGGCGTTGGAAAACTGAGTGCGCGACTGCAGGAAGATGTCGGTTCGGAATGGAAATCCGGACGCGCGCGTTCGGCGCTGCAACAGGCTAGACTGAAGTTGACGACATTGCAGGGGACCCTGCGGAGCGACGTTGTAACCATCAAGAAATTATCTGTTGCAAATAAGGAACTTTCCGAATCAGAAACAGAAAAACAGTCCTGTGATGCAGTAGCACAGGACCTTGGCGTGCGCCGGAGAACCAATTCCCGACTGAAAATGACATCCGTTCCATTTCAGAAACTAACACAAATCGAAACGGAAATAGGATCTTTTCCAAGCTGGGATTTAACGATTGAAGATTGTATTCGTTTTGAGAACATTCTTGAATCGTTACAAATTGAAGGGCATAATGCCTCTGTTTTGCGGCGCCGGTTCGAAGCGTTATGCGTCCAGATTCGGGATTTTGGCGACGCCTCCCCTGTCCTTGTGGAACAGGACGCCATCCAAACGCTTCTGAAACGCAGCGATCTGGTTGCGCGGCTTGAAACAAAGGTCGAAGAGCGGAAAACTCGACTGACGCGGGATGCGATCTCGCTCGAACAGTTCTGGGCGCGGCATGGCTGTGAGGCTGGTGTGCTGCCTACTCTGGAAGAACTGGACGATCTGGGACAACGGCTTCAGGCGCGGGCGTTACTTCAAACGCAGGAACAGGATCTCCGGGCGCGGCTTCAGGAAACGGAACAGGCGCTGAATATTCTGCACCCTGAAGCCGTTTCGGAAATGGATGAACAAATCCGTCCTGAAAATCTGCGCCGGTTCCGGTTGGAGCTGGATGAGGCCCGCAGTCTGGGCGCACTGGATGAGCGGATTGACAGTCTTGCCGCTGAAGTCTTGCGGCAGGAAGACGCTGCGACTGCGGCTTATGGGGCGCTGATGCCGTGGCGCGCCAGCACGGACGATCGCAAGGGAGACCTCACGGCGTTGGCCCTGCCCGCTGGGGCCGTGTTGGAGGACGAGGTGCGGCTCTGGGCGACGCTGGACGAGAAGCGGCGCGTTGCACAGGACGACGCACAGGCGGCGGAGACGGAAGGGGCGCGTCTGGCGCAGGAATGCCGGCGCCTGGAAGAAGACGGGCAGGCCGTGTCGTGGGAGCAGCTTTCCGCAGCACGGCAGGAACGCGACCGGTTCTGGCAGGGCATGGAGGATCAGTTTCACTCCGGCGGGTGTCCCGCTCCTGCGACGCGGGAGGCGTTCGGAGTTCTGATCCAGAATGCGGACAGTCTGGCGGACCGGCGCCATGCCCATGCCGAGCAGTCGGCGCAGCTTGCAACCCTGTTGCGGCAGGGTAAGGATGCTGCGCTTCGGGCGGAGGAATACCGTCGGCGAGGAATGCAGGCGCAGGACGAACTGGACCGGCGCCATGCTGCGTGGAGCGCTTTGCTGGAAACATTCGGGGCGCCGGTGCTGCCGCCTGCGTCATTGCAGGTCTGGGTGGGTCGGCGACAGGAGGTTCTGGCCGCCGAAGAGGCTTTGCAAAGCACTAAAATGCAGCTTCAGGCAGCGATGGACAGTCGGGGCGATATGAGCCGACGGTTGCGGGTTTTCGGTGTGGAATCTGCGTCCGAACGGCTGGCGGTTCAGATCCGGCAGGCGACGTCTTTGCTGGAGCAGCGCGAGGACGAGGCCCGGAAAGCGGATGCGCGGAAAAAGGATCGTCTTCAGCGGGAAGAGGCTTTAGTCAAAGACCGAGCGGCCTTGTCGAGTGTGGAGCAGAAGCTGGCACTTTGGGAGGAAGACTGGGCACGGGCATGTGGGGACTGCCGCTATCCGGGGCGGGCGGAGCAGGCCGATCTGCGGGATGTGACAGAAGCGCTGACAATTCGGACGCGACTGGACAGCGAGCAGAAGGAACAGGACTCCGAGGCGCGCGATATCGCAGCGTTTCGTACGGAACTGGGCGGGTTTCTTCAGCGCTACGGGCAGGAATCAGCGGCGGAGCTTGAGCGGTTCCTGACGCAGGAACTGGAGCGCGAGCGGGAACGGAAATCCGTTATGCAGCAGCATGCGGCTCTCGCCGAAGAGATTGCACAGGCCGATCTGCGGATTGTGGAACTGGGGCAGGGGCTGGACCCCGTGCGGCGTCTTCTGGGTCTTGGGGCAGAGGACGATCTGCGTCATGCGCTGTCCCGCGCGCGAGAACGGGCAGGGCTTTGTGACAGGCGCGATGAGTTGCGGGAGCAGATTCTTCAGGCCGGAAATGGCCGGTCGCTTGAGTCGCTTCTGGACGAAGCGCGCGTGACGGACCCGGAGCAGCTTGAGCGGGATTTCGAGGAGATCGAAGCTGAAACGATCGCGCTCGATGCCCGCAGATCCATAGTTACAGAGCGGCTGTTGCAGGCACGGAGCGTGCTGGCGGAACTGGAAAGTGCTCGTGGCGTGCGTGGGGTCGCGGAAGACATTCAGGAAACGGAAGCGGAAATTGCCGAGCGGGCCAGCCGGTATGTTTCACTCCGGCTTCAGCAGTTGATGCTATCACGGCTGGTGGAACAGGGGCGACAGCAGGCGCATGGACCTCTGCTGTCGCGGGCGGGGGCTCTGTTCTCGCGGCTGACGCTTGGTCGTTACGAGGGGCTTGTGACGGAAGAGAGCGGTTCGGACGGGCTGGTTCTGGCGGGGCAGCGGTCGGCAAGCACGACGCCTGTTCCGGTTCAGGCCATGAGCGAGGGCACGCGCGACCAGCTTTATCTGGCTCTGCGTCTGGCGTCGGTCGAGCAGGCTCTGGACCGCGGCATTCGCCTGCCTTTTCTGGCGGATGATCTGTTCGTGACGTTCGATGAAGAACGGACAACGGTCGGGTTACAGATATTGGCGGAGTTTTCAGAGAAAACGCAGGTTTTGTTTTTTACCCACCACGGGTATATGATAAATAATTCAAAAGAAATTCCATCCATTATAAAGTTATAACTTATTTTATAAAAAAATATTTATCATTTTATTCGTTAATATTTCATCAGAATAAGCGATTCTTTCTCAAGACACAATATGAAATACATGTCGACTATTTCCATTTGAGGCGATTCTTTCTATAGCCATTCCGTTATGGTTGTTTCATATGGTTTTACTACCAAAAATGGTCTTTAGCGACATCCCCCAAATTTTCCCCAGAACACGGTCGTGACTGATATTCCGCAAGCCAGCCTGAGTGCACAGCGGATCATTCCGTTGGCGACTCTTGCGGCATCTCCTCGTGGGATGGATCCGGCTGTCGTTCGGCTCAGCACGGCACTGTCGCCCGCCATTGCTGCTCTGCTGGATCAGGGGCGGACAGTTCTGGTGCTCTCGCGGCAATCCACGGGCAAATTATATCTGGATCCGCATCAGTTCTCCACACTGGCACGACAACCCAGCATCGAACCAACAGCCGACGTCTTTCTGTTCAGTGTCACGCGTCAGGCATTGTTGCGGCATCTTCCCATGCTTTCGGGGCTTCCGCCGCTTTCTTTCGATCTGGCACGGGGGCCGGGCGCTTTTCTGCTGTCGGCGGCATCTATGCTCGAATCCGGAGCTCTGGAGAATGCCATCCCCCAGACACGCCAGCGCCTTTTGCAGCATGTTACGGATCTGCTGATCACAACAATTCTGGATTGTCTGGATCTGGAAGTCAGTGTGGCGGGACGGCGGCGGCACCGGCAGAGGCATATCCGGCGCTATATTGAATCGCGTCTGCACGAACATGATCTGACTCCCCAGAGCATTGCAGAGGCTTCCGGGATTTCGACGCGGGCGCTTTACCAGCTTTTCGACGGAGAAGAAGGCGCGGTTGCGGGCTGGATTCTCAACCGCCGACTGGAACGCATCCATTCAGACCTGACAAATCCGTCGCATGATGCGCTCCCGATTGCCCAGATTGCGTTGAATCACGGCTTTCGCAATGCTGCGCATTTCTCGCGGCGTTTCAGGCAGAAATTTGGTGCGTCTCCACGCGAAATCCGGCAGCGTGTCGCCATGCAGCCGGGGACACGGACCTCAGGTCGGGGCTGACTGCATCCCTTTAACGAGACGTGTGGTTGACTGCCCGTCCACGAGGTCCACCAGCACCACCTTACCGCCATATCCCTTCACCACATCGGCACCGACGACCTGGCCTTCGGTGTAATCCGCGCCTTTGACGAGAATATCGGGCTTCAGGGTGCGGATAACGTCGAGGGGGGTGTCGTCGTCGAACAGCACGACGAGATCGACTGAACGCAGGGCGCCGATCACTCTGGCCCGAGCATCTTCCTTCTGGACCGGGCGGGTTGGCCCTTTAAGGCGGCTGACAGAGCTGTCGGTGTTGAGCGCCACGATGAGGCGGTCTCCTTCGCGGGCGGCAGCCTGAAGCAGACTCACATGCCCTGGATGGACCAGATCGAAGCACCCGTTGGTAAATACGACTTTCGCACCATGCCGGTGCCAGCTTCCCACGATACGCGCGGCCTGCTCGACCGGAACGAGCGCGCCTGTCTCGGGCATTTCCTGAAGCAGCTCACGTGACAACTCTTCGCGTGAGACGGTTGCGGTCCCGAACTTGCTGACAGAGAGAGCGGCGGCGGCAGTCGCGATGACAACGGCGGTTTCCAGCGTCTGACCAGCGGACAGCACTGCGGCGACCGTGGCGACGACGGTATCTCCGGCACCGGAAACATCGAAGACTTCGGACTTGCGGCTGGCGACATGCAGCGGTTTCGCATCACGCTGCCAGAGCGTCATTCCGTCTTCCGAGCGGGTGACAAGAACGTCGCCGCCGAACTGACGGGAGAGGGTTTCCGCCACCTTCAGGACGTCACCATCGGTTCGGGCGGAAAGCCCGCTGGCCTGTTCCGCTTCGATCCGGTTGGGTGTCACGAGTGTGGCGCCGGCATAGGCTTCCAGCGTGCGTCTTTTGGGATCGACAATGACGGGGATGCCTTTGGCACGACCGGCTGCGATGATAACCCGCAGGACCTCATCCGTCAGAACACCCTTGGCATAATCCGAGCAGACGAGCACGTCTGAGACGTCTATCGCGCGGAGGGCTTCATCCATGAGACGTTTCTGGAGTATTTCGGAAAGGGGAGTCAGTTTTTCGACGTCGATACGCACGATCTGCTGACGACCGCTGACAACACGGGTCTTGGTGATGGTGGTCCAGTCGGGGGAAGATACGATCCCGTCCGTCTGGATGGTGGGCCAGAGGTTCAGACTGTCTTTCAGTCGCTGGGCCGACTCATCTTCGCCGACGAGACCGACCAGATGCACCTGCGCGCCCAGAGCGGCAGCATTAACCGCGACATTTGCCGCTCCTCCGGGCACACAGCGCAGGCCATCATGAAGAACGACCGGAACGGGAGCTTCAGGAGAAATGCGGCTGACGCCGCCCGAAATATACTGATCCAGCAGCAAGTCGCCGATAACCGTTATGCGGCCAAAGCGGAAATCGTCGATCACGGCCTGCTGCTCCTTCAGTCATGCGCCTGTTTCATATCTCACAGGAGCTTAGCAAAAAGAAAAGGCGAGGGATGAACTCCCTCGCCTTTGATGGACAGGAACGGAGCGAATGCTGCGTTCAGATCCCGTTCACCCGACGGCCGGACCAGCCAGCAGCGTGGCGAGCGAGCGGCCGAAACCGGTCGGGTCGGGCAGGGGTTCGCCTTCCTGCACACGCGCCAGATCCAGCAGGACGCTGGCATAGGCGGTGATGCTCTCGCCCTTTGCAACACGCTCGGCCAGAGCCTTGATGAGCGGGTGCTTCGGATTGATTTCGAGGATCGGCGGCATGGCGGGCATGGCCTGACCTGAGCGGCGCATCAGGCGCTGCATCGACAGGTCCGGGCCGCCATCGGATGTGATGACGACGGCACTTCCCGTTAGACGCACCGTGCTGCGAACGTCCTTGACCTGCTCGCCAAGGGCGTCCTTGAGGGCCGGAACCAGCTTTTCGACATCCGCGGCTTCGGTCGTGTCGGCATCCGTGGATTCAAATTTTTCCAGATCGCCATGGGAATGGACGACGGAACGCAGCGGCTTGTCCTGATAGGAGGACAGGCGCTCCGGCCAGAAGCCATCAACCGGATCGGACAGCAGCAGGACTTCAAGACCCCGGGCGCGGAAACCTTCAAGCTGGGCAGAGGATTTCAGTGCGTCCAGATTGTCGCCTGTCAGGTAATAGATGGCGTCCTGACCATCCTTCATGCGCGCAATATAGTCATCCAGCGTGACGAGATCGTCGCCCTGGGTGGAATGGAAGCGGGCGAAACCGGCGATTTCCGTCCGGTGTTCGGCGTCTTCCCACAGACCTTCCTTGATGACCGCGCCGAAGTTTTCCCAGAACGTGTTGAAACCGCCATCGGCGTCCTTCGCACGGTTGCGAATCTCGGTCAGGACACGCTTGGTGACCGCTTTACGGATGCGGGCCAGAACCGGGGTGGCCTGAAGCATTTCGCGCGAGACGTTGAGCGGCAGGTCTTCCGTATCGACCACGCCCTGCACGAAGCGCATCCAGTTCGGAACCAGTTCCGCTTCGTCGGTGATGAACATCCGGCGGACATGGAGATGGATCCGGCTTTCGCGGGACTGTTCCATGAAGTCGAACGGGCGAGCGCTGGGCAAGAACAGGAGGGCCGTGAATTCGGTCACGCCTTCCGCGCGCCAGTGCAGCGTCGCATAGGGTTCGTCAAAAGCGTGAGAAATATGCCGGTAGAATTCGGCATACTGTTCCGGCGTGATTTCGGATTTCGGCTTGCTCCACAGGGCCGTGCCTTCGTTAGCAGCCTGATCTTCCGTGGTGCCGTCTTCCTTGGTTTCACGCAGGGTGATGGGCCAGGAGATATGGTCCGCCCATTTGCGGATAATGGAGCGCAGACGCCAGCTGTCGAGGAACTCGTCGGCATCGTCTTTCATGTGCAGGACGATGTCGGTGCCCGGCGTAGAGCGGGATGCGGGGCTCAGCGTGAAGGCGCCCTTGCCGTCCGAAGACCAGGTCCAGGCCTGATCGGAACCGGCCTTGCGGGAGGTGACCTCCACACGGTCCGCGACCATGAAGGCTGCGTAGAAACCAACGCCAAACTGACCGATCAGGTTCGGGCGGTCTTCAGGCTTTGCCGAATTCAGCTTTTCTCCGAAAGCGCGCGTGCCGGAGCGGGCGATCGTGCCAAGATTCTGGGCCAGTTCGTCATGGGTCATACCCACGCCGTCATCGGAGATTGTCAGCTCTTTCTGGCTCTTGTCCGGATTGATGCGGATGGACGCATTCTCGGGAAGCGCCAGAGCGCTGTCTGTCAGGGCTTCGAAACGGCGCTTGTCCGTCGCGTCCGCCGCATTGGCGACGAGTTCGCGCAGAAAGATTTCACGATCCGAGTAAAGGGCATGGACCACAAGGTCCAGCAGCCGTCCAACCTCTGCACTGAACTCATGCTTTTCGGCGGGCTGCTGGTTGTTCGTTTCACTCATCTCATCAATCTCCGTTTAGGAAAGTGATCTTGATATGCGATGTCACAAACGGTTTTTCAACCGGGATCAGAGGCCTGATCAGAGGTAAGAGGCCAGCGTCATGCCTTTCATGTCCGCGATCAGGGAATAGGACGCCTGAAGCTGGTTGTTGGTGTCCGTCACCTGCGTGGAAACCTGTGCAAGATCAGCGTCTTTCACCTGACCGAGCTGGGTCGTCAAAGCCGAGGACATCTGGGTCAGCATGGCGGTCTGGTTGGACAGGCTGTTCTGCTGGACACCCAGAAGGCCGCTCATGGTGCCGAGGCCGCTCGTGACCGTATCCATGGAGCTTTGAAGGCCGGAAATCAGGCTCGAATAGTCCGTGATGCTGGTTGAAGACGAGCCGAGGGAGGCGACCACCATCAGATTGCGCATGAGATCGCGGATCGGGGAAGTGGTGGACGTGGATGTCGCGCCCTGTGTGGCGACCATTCCGACGGACACTGTTTCAGACTGTCCGACGACGACGCGCGTCTGTAGTTGTTGCGCCTGATCGGGCGACGTGGAAAGCGTTGCGGAGAAAGGCTGTCCGGCAGCAGTATTGCCAGCCAGGTTCTGCGTTGTGCTGAGCACATTCTCTGCATCCGTCGAACCGAGCTGACTGACGGTCTGCGCGATCTGGGTCGCGAGGTCCGATGTGCCCAGATCCGTGCTGACGGGAGCGGTTGTGTTCTGCTGCCCGGCGAAGACGTAGCTGTCCCCCTGTCGGGTATTGAGCAGGTTGCCCAGAGAGGTCAGAGCCGACTGGGCCGCAGACGCAGCGGTCGTGACGGTCGAATAGGAGAGCGTACTTCCCAGAGTGGAGAGCGAACTCGTCAGGTCCTGGGCTATGGTGGAAATCTGGGACAGGGCGCTCTGTGTTGTGGTGAGCGTTGTCTGGGCGTTCGTGACGTTGCTTTTCCAGGCGGAAACCTGCGTGATGGCGGGCTGAAGCGCGAGGGCCTGTGTCCGCGACGATCCGAGATCGGCGTAGCTGCTGGCCAGAACGCCGGTGCTGGCCTGAAGCTGAAGCGCGTCTTTCGCCTGCGACAGATTCTGGACGCCGAGAAGAAGCTGGCTGGAGATTCCGCCAAAGCCGAAGCTGGAAATGGTTCCGGTCATGATCAGGCTCCGATTGCGCTCAGCAAAGCGCTGAACATTGTCTGGACGGTCGAAATGACTTTGGCGTTAGCAGCGTAAGCGTTCTGAAGCGTAACGATATTCGCCATCTCCTTATCAATGGAGACGGTGGACGTTCCGGACAGATTGGATGTCAGGCTGCTCTGCGTTGTCTTCGACAAGGCAAGTCCGCTGCTTGCATTACTGGCCGTGGCCGCCTGGTCTGCGGTCAGGGATGTCGCAAGGGAAATGATTTTCTGGTTGCCCGTGTATCCCGTGGACAGGGTTCCCGTCATTCCGAGATTCGTGCTGGGCGCGGCCGACTGAGCAGTTCCGGCAGCGTCGGAAGCTGTTCCGAACGCATAGCTCAGGACATTCTGAATTATCTGCGTGCCGGAGGTCGTGCTGTCGAGCAGTCGGGAGGGGTCGTTGGAATAAGCGCTGGATACGCTCATATCCTGCGAGAAGCCGACGCTGCCGGTGGGAATGAGATCTGTCTGTGAGGCTCCTGGGACGACGCCATGGGTGCCTGACGTCGTGAACAGAGACATGCCCTGAGCCTGAAAGCGCGTGGCGACCGTTGAAGACAGGGAGTCCAGCTG
Organism: Gluconobacter sp. OJB; assembly: GCF_039638275.1. NCBI lineage: Bacteria > Pseudomonadati > Pseudomonadota > Alphaproteobacteria > Acetobacterales > Acetobacteraceae > Gluconobacter > Gluconobacter sp. OJB. The sequence continues at coordinate 2,000,168 of NZ_JBDIWH010000001.1, read as the reverse complement.
CGCCTGCATGGTAGGAAGCGTCGTATCACGCAGGGTGATATTTGCGCCTAGCGTTCCCCCGGTCAGATGTGTGGTGACATCGCGGCCATTCAGGGTGATTGCGGGAATGGTATTGCTGGACGATGTGCCGGGATAGGTCGTGCTGACTGAAATCTGGGCGGAAGACGTGGTGAGCGGCCATGTGGACGAGACGGTCGCGCCATTGGGGCTGCTGATGTCACGTGTAGGAAGCGTGACGCCATCGGCCGTCGCAATGGTCATGTCGCCGTTTGAGGACTCGGACCATGAGACGGAAAGCTCGGAGGACAGGGAGGAGAGGGCCGTATAGCGCTGGTTTTCCAGCGCGGCCGTGTCCTGACCGGTGCTTTTGAGGTTCATGATCTTGGTGGAGAGGGTGCCGATCGTGGTGAGGTCGGTATTAATGTCCGAGACCGAGGAAACGACGGCATTTTGCGCTGTCTGACGCTGGGTCTGATAGGCCGAAGCCAGCGTATTGACGGATTGGGCGAAGGTGGATGCAGCGGAGACAACCGTGCTCTGGGCCGATGCGCTGTCCGGGGTGGAGGTCAGAGATGTCAGGGCGGACTGCAGATTGCCGAGTTCATCGGAAAGCGTTCCGCTACTGCCGGATGTGGCGCTGGTGGAGCCCTGAAGTGCCGTGATGTTGGACAGGGAATTGCTGGTGGCCGTGTAGCCCGCGACATCCGCATTTTGGGCGTAGAGTGCTTTTTGCACCTGCTGGTTGGTCGCCAGTGTGGTGGCGGCAGTACGGACACCGGTGCCTGTGTTGCCAGCGATGCTCGACTGGACGTTGGCATTTTCCTTGATGTAGCCGCTTGTTCCCGCATTGGAGACGTTGTTGGACGCAACGGCCATGGCATTCTGAACGACATTCAGGCCGGAAGTTGCAATCGAAAGTGCGCTGTTCAGTCCCATGGAGCCGGTGTCCTTTCAGTCTTGCTTACTGGATCATCGCCAGGGTTGTCTGAAGCAGCTGGTTAGCCGTGGACACGACTTTCGTGTTCGCACCATAGGCCTGCTGGGCCACGATCAGCTTGCTGAGATCACCGGTCAGATCGGTTGTAGAATCTTCGACCGAAGCCGTACTCAGAGTTCCGGCGCCGTTGGTATTGACGGCGTTGACCTGCGGCGTGCCGGACTGTGACGTGGCGGTATAGGCCTGTCCGTTCTGAGGAGACAGATTGTTCGGGCTTGCGAAGGTTGTTAGTGGGACCTTGGCGACGAGTTGTGAGTAACCGTTGTCGAAAGACGCCATGACCGAGCCGTCTGTCTGCATGGCAATGCCGGAGAATGTGCCGGTGGTGATGCTGTCGGACACTGTGGTGACGCCGGTCGGGGTGGAGCCGTTTGTTGCGAGGCTGACGCCGCCCGTACCGCCGATGGTTCCGAGGCTGACGGTCATGTTCTGGGGCGCGCCGTCATATTCGAAGCTGGCTGAAGAGCCGGAAGCCTGGCTTTGTCCGTTGACCGAGGCGATGGCGCCTGTGGAAGAATCAAACTTCACGGTCGCACTGTTGGTCGCGTCATTGGCGTTGCTGACGGTCCAGGTCGTGGCGTTCACCTGTGTCCAGTTCAGGGAGACCGTCTGGGCATTGCCTTTGCTGTCATAGGCCGTGGCGGATGTGGTGGCGCTTCCGCCGCTTGGTGTGGTGGTGCTACCGATCTGGCCGGTCATGGTCAGCTTCGTGCTTTCCGTCGGCTGGAACTTGACGGTGGAGGGCACCTGAATGGGGCTGAGGGCTGTGCTCAGGGTGCCTGTAGAGGCGTTGACGTTATAGCCTTCAAGGTAATAGCCGGACGTGTTGACCAGATAACCGTTCTTGTCCTGCGAGAAGTCACCATTGCGGGTGTAATACTGCTGTGTGCCTAAAACGGGAGTATTACTGTTGCTCTGGCCGGTAGCCTGCACGACGTTGAAGAAGCCGTTTCCGGAGATGGCCAGGGCCATATTATTGGTCGAGGTCGTCACCATGCCCTGGTTGTCGTTGTGCTGACGGGTGGTGGCGACGACGCTGTCGCTCAGCGCCTGACCGTCATTGGCCAGTTCGTTGTTGGTGACGTAGTCCTCGAAGCTGGTGGTGCTGGCCTTGTAGCCTGTGGTCTGGCTGTTGGCGATGTTGTTGGACAGGTCACTGAAGGCATGTGACTGCGAGTTCAGGCCGCTGACGGCGGTGTGAACCGCGTTGATGATCGAAGACATGGCATACTCCCGGACATGGAACAGGCTGCGGGTCGTATGCCCGAGCATCACTGCCGAGGATTCCACAACGGATATTAAAGAAGTCCTTACAAGCGTGAAAAGGGCGGATTCGCCGCCTGTTACGAACAAAGACGGAGACGAAAAAACGCTGTCGACCTCTGGTTCTCCGGGTCTGAAACGGGCATGATGGGGCGGCATGCCAGAGCCAGACGACGATCCCAAAAAGCCCTGTATTCCTGACGATTCTCCGGTAAAACCGGCCAGATTCGTTCATGGCAACATCATGCGCCATGTGGTGACGATGGCCGGGACCGGGGCGATCGGGCTGATGGCCGTGTTTGCCGTGGATCTGCTCAATTACGGTTATATTTCGCATCTGCATGACAAGACGCTGACGGCGGCGATCGCGTTTGCGACGGCGGTCAGTTATGTGCAGGTGTCGGTTTCCATCGGGATGACGATCGGGCTTGGCGCCTGCACGGGACGACTGATCGGGGCGTGTCAGCATGCCGAGGCGCGCCGGATGGCCTCGGCGTTTCTGGTGGTCATGGTGGCGATTGCTGCCGTTCTGGGACTGCTGACGGCGACATTTGCCACGCCTCTGCTAGGTTTGCTGGGCGCGCATGGCGAGGCCCAGAAAAATGCGGCCACGTTCCTGCACATCGTGTCACCGGCGCTTCCGCTGGTGTGTCTGGGGATGGCGCTGTCGGCGCTTCTGCGGGCGGTGGGGGATGCGAAACGCTCGATGCGCGTGACGCTGACGGGGGCCGTCGTTTCCGCATGTCTGGACCCCATCATGATTTTCGGGCTGCATCTGGGGCTTGAAGGGGCAGCGATCAGCACGGTTCTGGCGCGGCTGGCCATTACGGCGAGCGGATTTCTGAACCTTCGGGGTCATGCCATGCTGGAATGGCCGCAGCGTTCCGCTTTCGGGCCGTCCACGCGGCTGATTGGCGGGATTGCGGTTCCGGCTATTGCGACCAATCTGGCGACCCCGACGGGCGCGCTGTTCGTGACGCATGCGATGGCGCGGTTCGGGCTCAATGCTGTTTCGGGACAGGCGACCATTGACCGGATCGTGCCGGTGGCGTTTTCGCTCGTCTTTGCACTGACGGGATCGGTCGGGCCGATCATGGCGCAGAATCTTGGCGCCCGGCAGATCCACCGCGTGCAGGAAGCGCTTCTGGCGGCACTGAAGCTGACGGCGCTGTGTGTGGGCGTGACCTGGCTGGTTCTGGCGGGGGCGCACACTTACATCATCCAGCTTTTCGAGCTTCAGGGTGTAGGCGTGGACATCGTGCGGCTGTTCTGCTGCTGGCTGGTGCTGAGTTACATGTTTGTGGGCCTGCTGTTTGTCGCCAATACGGCGTTCAACAATCTGGGGCACCCGTTTTATTCCACCGGTTTCAACTGGGGCCGGGCGACACTGGGGACCATTCCGTTCGTCTGGATCGGGTCGGCTTATGGGCCGGTTGGGATTCTGATTGGGCAGTCGCTGGGCGTAGTGTTGTTTGGCAGTCTGGCCGTGGTGACGGCGTTCCGGGTCATCCGGAAGCTGGAGCCGGATATTATAAAGTCATAGCGACATCTCCCGCATTGGGTTTGCTGCATGGCTCCTCGCTCAGGCAGATATTGTCGCTGGCAGCAGTGATGTCCCGCTCTATCATTTCGAGCGGAATCCAGCACATCGCACATGCCTGTTCTCCCGTAAGTGTCGGCACTGTCTGAACGCGCTGCTTCACTTAAAGCACGGGGGAGCAGTGTGGTCTGGTGCGGACAGACCGTTCTCCTAGCAATATCTCCAGAATACAGTTTTGAATTAAGACAATTCATTACGACGAAGATTTATGAAGTAAATCAAAAGTGTTTATTTTCAATAATTACTATTTAATTTTAATATAAGCATAACAAAATTGACATATACATTGACTTTATTATTCTTTATGCGGAATGTAATAGGTTGTTTGTATCTATTATTTGATATGAATCATTTACATATTTTCCTTTGATCTATACCTTTTGGGCAATAGCTTTCCGGGGACTCTAATTGTGCAAGCACTCACTACTTCTCTGTCCCATGTTTTTGGTGCGTGTCCGGAAATGGCCCTGTTTCTTGCTCTTGTTCTGGGATGCTGGATAGGGCGTTTTCGTTTCGGTTCGTTCCAGCTTGGTGGTGTAGCCGGATCTCTTCTCGCGGCAGTGCTTATCAGTCAGGTCGGCGTGCATATCGACTCTGGTATCAAAACCGTTCTGTTTGCACTTTTTATCTATGCCGTTGGGTATCAGAGCGGACCTCAGTTTTTTCGGTCTCTGGGGCGTCAGTCTCTTAAAGAAATTCTAATGGCTGTTGTGCTGGCTGTTACGGGATTAATTACCGTCGTGGCCGTTGCCCGCATTTTCCATCTTGATAAAGGCCTTGCGGCAGGACTTGCGGCGGGTGGCCTTACCCAGTCGGCCATTATTGGCACAGCGGGATCATCGTTGGAAAAAATCGGGCTGCCTCTTGCTCAGGTGCAGCAGCTCCAGGGCAATGTCGCGGTCGGATATGCCGTAACGTATATTTTTGGCTCCATTGGTCCCATTCTGCTGTGCATCAATGTTTTACCCTGGTTCATGAAACGCAGCATTCGCGAAGATGCTATCCGGGCTGAAGCGGAGCAGGCTGGTGGCGTGCATATCATGGGTGAGGGGGAAGTATCTGCTTTCCCTCATCTGGTTGGACGCGCCTACCGTTTGACCCAATCCGAGCTGACCATTGAAATGATTGAGAAAATGGCAGCCGGGATCACGGTCGAGAAAGTGATCCGGGACGATAAGCCGATTGGAATAGAAGGTACTGCAGCGCTGGTCCCGGGTGACAGGGTGCTGCTGGTTGGCCATCGTTCAGAGGTGCTGGCTGCGGGACAAAAAATTGGTCAGGAGATCGGTGAATCGCCTGATCTGGATCTTTCCCTGATCCGTCGGGATGTTGTTCTGTCTCGCAAGGATTTTGTGGGACAGACAATTGATCAATGCGTGCAGTCTGTTTCGGCGGCTGTCCGGCATGGTGTTTATCTCGTGGCTCTTTCCCGTGCGGGCAAGACGGTTCCTGTTACAGGCTCCCTGAAGATTATGGCCGGGGATGTTGTTACGTTATTGGGAACGTCCACAGACGTGGACAGAGCCGTGGCGCAGATCGGTACGCCTCTTGTTCCAAGTCTCAAAACCGATCTGGTTTTCCATGCCCTGGGTGTAGCCGTTGGGTTATTGATCGGTCTGGGTGTGGTTCATCTGGGGTCAGTTCCGCTCACACTCGGCAGTGGCGGAGGCGCTCTTCTGTCGGGACTTCTGTTTGGCTGGTATCAAAGCCGCCATCCCGCTACGGGGAATATGCCTCGCGCGGCTTCGACATTTCTGGTCGATTTCGGATTGGCGGGTTTTGTGGCTGTAACGGGATTGCAGACAGGTCAGCAAGCCATTGCCACGATCATGCAGCATGGCGTGACGCTCTTTCTTCTGGGTGTTGTTGTAACGCTGGTGCCACTGATCCTGACAATGCTCTTTGGGCGCTATGTGCTTCGCTACGACAACACGGCCATTTTTGCTGGCGCTCTGGCTGGATCACGCAGTGCCAATCCGGCTTTTGGTGAGGTTCTGAACAAGGCGGGGAATGCCGTTCCCACGACGCCTTTCGCCATTACATACGCCGTTGCAAATGTTCTTCTTACCCTTCTTGGCCCCCTTGTGGTCGCGTTCTCCTAAATCTTTAAGAGGGATATTCAATAATGACTTACGATTATTCAAAACTTCGCAATCTCAGCCCTTTTGAGCTTAAAGATACGCTCATTGAACTCGCCTCATCAAAAGCCGACCGGGTCATGCTGAATGCCGGGCGTGGCAATCCCAACTTTCTGGCAACCCTTCCCCGCGCGGCATTCTTTCTTCTGGGGCAATATGCTCTGTCAGAAGCGCGTCTGTCTCTTTCCTATCTTTCCCCCGATCTTGGTGGGACGGTTCGGATTGAAGGCATTGAAGGGCGTTTTGACCACTTTATCGCCAGCAATCAGGAGAAGAAGGAAGCAGAGCTTCTGGGTCATGCTCTGAGCTATGTCCGTGACCAGATGGGGCTTCCGGCCGATAAGTTTCTTGTTGAAATGGTGGAAGGGATTCTCGGCTGTTATTATCCAACCCCTCCGCGTATGCTGGCATTAAGTGAAAAAATTGTTGGTCAGTATGTGCTGCGTGAAATGGTCGGAGGGCAGGTCTCTCTGGACTCCACGGACTTCTTTGCGACCGAAGGTGGCACGGCCGCCATGGCCTATGTGTTCAATTCGTTCAAACAGAACAAACTGATCAAAAAGGGAGACAAGGTTGCGATCGGTATGCCGATCTTCTCTCCGTATATTGAAATCCCACAGCTTGAAGAATACGGCCTTGAAGTTGTTGCCATACAGGCAGATCCGGCACTGGATTGGCAGTATCCGGATAGCGAGCTGGAAAAACTCCGTGATCCGGCCGTAAAGATATTTTTCTGCGTTAATCCCAGCAATCCGCCATCCGTCAAAATGAACGATGCATCGTTGGAAAAAATTGCTTCCATCGTGCAGGATCGCCCTGATCTGATGATCCTTACGGATGATGTTTATGGCACGTTCGCTGACGGTTTCCGGTCGCTTTATGCCATCTGCCCCCGTAACACGATCCTCGTTTACTCCTTCTCAAAGTATTTTGGGGCAACCGGCTGGCGTTTGGGCGTTATCGGCATGCACAAGGACAACGCAATCGATGCCCATCTCCGGCAATTGCCGACTGATGCAAAAGACGCCCTGGCAACGCGCTATTCCAGCCTGACGACAGATACTGCGGATCTGAAGTTTATTGACAGGCTCGTTGCCGACAGTCGTGCCGTGGCACTGAATCACACTGCCGGACTGTCAACGCCGCAGCAGGTTCAGATGGTGCTCTTTTCCCTGTTTGCGCTGATGGATCATGAAGGGCGTTACAAGGCGACACTCAAAAGCCTTATCCGTCGTCGCGAAGCCGCGCTGTATCAGGAACTGGGTGTTGCGCCGTCGGAAGATGCGAATGCCGTTGATTACTATACGTTGATCGATCTGGAGGACACCAGTCGCGCGCTCTATGGCGAGGACTTCACGCAGTGGATGCTCAAGCGCGCCAGCTCAGGGGAAGTTCTGTTCCGGATTGCAAACGAAACGGGTATTGTCCTGCTTCCGGGAGCCGGTTTCGGGGCGACCCGCCCTTCAGCCAGAGCATCTCTCGCGAACCTTAATGAGTTTCAATATGCCGCTATTGGTCGTTCATTACGCCAGATGCTGGACGAATATCATTCTGAGTTTCTGAAATCCCAGAACTGAATCCGGTGTGAAGCCGAAAGGGGGAAACCCCTTTCGGTGACACTGCTTTTTTTGGTTATGACAAGCAGGGCAGGGCAGGTCTCTCAAAATCCGGCGTCATCATTATATGGTCCACGCGCGCTGTCCTGAGGAACATGAAAACGCAAAAGCATCGATGATCCTACAGAAATTATAGAAAAAATTATTTCGGTCTTTCAAAGAAACAAACAAGGTAAATGGATAAATGGCAGGCCGCATTCAACATAGGATCTGTAGGACAGGCGCATCCTTCATAAGAAAATCCGGTTTTTGCCTTCTTTTTGCGGCAGGGTTTTTCATATCTCCTGCTTATGCCGGCCAATGGTACACAGGGTCACTGGTTTCTCCATCAGGCACTACGCAAAAAGGTGTCCTGAATGTTGAGCCTTATTCTTCCTATACCCAGCCTCTGGGACGGTTCGGTCCGCACGGACAGACATTGTCCGCCACTCATCCCATGCAGCGCATGTTTACCAATTCCACACTCTGGAAATATGGCATTTCCCAAGACTTCAGCATTCAGCTGCATACCATCGTTAACTACGGATGGAAGCACGATGAAGGGCATTCTCACGGCCCTCAGGCAGGGGATATGCCTGTTGACCTGATCTATCGTCTCGTTCGGCCTGACCCCGCGCATTATATTCCGGCTTTTAATCTGTTTGTGGGCATGATTTTTCCCACAGGAAATTATACAAAACTTGGCAGCTCCCAGGACGGGCTGGGAAGCGGTGCTTATGTTTTCCGCTTTGCTTTGACTGAACAGTCAACTTACACCCTTCCAGGTCATCATGAACTGCGTCTTCGGGTCTGGAACTGGTTTCGGCGTGCTGTTACGTCAGCAAAACTGACTGATATGACCAGCTACGGAACGACAAATGGCTTTCGCGGTTCGGGTCAGCCTGGCATGAGCGGACAGACGGGGTTTTCATTAGAATATGGTGTGAACCAGAAATGGGTTCTGGCCATGGACCTTGCGCGGGACTGGGCCAATGGTTCCACTTTGCGTGGACATGACCATAACGGCGCTTACATCCATAAAACAGGCGCTTCCGCCACGGATTGGCAGATTGCTCCGGCCATTGAATATAACTGGAACCCGCATTGGGGGATAATTGTTGGTTCGCCTTTTTATTTTGCCGGACACAACAAGAATATTCAGGCGTCACCACAATTCGCTATTAATGCCATGTTTTAAAATTTGGTCCCGTCTGGTGCGGTAATTTTTCAAAGCGGTTTTTTAAATCAGGTGCCAGAAGGCAAAATCGGCAAAAAATCGACTCTGGAAGAGCGGTTCGTTATAGAGGCGGCACTCTATTTAACGTGATCTTCAGGAGACAGTCTGTGCAGTGCGAATGGCGTAGGTCTTACGACAGACTGGTTCCGATGCTGATTAAAGAGCATTTTGGAGATCCGGGTGTGATGACCCGGCAGTTTCCCTACATGAAATCGACCTTCCTCTGGAAAGGGGATGATTTCATTCTTACGCCCGAAGCGCTTGCCAATCCGAAGAATAAATATCATGGGCTTGAGCGACTGGCGCTTGAGCATCATGAGGCCGGAGACTGGCGACTGGCTGGGGAATACTGGCTGATTGCGGCGGGTTGGCGCCGGAACATGATGGACCCGGCCGACGAGCGGCATGTGGAAGCGTTGCAGTTCGCGTTGCGCCATGTCGAATATGACAGGGCGCTGGCGGACTGGAAAAAGAAGAAGCTCAGCCGCAATGCCATGCCGTATCCCAGCCAGTTCGGGCTCGCCGACGACTGAAACCGAGATCTGCCTGGATCTATGGAGTGAAGACCTGCTGATAGAAGGCGAGTTCCCGTTGCAGGGCGTCTTCTATGGTTTCGCGGGCGCGGAAGCCGTGGGCTTCCTCCGGATAGACGTGCAGGGCGGAATGTTCGAGTTTTGTGCGCATGGACTCCGCCTGTGACAGGGGAACGACCTTATCTGCGCCGCCATGCAGGAACAGGACAGGAACGGTAATGCCCTCGGCCTGCGTAATGGGAGAACGTTCCAGATACACGGTCTCGTCTTCGGGATAGGGGCCGATCAGCCCGTCCAGATAGCGGGCTTCGAACTTGTGCGTTTCTTCGGCGAGGGCCCGCAGATCCGTGACGCCATAGAGGGAGGTTCCGGCGGCGAAGAGGTTCGACTGCGCGAGGGCGCCTAGAACGGTCAGGCCGCCGGCGCTGCTGCCGCGGATGACGCAGCGGGCGGGGTCGGCGAGGCCGCGATCGAGCACGGCCTGCACGCCGGCGAGACAGTCTTCGATATCCGCGACACCCCATTGTCCGTCCAGTGCTTCGCGGTAAGCGCGGCCGAAGCCGGTTGAGCCGCGATAATTGACGTCGAGGACGGCAAAACCGCGCGACGTCCACCACTGCACCTTGAACGCGAAGGATGGATTGGCGCGGCCGGTCGGGCCGCCATGTGCCATGACGACGAGCGGGGGTTTTTCACCGTCCCGCAGGGCGCTGGTGCTGCTGGCGGGGGCGTAGAACAGGGCGTGGGCCAAGGCATGAGCTTCTGCGCCGTTTGCGGTTGGGAAGCTCAAGGGGGTGGGGGTTGCGATATCGGCATTCGTGACGCCGTGCGGGAGGGTGACGCTGCTTCGGAAGCGGTTGTAGGCTTCGCCGGGGCGGCCGAAGGCGATGGCGGCTGGGGCATCGGCAGGGGCGTCGATCCACGCGAACTGCTCGTTTCCGAGAGGTTCGGGGACGTTGACGGGCGTGCCGAGCGCAAGCTCGGTCCAGCGGTCGTGATCTTCCAGCAGGACGTGGTTGAGGCCGTGGCGGATGCCGAGGGCCAGCAAGCGGTTTTCGGACAGGGGGGCCATGCTGCGCTGTCCGAAAACCCAGTGCGGCAGGCCAATTTCGGCGTTGGCGCCGTCGAAAGAGTGTGGGTGCCAGCCTGTCTCGTCATGGGAAAAGCGGATGGGGGTCCAGCGGCCTTCAGCGTCGGACGTGGCGTAGAGCATGCCGTCGGGCGACCAGCAGGGTTCGATGATGCTGCAGGGTTCGGGGCCGGTCAGGTCGGTGACGGAGCCGAGTGCGCCAGTTGTGCGGTCAAAAGGGGCGACGGAAAGGGTCGTGACGGTCCAGGGCATGGCCGGGTCGTTCCAGCTGAACCAGGCCAGAAAGTTTCCATCGGGTGAGGACCGGGGGGCGGCGTAGAAATCCGCGCCTTCGGCCAGCACGGTTTCGCGTCCGTCGGCCTGAACGTGGACCAGCGTTGCGACCGGCACACCGTCGCCGTGACTTTCGCGCACGCAGAATACGGCATCGGCAGCCGGATCGAATGTCAGGTCGGCGTAGCGGTGTTCGGGAGTTTCGCCCGACGTGGCCCATTGCGTGGCGGTGGTACCGTCGCTGAACCAGACGCCACCGCGTTTGCGATCGCTGAAGACGACCTGCGGGGCACTGTCTTTGGCGTTGTCTTTCAGGCGCACATCCCATGCGCCACCGCCATATTCGTGCACACGGGTGCCGACCGAATATTCCGGCGGGATCAGATCGCGGATGTTCCCTTCAGGGTCGCGGGCCGTGATGACGGAGCGGCCCTGTTCGTCCGGGCGGCTTTCGAGCCAGAAGATCCACTCCCCAGCAGTGCGCAGTTCGGAGAAAGACACCGTGCGTCCGGCTACGAGTTCAGGCGTCACCCAGGACGGCCAGTGTCCCGATAAGGCTGCGGAAGATGCGGGGGAAGGGGGCGTCATTTTTCATCCTGTCTCCGATGCCGTAGTATCGTAGCCGGTGGCACTCTCTTCCGCCACAGCTTGAACAGGACCAGGACACTGTTTCATCTCAGTCATTTTCTCGATCACATGCTGGTGCAGTATGGCTATGGCGTCGTCGGCATCACCGTCATGTTCGAGAGCATGGGCCTTCCTCTTCCGGCGGAGAGCGTCATCATCGCCGCTTCGCTCTATGCGGGCAGCACCCATCATCTTGAAATCCGCTGGATCGCGCTGGCAGCCGTGCTTGGCGCCATCATGGGCGACAATATCGGCTATCTGATCGGCCATCACTTCGGTTACGGCATTCTGAAAAAGCACGGCCAGAAAGTCGGTCTGACCGAAGAGCGGCTGATGCTGGGGCGGTATCTGTTCCGTCGGCATGGCGGGATCGTCGTGTTTCTGGGGCGTTTTGTCGCGGTGTTGCGCGTGTTCGTCGCATTGCTGGCGGGAGCGAACCGGATGCCCTGGCATTCGTTCCTGTTCTTCAATGCGCTTGGTGGCATCTGCTGGGCCGGTGGCTATGCCTTTGTGACCTATGAGCTTGGCAAGCAGATCGAGAAGATCACCGGGCCGGTCGGGATCGCCATGGCGGTCGTGGGGGTCTGCTGTCTGATCGGGGCGCTCGTTTTTCTCAAGAAGAACGAGAAGCGTCTGACGGATGAGGCGCTCCGGCAGGCCGAGGAAGACGAAAAGCGCGAGGAATCGCGTGTGGACAAGAAACCGAGCTGACACAGACTGGAAGGACAGACGTCATGACACAGCCCTCCGCTCCCGAGTGGTCCACAGACTCTCTTGAACGTCTGGACGGAAAAACGGCGCTCATCACCGGATCGACCGGGGGGCTGGGGTTCGAGGTCGCCTGCGGGCTGGCGAAGCAGGGTGCTGCGATCGTGCTGAGCGGTCGCAGTCATGATAAGGGACGAGCGGCGCTGGCACGGCTTCAGGAGCGCGTGCCGTTCGTCAAATCGCGGTTCGAGCTGCTGGATCTGGCGTCGCTGGCCGGGATCGAGGCGTTTGCGTCCGCGATGCGCAGCCGGGGCGAGCCGATCCATCTTCTGGCGAACAATGCCGGGGTCATGGGGCCTGCGACGCGTCTGACGACGAAAGATGGGTTCGAGTTGCAGTTCGGGACCAACCATCTCGGGCATTTCGCTTTGACCGGACGGCTGCTGCCGTTGCTGGCGGCGGGGAATGCGACGGTCATGACGGTGGCGTCCCTGGCGGCGCTGAAGGGCGAAATCCCGTTTGGCGATCTGAATGCGCGGCATTCCTACAATCCGATGGTGCGGTATCGTCAGAGCAAGCTGTCCAACCTACTGTTTGCGCTCGAACTGAACCGCCGGGCAGCAAAAGCGCCCTGGCCCATTCATTCGCGTGCGGCGCATCCGGGCTGGGCGGCGAGTGATATCGTCGCGAATAACGGCAGTCTGGATCAGTCCGCCAACAAAGCCGCACGGTTCATGCGCAGTCTGGCGCGCAGTGTCGCCGGGCCGGTGTTTCATGCGATGGGGCAGACGGTCGAGGAGGGGGCGTGGCCGCTGCTCTATGCTCTTGCCAGTCCGCAGGCGCATGACGGCAGCTATTATGGTCCGCAGGGGCCGGGAGAACGCCGTGGCGTGCCGGGGATCGCGGGGCTGCCGGCTCTGGCGCATGTACCCGAACTGGCCGCGCGTCTGTGGACCGTCTCGGAACAGATGACCGGCGTAAAATACGGCCTGATCTGAAAGTCATAAAAGTTTTTGGTGAAGCTTTTTTCAAAAAGCTTCAAAGACCGTCACCTTTTTGAAAAAAGGCGACACCCAAAAACTTTTATCAGAAATCCCTCAGGGCCGGACGATGATCATGATGACGATGACCATCATCAGGATTGTGGGGACTTCGTTAGCGATCCGGTAGAATTTTTCGGGATGCTGGTTGCGGTCTTCGGCGAAACCACGACGCCATGTTCCGCAGGCTCCATGAAACCCGGCGAGGGCGAGGACGCAGATCAGCTTCGTCCACCACCAGCCCGCATTCCAGTCGATCAGACCGGGGATGGAGGCGAGGGCGCCGCCTGCGAGGAATGTCACGATCATGGCGGGGGTCATGATCTGGCGCAGGAGCTTGCGCTCCATGACCTTGAACCGCTCGCTTTCGGCCGAGCCCGGTACCACCTGACAGTGATAGACATACAAACGCGGGAGATAGAATGTCCCGGCCATCCAGGCGATGAACGCCATGATGTGCAGGGACAGTATCCAGCTCTGATACGTCGCGAGAAAGTCGGTCATGCGGGTTTCTGGCTTTCTAGCGTCCGGCGCAGCAGCGGTACCAACTCGTCCAGATGGGCGATGCGGACCGAGCCTTCGACGGGCCAGAAAGGCGGTGCAGACATGTCTTCAGGGCGAAGAAGCACACAGGCCATTCCGGCCTTCCAAGCGGCTTCTGCTCCAGTATCGCTGTCTTCGATGACGACACAGCTTTCTGGCAGAATGCCCTCTGCTTTTGCCGCGTACAGATAGACGTCCGGATCGGGTTTAGGGCAGCCCATATCATTGGCGGAATGGACGCGTTTTTCGGGGAAATACTGCGATATTCCGGTTTTTTCGAACTTGATTTCCATCTCACGGACGGAAGAATTCGAACCGACGCGAACCGGCAGTCCCAAAGACCGCACGCCTGCCAGCATTTCAGGCGCGCCGCCTACGGGTTCTGCGATTTTCTGCATCATCTGTACGAGATTTTCGCGCAGAGTGACTGCCGTTTCTGGCGGGAGTGGATGACCGATTTCGTGTTCGATTTCGGTCACGATCTGCGGCAGAGCCATGCCTGCAAAACGCTCATGCGCCTCTTCGTCGGAGATGGACATGCCCTTGGATCGGGCGAATTCCGCCGTGGCCCGGCAGGACGGGCCTTCACTGTCCACGAGAACGCCGTCACAGTCGAAAATGACCAGCTTCAGCTGGCCTGCTGGATCCAGGGCGGTTGTCATACAGACCGTACCGCCTCGACGAGGGCCGCCACGTTTTCAGGGGGCGTATGCTGCATGACGCCGTGTCCGAGATTGAAAACATGGGGTTTTCCGCGCATTGCGTCGCGGATGGCCTGGGCTTCGCGGATCATTGCCTCACCGCCGGAGAACAGGATCATCGGGTCCATGTTGCCCTGAAGGGTGAGGCCCGGAACGTCTTTGGACAGCAGTTCGGAAATCTGGGCGGGGTCGGCGACCGTGTCGAGCGCCAGCGTGTTGATGCCGGTTTTCTGCGCGTATTCACGGACCATGATGCCGCCGAGACGCGGGAAGCCGATGAGCGGGGTGTTGGGGTGACGGGCGCGAATGTACGCGACGATCTGGCGCGTCGGTTCGATCACATAGCGGCGGAATGCCGAAGGCGGCAGGATTCCGGCCCAGGAATCGAACAGCATCACGGCTTCCGCGCCCGCTTCGATCTGGCCGCAGAGCATCTCGGCTGTACTCGAGGTCAGGGTGTCGATCAGGCGATCAAACAGGGCCGGGTTGGTCTGCATCATGCGGCGGGTTTCGGCGAAATCCCGCGATCCACCGCCCTCGACCATGTAGCAGGCGACCGTGAACGGGCTGCCTGCGAAGCCCAGAAGTGTCGTGACGTCGGGAAGCTCTTTTGCGAGGCGGGACAAGGTCTCGCGCACGGGTGCGACGGCGTCCTGTACGCGCTTGGGATCAAGCCGGGCGAGGTCGGCTTCTGAACGGATGGCGCTGAGGACCGGGCCACGGCCGTCGATGAAGTCCAGGGACTGACCCATGGCCCAGGGCAGGATCAGGATGTCGGAAAACAGGATCGCGCCGTCCATGCCGTAGCGGCGGATGGGCTGTATCGTCAGTTCGGTGGCCATGTTCGGGGTCATGCACCGGGTCAGGAAGTCGGCCTTGTCGCGCATGGCGCGGAATTCGGGGAGATAGCGGCCTGCCTGACGCATGAGCCAGACCGGAGGCGGCCAGATGGCTTCACCACGGAGGGCCCGCAGAAGGGGCTTCGAAAGCGGTTTCGACGAGGGTGAGGAAGGTGCGTTTTCCGAAATCATGCCGCCCACTAATCATAAAAGAAAAAAGAAAGAAATGCTGGAGGTTAAGATGATCCCTGTGGATACCGGGGTACCCGGCTTTCTGAAAATGTACCCCGTCTTGTTCACACTGTGTACAACTCTGGAAGCCGCAGTCTGCAAGGGAGTCGTTGATTCTATCCCGAATTGCCCACAGAGAGGCTGTGTACAACCCCCAGTTATGGCTGGTGTACCGTACAATCCACGGTACTCGGTACTCTTTTCGGGAGGGCAGGTACTATCCCCATGTACCCCAGTACTGACGCAATGCCTTCACAGGGTTTTTTGCAGTACTCGCCCTCGTTCTTACAGTCGATAGTACGGAGTCGTACATTATGATGTCTTTCAGTACTTCCCTGATTCTTGCCAGCGGCTCATCAGCCCGGCGGATGCTTCTCGAAAACGCGGGTCTTACGGTGCAGGCCAGACCGATCGATCTTGATGAGGAGGTGTTGCGGCAATCCTGCGAGGCGCAGGGGCAGACGCTTTCGGAAACGGCGATTGCTCTGGCGGATGCGAAAGCGAACCTTGCGACACGGGAGGCGGGGTTTGAGGACCTGACGGTTGCGGCGGACCAGATTCTTGATCTGGACGGGGTGGCGTTTGCCAAGCCGGGTTCTGTGGCGGAGGCGGGGGAGCATCTGCGTCGGCTGCGGGGGCGGACGCATGTTCTGCGCACGGCGGTCGTTCTTTATAAGGGGGGCGAGAAAATCTGGGAGCATCTGGCATCGCCGCGTCTGACGATGCGGGAGTTTTCGGAGGCGTTTCTTGAGGCCTATCTGGATCGGGAAGGAGCGGCGATCCTGTCCTGTGTGGGGGCGTATCGGCTGGAGGGCCCCGGAATACAGCTTTTTTCGGCTGTTGAAGGGGCGCAGGACGCTGTGCTGGGGCTGCCGGTGCTTCCATTATTGGAGGAACTGCGGAGGCTGAAGGCGCTTGGTGCTTGAAAAACTGCTGTCAAAATCTGTTTTTCAGGCTTGTCAGGGCGAAATCATGACGATATACCGCCCTCATCCGGCTCCGTCCCAAAGGGGCCGCAGATGAAACATGTGGGGCCATAGCTCAGTTGGGAGAGCGCCTGAATGGCATTCAGGAGGTCGTCGGTTCGATCCCGATTGGCTCCACCAGTTTCCTTCCCTCTTAAAAATCTGAAATTTCTGGTCCGGTTCTGCCACGGTTGATCTGTGTCTGTTGACGCGGACGTTCAGCTCTCATACGGCAGTCGGATGCAGACCGGAACGCCTTACGCCTCTTTGCCGACCCTCATGGATGCTGACCAGCGGTCGCTCTGGGGCGGCTGGCTGACGCGGACGGTGCTGCCGTTCTGGAGCGATGCCGGGTTTGATCGCACAAAGCGCCTCTATCATGAGCGTCTGACGTTTTCCGGTGAGCCTCTGGTTCTGGAGGCGTCGCGGCTGATGGTGCAGGCGCGGCAGATTTCGACATTCTGTCGGGCGGCGCTGGACGGGCTGCATGAGGCGTCCGGGCAGGCGCTGGTCTGTCTGGAAGAGGTCGAGCGGCTTTATCGTCATAGGGACGGACAGGCGGGGTGGATCTTTTCCGTCGCACCGGACGGAACCCCGGTCGGGACGAAGCGGGATCTGTATGCGCATGCCTTCATTCTGTTTGCTTATGGCTGGGCGTATCGCCTGAGCGGCAATCCGGATTTTCTGGCGGTGGCGCGGCAGACGGTGCTGGAGTTGCATCAGATTTTCCGGGCGGAGCATGGTGGGTTTCTGGACGAGGTGCCGCTGACGGGGGCGGTGCGGCATCAGAATCCGCATATGCATCTGCTTGAGGCGTTTCTGGTGCTGTTCGAGGTTTCGGGGGACAGCTTTTATCTGGACGAGGCGCGGTCTCTGGTGAGGCTGGCGTTG
The DNA here is from genome assembly GCF_039638275.1 of Gluconobacter sp. OJB. Classification (NCBI taxonomy): domain Bacteria; kingdom Pseudomonadati; phylum Pseudomonadota; class Alphaproteobacteria; order Acetobacterales; family Acetobacteraceae; genus Gluconobacter; species Gluconobacter sp. OJB. The sequence continues at coordinate 1,982,897 of NZ_JBDIWH010000001.1, read as the reverse complement.
GGGAAGCTCATCCAGCCCGGATCAGGGGCGCTCCTTGAAGATTTCATGACAGACTGGCGTCCGACGGCCCCCGCGGGGAGTAATCGTGTGGAGCCGGGGCATCTTTTCGAATGGTCCTGGCTGCTGCGCGATTATTTGCGTCTCGATCCGGGAGCGTCCGATGCCGAGGCGATTGGCCGGGCGGCGGAAGGGCTGTTTGCGTTCGGAATGGCGCATGGCGTAGCGCGTGTCGGGGAAGGCGCCGTCGTGCGGGATGCCGTGACGGATGGGGGGCAGACCGTTGAAAATGCAACACGGATCTGGCCGCAGACCGAGCTTTGCCGTCTGCTGGTGTGTCGCAATGAGAGACCGGATATTCTGCGGGGGCTGACGGAGCATTTCTTTGGAACGTTCAGTTCCGACCAGAAAAGCGCTTTGTGGGTGGACCGTTTCGACGCCTTCGGAAACGCGACAGTCTCGGACGTGCCGGCCAGTTCGCTCTATCATATTTATGGTGCGGCGCGGGAATTCTGCGGACGTTAGACGGGTGAACCCGTTGCAATCCTATGTTAGCGTCACTTCCGGTAAACATGTCGGCAGCGACGATGACTTCTGACAGGTGCTGCCCTGAGCGTCTTCTGAAGGAGAAATAGGATGCGTTACTTAAACGGTCTCTTCGCAGGTCTGGTGGCCACTGCTCTGGTTGCGTCTTCAGCCCAGGCCCAGTCCATTCCGGGTGTTGGCAATGCGGGTAATGCCATGAGCGGCATGTCAGGCATGAGTGGTATGACGGGAGGCAGTGGCCTCATGAGCAGTGTGCTGCCGAACGTGTCTTCCGCCAGCACGGGGAATATCGCGGGTGTTCTGAGCTATTGTGTGCAGAATAACTATCTGAGCGGCAGCAGCGCCACATCGGCCCTGAGCAGCCTGACGGGCAAGCAGGACGTGACGTCCTCCAGCGATTATGCCGCCGGGCAGCAGGGGCAGCTTCTGACGGGGGGCAGCAATCCGCTGTCGCTGTCGAGCCTCAAGGGGCAGATGAAGCAGAAGCTGTGCAGCATGATCCTTAACCGCGCCCAGAATCTTCTCTGATCTGTTCTGCTCTTATTTGATCCGGCCCGTCATGGATCATCTGTGACGGGCCGGGTATTTCCGGAAAAAGGACTGCTGGATCAGTGAAGTATCTCGTTACGGGTGGGGCCGGGTTTGTCGGAAGTCATCTGGCACAGGCTCTGGTGGATGCCGGACATGAGGTTGTCGTTCTCGACAATCTGAGCACGGGCCATCGGGCGGCCGTGCCGCAGGGCGCGCAGTTTATTCATGTCGATCTGGCGGATGCGGCGACGACGGACCGGGCGGTGGCTTCGGGGCAGTGGGATGCGGTTCTGCATTTCGCGGCGCTGTCGCTTGTGGGCGAAAGCATGAGCCAGCCTTTCCTCTATCTGCGCCGGAACTACATTACGGCTCTGAACCTGATCGAGGCCTGCACGCGGCATGGTGTGAAGCGTTTCGTGTTCTCCTCAACGGCGGCTTTGTTTGGTGGCGATGATCGTCCGCCGCTGATTTCGGCGGATGCGCCGGTCGATCCGGGATCGCCTTATGGCGAGAGTAAGTATCTGATCGAGCGTGCGCTGGTCTGGGCGGACCGGATCTGCGGCATGAAGAGCGCGTGCCTGCGTTATTTCAATGCGGCGGGTGCGGATGCGCAGGGGCGTCTGGGTGAGGATCATCGGCCGGAGACGCACCTCATTCCGCTGACGATCGACGCGGCGCTGGGTCGTCGGGCCGGGCTGAAGCTGTTCGGGAATGATTATCCGACGCGCGATGGCACCTGTGTGCGCGATTATATTCATGTGACGGATCTGGCCGACGCGCATATCCGCGCCATGGGGCAGCTCGATGACCGGTCTGTGACGTATAATCTGGGCAATGGTCTGGGCTTTACCAATCTGGAAGTCGTCCAGAGTGTCGAGCGTGTCAGTGGCCGGAAAGTGCCTTGGGAATGGGCGCCGCGGCGTGGGGGAGATCCGGCAGTTCTGGTGGCGGATTCTTCGCAGATCCGCAAGGAAACGGGCTGGGACCCGAAGTTCAGCCAGCTTGATGATATCGTCGAGACGGCCCTGCGCTGGCGGGTGGACCATCCGGACGGATATGGCGCTGCTTAAAGGGGTTTGACCAGATCGGCCACGAGGCCACCGGTGGCGATCAGGGCATCCTGCGGGGATAACTCGATCAGGAGGCCTTGGCTTCCGCCGTTGATGACGACGGGCGGGCCGTCCATGCCTGACTGTTCGAAAGCTGTGGGGGCGGTGCTCCGTTGTCCGAAGGGGCTGACGCCGCCGATGCGGTAGCCGGTGCGCTGTTCGGCATCGGGGCGGGAGAGCATCTTGGCTTTCCGGCCCCCGAAGGCCTGTGCCACGCGGGCGAAATCCAGTTCCCGGTCCGCGGGCAGCACCACGCAGGCAGGGCGTCCGTCGATCTGCACCATCAGGGTCTTGAGGACGTGATCCGGTGACAGGCCCAGTGCTGCGGCGGCGGCCACGCCGAGTTTTCCTGCTGAGGGGTCATAGTCATAGACATGGCGTTCATAGGAAATGCCCAGCGCATCCAGTGTCAGGGTCGCGGATGTGTCCTGCACGTGTTCTCCTGTCCTTTGCGGTCATCACGAGGTGTTCAGGATGGCAGGCAGGCGCGTCCGATGCTAGGGTCGAGAGCATGATTCACCCTGTGTTGCGTTCATAATCATGGCTGGTGGTCTGCTAGCCTGTATGCTGGCTTCGGCTTTGCATTACCATTTGCCGCCGCGCATTCTGCCTTCAATCCAGCGGGTTGAGGGCGGAACGATGGGGCATGTCAGTAGTAATACGGACGGTTCGGTTGATATCGGCCTCATGCAGATCAATTCGCGCTGGATTTTGCCGATTGCGTCCATGACGCATCAGCCGGTGTCGCAGGTTGCGGCAAGACTGGCGCTGGAGCCGTGTTTCAATATTGCGGCGGCGGCGATGATCCTGCGCAGGGCGCTGAATGACGAGCACGGCAATCTGATGAAGGCGATCGGGGATTACCATTCCCGGACCCTGCCGCTCAATCTGGATTACCAGCGCAAGGTTGTGGCCGCGGCGGCAGCACTTTATCTGCGTCAGGGATAAGACGGTCCGGTGAGGATGGTCAGGCCGTAAATGTTACTTTATAACACCTGAGCCTTGACCCCTGCCCTGAGGACCATGATGCGTTTTTTTCCAGCTTTGTTGCTGGCTGCACTGATTTCAGGATCTGTAGCCGTCGCTCAGGCCGAGCCGTCGCCCGCTCCCGTGCGTGTGGTGTGCGTTGAAGCAGCCTGGTGCGATGTGGCGGCGCAGATCGGGGGGGCGGATGTGCAGACGCAGGCCCTTCTGGCGACGCCGGGGATTGATCCGCATGATCTGACGCCCTCGCCTTCCATGGCGCGCGCCATGGCAGGGGCGACCATCGCGATCGTGAATGGGGCGACCTACGACGACTGGGCGCTTCCTTTTACGGCTGCCGTGCCGGAGCGGATCGTGGTGGCGTCCTTTGCGGGGTGGCGGCCCGGCGATAATCCGCATCTTTTTCTCGATCCGGCTGTGGTGGGGAAGGTCGCGCAGGTCTTTGCGGACAGGCTGTCGCATCAGCCGGGGATTTCCGCACCGGCCGTGGCGGAGCGGTTGGCGGCGTTCCGCAAGCAACTGGACGGCGTGACGGATCGTCTGGCGGCGATGAAGGCCCGTCATGAAGCTGTGCCCGTGGCGGCGGTGGAGCCGGTTGGGGAAATGCTGCTGCGGGATGCGGGGCTGGCTGTTCTGGATGAGAATTTTGCGCTGTCGATCATGAACCATGCGGAGCCGTCGCCGCGTGATGTAGCGCAGGTTGATATGTTGATTGAAGGTCGCAAGGTGCGGATGCTGATTACCAATCCGGCCATTCATTCGCCGCAGATCGACCGGCTGGTGGATCGGGCGCAGGCTGTGGGCTTGCCGGTCGTGGCGATTGGGGAGACTTTGCCACCGGGTCAGTCTTGGCAGGGCTGGGTTCATGGCATTCTTCAGACGGTGGAGCAGGCGCTGGGTGATGGCGGAAAATAAACGGGTCTGCTGTCAGCCGGAGCGTGGGTTGGTTTTGCGGGATGTGACGCTCACGGCGGGATCGACCTGTGTGTTGCGGGAGACGTCTCTGACGGTGCCGCTTTCGGGCATCACGCTTTTGTCGGGGCGGAACGGGGCGGGGAAGTCCACTCTGCTGCGGGCCATGCTGGGTCTGATCCCGATTCAGGCTGGCGAAATTCTCACGCATGGTTTGCTGCCGGCGCAGGCCCGGCAGCATATCGGTTACATGCCGCAGAGTGTGACGGATGCGGCGTTGCTGCTTCCGGCGGTCAGTCATGTGCGGGCGGCGGTGGACGGGGTGCGCTGGGGGCTGCCGCTGCGTCTGCGGTCTCGGCGCGAAGAGGCGGACCGGCTTCTGGCGCTGACGGGGGCTTCGGCGTTTGCGCATCGTCCGCTGGGGCTGCTGTCTGGTGGGGAGCGTCAGCGGATCGGGCTGGCGCAGGCTCTGGCAGGGACTCCGGATCTGCTGCTGCTGGATGAGCCGCTGGCGGCGCTCGATCAGGCGGGGCAGGAGCGGACGGTGCGTCTGTTGCGGGATCTGACGGAGCGCCTGGGGATCGGGATTGTGCTGACGTCTCATGAAACCGAGGCCCTGTCCGGGGCCGTGACGCGAGTTGTGCAGCTTGAGGACGGGGGGCTGCATGTTCGAGTTTGATTTCATGCGCCATGCCTTTGTGGGCGCGGCGGTTGTTTCTGTTCTGGCGGGGACGGTGGGCTGGTTCCTGATGCTGCGGCGTCAGGCGTTTGCGGCCCATGCGCTGTCGCATATCGGGTTCAGCGGGGCGGCCGGAGCGGTCTGGCTTGGCTTCCCGCCGCTTTCGGGGATGGTGGTGTTCAGTCTGATGGCGGGGTTCGTTATCGGGGCTGAGCGCGAAGGGGAGCGCGGTGTTCCCGCCCAGCGGGACAGCACGATCGGCCTTGTGCTGGCGGCCAGTCTGGGGCTTGGGGCGTGGTTCCTGCATATGAGCAACCGGGGCTCCAGCCTTGCGACTACGCTACTGTTTGGGGATGTTCTGGGCATTGATGTGCCGACGCTGGAGGCGCTGTGTGGGGTCGCCGTGCTGTGTCTTGGACTGCTGGCGTTTCTGGGGCGCAGGCTGCTGTTTGCCAGTCTGGCGCCGGAAGTGGCGCGGGCGCGGGGTGTTGCGGCGCGGTTAGTCTCTGTGGTGTTCATGGCCGTGGCGGCGCTGGCTTGTGCGGCCTGTGCGGAAGTGGCCGGGGCGCTTCTGGCGTTCAGCCTGATGATCGGGCCTGCCGCGACAGCGCTGAAGCTCGGGCTTGGACCGTTGGCAGGGATTGCCGTTTCGGTCGGGCTTGCGCTGGGATTATCGTGGGGTGGGCTGATGCTGTCCTGGGTGACGGATGCGCCGGTTCCGTTCTGGATCGGGCTTGGTGCTGCCCTGTCTTATGCGCTGGCCGATCTGTGGCGGCGGTTCAGAAGTCCGTAGCGCTCGTCAGCTTGAAATGCACTAGAGCGATGAATGCAGCCAGCACCAAATGCATGATGATCAGCGCTTTCGTACTGATAACGGGAACATCGTTGGTTGTATCAGGTGTCTGCATGGCGCGTATCCTGACGATATTGGGGGGGAATAGTCAATCCTGAACGTATTTCTGATGTATTTTGTGGCTGTTTTCTGCCGAACCTGAAAAACCAATCGTTTCGTGGTATGTTATCCCCCTATGGAAAACGATACGAAAACAGTCCGAACCGGACGGGAGCATATTGATCCCGCGTCCATCGAAGTTTCTCCCAATGCCAAGCTGATGCTGATTCTGGCCGCTGTGGTCGCTGCGATTTGCGGCGGTCTGTATGGCTATGACACCGGCATCATCTCGGGCACGTTGCCTCTGATCGGGGATGATTTCCATCTGAATGCCACCATGAAGGAATGGGTTGCGTCCGCGATCCTTCTTGGGGCGATATTCGGAGCCTTCGGCGCGGGTAGCCTGTCGGAGAAATTCGGCCGACGGAACACCACCTGCATGGTGAGTGGTCTGTTCGTGGCGGGGGCGACGGCCTGTTCGCTGGCGCCGGATGTCTGGAGCCTGATTGCGGCGCGTTTCGTGCTGGGGCTGGCGGTTGGTGGTTCGACGCAGGTCGTGCCGATGTATATTTCCGAATTGGCGCCGCAGGAACGTCGCGGCACGCTGGTGACGCTGTTTAATGTGGCGATCGGTCTGGGCATTCTGATTGCCAACATCATCGGCTTTACCCAGCGTGTGGCCTGGGGCTGGCGCCCGATGGTGGGTATTGCGGCCATTCCGGCGGCGATCGTGTTCGTTTCCATGTTCTTCATGCCCAAGAGCCCACGCTGGGCGGCTGAGAATGAAGGTATGAAGAGTGCCATCATCCAGCTTGGGCGCATCCGTACGACCAAGCGGGCCATTCGTCGGGAAGTTCAGACCATCCGTGAAAATGCGGAAGGAATCGAGCCGAAGAACCGGGGCTGGCGCGGTCTGTTTCAGCCTTGGGTGCGGCCTGCACTTGTGGCGGCGCTCGGCGTTGCGTTCTTTACGCAGTGCGGCGGGCTGGAGATGATGATCTACTATACCCCGACCTTCCTGAACGATGCGGGTTTCGGCACGTCCTCCGCCCTTCTGGCGTCGCTGGGTGTGGCGGTAATTTACTGCATCATGACGTTTCTGGGCTGCATGTTTGTGGATCGGATTGGTCGTCGTCGCCTGATGCTCATCATGGGGCCGGGGGCTGCGCTGTCGCTGGTCGGGCTTGGTGTGATGTTCCTGAGCCATCCGGCTCCGGGCAGCACGGGGGCCTATCTGATCGTGGTGTTCCTGCTGCTGTTCATGATGTTCAATTCCGGCGGGATTCAGGTGTGTGGCTGGCTGCTGGGGGCGGAGATGTTCCCGCTGTCGATGCGCGGACAGGCAACGTCGCTTCATGCTGCGACGCTGTGGGGGGCTGATCTGCTGGTGACCAGTACGGCGCTGAGCATGGCGGAAGCCATCGGGCTGAGCTGGACGATGTGGTTTTATGCTTTCGTCAATCTGGCGTCCGTGATCTTCGTGTTCTTCTTTGTGCCGGAAACGGCGGGTGCGTCTCTGGAAGACATTGAAGAGGCGCTGGTTGAAAAGCGCTTCCGTCCCACGCGCGGAAATACGCGGATCGTGGAACGTGAGGACGAGGACGTCGAAGCCGCTGCATGATACGCTTTCCCCTTCACGCAGAAGGGGAACCAACCATGACGGATGTTATTGCACAGAGGGTTGCTGCCGCACGATGTGGCAGCAACCCTTCTGTTATCGGGCGGATGAAATCGGGCTGGCTGGTGATCGGAGAAACGCAGCCTTTGCCGGGATATTGTCAGCTCCTGGCCGACCCGGTTGTGCCGACGATCAATGACCTGCACGGCGAGGCACGGGCACAGTATCTGGCCGATATGGCGGCGGTCGGGGATGCGCTGCTGGCGGTAACCAATGCGGTGCGAATCAATTACGAGACATGGTGCAATCTGGCGCCGTCCCTGCATACCCATATCGTGCCGCGCTATGCGTCCGAAGATCCCGAAAAAGCCACACGCCCGGCGGGGACGGTCTATGATTACGATGCGGCACGACCGTTCAGCTTGGAGCAGGACGGCCCATTTATGGAAATCATCCGTCAGTATTTGAAGTTAAAGGTCTGAGATTAATAAAATAGAAATTACATCGGCGGGCAAATGAACGGACAGGGCAGTTTGCAGCCATCTTCTCAAAATTCACTCTGGAAAATTTCTCATCGGAGAGAAATGAAAATATAGCCGATGTATCCAATTTTCTGGTTAGGAGATGTATCTTTATCGATCTGAAAAATATTGAATAGATGGCACAGGTATTATAATAACTTATTTTTAACGGCAAATATAAAAATTATCATACTATTCTTTGGTTAGAGTTTTGTGCCAATATCTAGAGACGAGGAAGAATGCATTTCGGGAACAGGACAATGAAAAAGAACAGTATTTTTATGGAGGAGTGGTGGCTTGATTGTGTAACGGAAGGAAAAATAGAGTTTATAAATTATACTCATAGCAATAAATTGAATATAAACCTTCCAATATATAAAATAAAAAATCTGGGCATGACAAGTATTTCGATGCCTCCATATACAAGAACTTTCTCCCCACAGTTCGATATTCCAGAATCAAAGCCCTTTAAAAAAGGACAGAACATACGACGTCTGGTGGAAGGGTTGGTTCAAAATATACCGAACTACAGTAATTTTAGATTATCATTTGATCCTCACGATGAAACTCTTTTCGCATTTGAACTGGAAGGATTTAACATATCCAATCAATCTACATTCCAGTATGATTTTAATGTTGATTTAGAAGATGCGTGGAATAATCTCGATCAAAAAACTCGAAATTTAATTCGAACTACTGATAAATTGTTGGAAATTCGAATTGAGAGTTCAATAGAGTCCTTCATTTATTTATCAAAAAAACAAAGAAATGAAGAGAGTACACATAATTATAAATTATTGGAAGAAATTTGTAGGCAATGTCTGCTTAGAGATCAATTGGTGACGGTTGTTGCGTATAAAGGACATATCCCGGTTGCGGCATCAATTGTAATATGGGGAGAAAATATTATGTATTTCTGGCAATCAGCAAGAGATACGAGTTTTTCTTATGCAGGAGCAAATTCATTATTGCTGTGGGAATGTATGAAATTGGCTTCTTCAATGGGGAAAATTTTGGACTTTGATTGCTATGGAAGTGTTTCAAGCGCTAAATTTTTGGCTGGATTTGGCCTTTGTCCCATATCTAGGCCTGTAATTTACAAGTACACCCCTTGTTATGGAATAATGAAAGAAATAAGAAGATTATTTCCTGGATAGAATTAAAAATAAAATATTTCATATGTGAATTATAATTATTGTGTTTGATTGTCAGTATTTATTATTCAATATTCCTGTCATTTTGGAATCGGGCCGCATGCCCTTCAAGCGAAGATACTTGCTATTAAATTTCGGAAATAGACATCTAACGTGAGAACAGGAACCAGAGCCGGAAAACTATAGTTTCGGAGAAGCGCTGTCGTCGGAGGGACGAGTATCTGAAAAGGATACGGAGCCGGGCGGAGAATGTCCGGGCAGCGGCGATGGTCTTCAGCAGACGCAGGGCTGGGGGCGACAGGTTTTCCGGCTGGTTTAGAAGATGTGTCACGTTGGAGTGGAAGATTGTCATGAACGCCCGTGGGCCACGGCGGCAGGCTGCCCAGGCGCGTCGGATGAACGAGCCTGTGGCGCCAACCGTATTGTGGGCGTGTTGCCGATAATAGCTGACGCAGCGGTTGTCGAATAGGACTTCTCCGCCGGCTGCCGTTGTCAGGAGATAGGCCCACCAGTCATGCAGGATTGATGGCGGTGGTGGGTTGTTCCGCAACAGGGTGTGTGTTGCCGCATTGAGCAGAACCGTATGGCCGGTTGCGATGTTCTGCGTCAGGGAGGCCGGGAAATCGGGTTTGCGCCGCAGGGTTGAAGATTTCTGGAAAATGACGAGGTTCGCATTCGTCAGATACTGTCGGGCGCAATACAGAAGCGGTATTTCGCCCGAGTATCGGCGGGCGGCCTCTTCTGCGGTATCCACGGCCCATTCGAGCTTCTGCGGTTCCCAGATATCATCCTGATCGGCGAAAGCGATATACGGCGTGACTGGGACCGTATCGAGCAGATGGGCGTAGGAGCCCGCGACGCCGAGACGTTCATGACGGCTGGTGATCTCGATGCATCTTCCCTGTCCGGGGCCTTCGGCAAAGGCCTGCATCCGGTTTCTCGAAGAGTCAGTGGAAGCGTCATCTCGCCAGTATAGTGTCCAGTCCGGGTGGGTCTGGGCCAAGATGCTCGCAAGCTGCGCATCCAGATAGACTTCTCCATTATACAGTGACAGGAGAATGGCGACCTGACGGGTAGGTTCGGTCCTTTTCTGTGTCATGTTTCGGCACCCGGGCTTAAGGCCGAAAGATGGAGAAAGGGAATCATTCAAACGCAACGCCAAGGAGAGAGACAGTCGGTTGCCCTCCCGCCGGGAGAGGGCAACAGCCGGTCAGGCTTCAGAAAACAGCTTGTGAACAGTACGCGTCACGCTGTGGCGCCAGTCTGGCATCTTTACGCCGAAAACGCGATGGAGCTTTGAATTGTCCATTCGGGAGTCCTGGGGACGTTTGGCAGGAGTGGGCCAGTCCTTGGTGCGGATGGCGTTGACCTGCGGCATGGTCTGACCATGTTTCGCGGCTTCTTCCAGAGCGGCGACGGCGAGGCCGTGCCACGTGGTTTCGCCGGTGCCGCTGGCGTGGAAAATGCCTCGATATTGCGGCTTCCAGCCATCGCGTTCGATCAGGGTGATGATGGCGAGAATGGCTTCTGCCAGATCGTCCGAACTGGTCGGGTTGCCGCTCTGGTCTCCCACGACCTTGAGCACGGGGTTTTTGGCGCCCGCATTGATCATGGTGCGCACGAAGTTTTTGCCATGGGCGGAATAGACCCATGACGTGCGCAGGATGATGCTCTTGATGTTGGCACTCAGGACAGCCTGTTCGCCTTCGGCCTTGGTACTGCCATAGACAGTCTCGGGAGAGGTGGCGTCGTCTTCAGTGTAGGGCGTGCCCTTGTCACCGGAGAAGACATAGTCCGTTGAGACATGAATGAACGGGATATCTGCTTTGGCGCAGGCCGCGGCAAGCGCTGCCGGGCCGGAATTGTTTGCGCGTTCGGCTCCGTCCTTTTCCGTTTCGGCCAGATCGACGGCCGTCCAGGCTGCCGCGTTCACGACGACCGACGGCTTGTATTTTTCAACGACTGCCGCGATCGTTTCCGGATGGTCGAAATCGAATTCCGGCCGCCCAACCCGGATGATGCGCTCCTCTCCAAGATTCTGGAGGGAGGTTGCAAGCTGACCGTTGCCGCCCGTGACAAGAATGGGACCTGTGCCTGACATGGGCATGCTCACTTTTCGTACTGGAACCAGTCTTTGGATTCCGAGAAATGGGGTGCGACCAGATCCTTCTCGGACAGGACGGCATCAGCTCCGGAAACGGGCCAGTCGATCTTCAGTTCCGGGCAGTTCCAGATAACCGCGCGTTCGGAGACCTTGCTGTAGAGCGCGGTGCATTTGTACTGGACTTCGGTATTTTCTTCGAGCGTGACGAAGCCGTGCAGGAAGCCGGGCGGAACCCAGAGCTGCGACCAGTTTTCAGCAGACAGTTCAGCACCGACCCATTTGCCATAGGTTGGCGAGCCTGTGCGGGCGTCGACAGCCACGTCCCAGATCGCACCGCGCGTGACGCGCACCAGCTTGCCCTGTGCGTGGGGAGCCAGCTGGCAGTGCAGGCCGCGGACGACGCCTTTCTGGCGTGACAGGCTCTGATTGTCCTGAACGAAGGGCAGGGCGATGCCGGCATCGTTCATGCGATCCACATTATATGTTTCGGAGAAGAAGCCGCGATTGTCACCAAAACGGGGAGGCGTAACGAGAATGACCTCTGGAATGGAAAGACGTTCGACCTTCATGCTGAAATCCTGCCGTAAAAATTTCTTATGAAAAAATGGTTCCGGCTGCGTATTTCAGCAGACCGGAACCGTAGAAACAAAATCAGCTGTCAGCCAGTTCCAGAAGCAGGCGGCCGAGTTCGGTTTTGCCCATCTTCTTTGCATGATCACGAAGCTGGTCGGCGTTGATGAACTTGTTGCGGAAGGCAACTTCGGCAGGAGAGCCGACCAGCATACCCTGACGGGACTGGATGGTCTGTACGAAGGTTCCGGCCTGCATCAGGCTGTCGGGCATACCGGCATCGAGCCATGCGCAGCCGCGACCCAGACGGTCCACCTGAAGGGTGCCTTCTTCGAGATACATGCGGTTGAGGTCGGTGATTTCCAGTTCGCCACGCGGGCTTGGCTTCACCTTCTTGGCGAAATCTACGACGCGGTGATCGTAGAAATACAGGCCCGTGATGGCCCAGTGGGATTCGGGGTGGGTCGGCTTTTCCTCGACCTTGAGAGCGATGCCGCTCTCGTCGAAGGAGACCACGCCGTAACGCTCCGGATCGCGGACCTGATAGGCGAAGACGGTGGCACCTTCGGGGCGGTTGGAGGCCGCACGCAGCAGGACGCCGAGATGTTCGGAGAAAATCAGGTTGTCGCCCAGCGCGAGCGCGCAGGGTGAACCCTGAATCCAGTCTTCGGCGATCAGGAACGCCTGTGCCAGACCGTCTGGCGTGGGCTGGACGCGGTATTCGAAGGTGACGCCGAACTGTGAACCATCGCCCAGCAGGCGCTGGAACTGCGGCATGTCATGCGGCGTGGTGATGATCATGATGTCCCGGATTCCCGCCAGCATCAGCGTGGAAAGGGGATAGTAGATCATCGGCTTGTCATAGACCGGCAGCAACTGCTTGGAGGATGCCATCGTCATCGGATACAGGCGTGTGCCCGAACCGCCGGCGAGGATGATGCCCTTCATGGGTTTGGTCTCGATGGTGCTCATTTGCTGGCTCCCAGTCTCTGGCCTGTATAGCGCTTGGAGCGGATTCCTTCCCACCAGGCGCGGTTGTCGAGATACCACTGAACCGTCTTGCGGATGCCGCTTTCGAAATCGTGCGTCGCTTTCCAGTCGAGTTCCTTCTCGGCGTGGGACGGATCGATCTCGTAGCGGAAATCATGGCCGGGGCGGTCGGTGACGAAGCGGATCAGACGCTCGCGCGGGCCAGCCGGATCGGGCTGAAGCTCATCGAGGACGGCGCAGATCTTCTTGACGACTTCAAGATTGGTGCGGGGCTGGCGGGCACCGATGGCATAGGTTTCGCCCGGTTTGCCGGTTTCGACCGCCTTGACCAAAGCTTCGGCGTGGTCTTCGACGAACAGCCAGTCGCGGACGTTTTCGCCCTTGCCATAAACCGGAAGATCGCGGCCTTCGATCGCATTGATCGTGACCAGCGGGATCAGTTTTTCCGGGAAATGCCAGATGCCGTAATTATTGGTGGTGTTGGTCACGAAGGTTGGCAGGCCGTAGGTGTGGAACCAGGCGCGGACCAGATGGTCGGACGATGCCTTGGAGGCCGAGTACGGGCTGCGGGGATCGTAGGGTGTGGTTTCCGTGAACGGGGGATCGTTCGGCTCCAGATGGCCGAAGACTTCGTCTGTGGAAATATGGTGGAAGCGGAAGGCCTTCTTTTCGGCGTCTCCCAGCGTGTTCCAGTATTTGCGGGCGGCTTCGAGCAGGGAATAGGTTCCGACGACGTTCGTCTGGATGAAAATCCCGGGGCCGTCGATGGAGCGGTCCACATGGCTTTCGGCCGCGAGATGCATCACGGCGTCGGGGCGGTATTCCTCGAACAGGCGCTGCATTTCCACGCCGTTCACAATATTTGCACGGGCGTGGGAGTAGCGGGGATCGTCTGCGACTTCGCTGACGGTGTCTTCCGAGGCTGCATAAGTCATGCAGTCAACATTCAGGACCGAGTGGTCCGTGTTCCGGATCAGATGGCGTATAACGGCCGATCCTATGAAGCCGCAACCGCCTGTCAGCAAAATCCGCATTTGAACCTCTTGGTTAAAATCAGGGTCTGAACCCCTGCAGAGTAATTTTATCTTACAGTGTTGTTGGAACAGCGCAAATAACGCTGCGACATTCTCTGTAACATCATATGTATGATTTTGAAGACGGCTTTCGCCTCTCGCGCTGGCAGGGCTGATGGTCTAATCCCACTGTCGTGCGGAGGCAGGAGAGGCAGGCATGCTGGCTGATACTTTGACACGCTCCCTGACGGATGTTCTGGAGCGGCCCGATCTGCGGGTGATTGCGGACGGACTGGTTCCGATCCTGGACGTGTCACTGCCGCTTCCGTTCCGGATTGAGGGAGAACTGGTGCCGGGGCAGCCTTTCTGCCTGTCCACGGCGACGCTCAAGCTGGGTGGATTATGTCTTGAAGCGCCGCGTCTTGCGCCGACCTTCCTGCGCCATGCCATTGAACTCATGCGGTTGCTGGAGCCCGGCGCCAATCCGTTTCTGGCCAGTTTTGCGGCAGCGCGTGTGGCGGCGCTGTTTCATGCGCTCGATACGGGGGATGTCGCGCCGCTTCCGTCCTGGCTTGCGGTTTTCAGCGACGGTGTGCCGGAAGTGTCTTCCCTGTTGCAGAGCTGGGAGACACTGAGTGCGTTTCTGCCAGATCTGCCGCCTTTTACGCAGCCTGAGGCCGAGCGTCTGCAAGGGGTTCTGACCCGGTTGTGGCACGTTCTGGCACCGGCCGAGAGCCTGATGAGCGGCGGCGGGGATTCCCGGCTGGCTGTTGATCCGCATACCGGGCTGAACCGTTATTCCAGCTCCCATCGTCCCCGTCCCTGGGCGATCACTTTCGGGTCATCGACGGCGTCTTCGTTGTCTGCGCGTGGTTTTGGTGGGGCAGAATCCGCCCGACGCGCCATGATGAGTGCGCTGCTCGCCAAGCAGGACCCGGATGTGGTGCAAGAAGGTGTTGTGCGCCGGGCCCGTGCATTGATTGGTGCGCACTATGGTCTGTCAGAAGATGCGGTTCTGCTGTCCGCATCCGGGACGGATTGCGAACTGGCGGTTCTGGCGCTTGTGGCGGCCGGAACGGAGCGCCCGGTCACGTCTATTCTTCTGGCGCCCGATGAAACGGGTAGTGGCGTGCCGCTGGCGGCCTGTGGACGGCATTTCGCGACGGACAGTGCCTGCTCCACGCTGGTGGGCAAGGGCGAGGTAATTGAAGGATTTTCGCCGGAAACGCGGCTGATTGGTGTCGATATCCGTGCGGCTGATGGCACGGCGCGGCCCGTTGCGGAGATCAACGCGCAATGTGCGGCCCTTGTGCGACGCGAAGCGGCTGAGGGGCGTCATGTGCTGCTGCATCGGTTGGATCAGTCCAAGACCGGGCTTGCGGCACCTGACATGGATCTTGTCTGGGAATTGTGTACCGAGCTGGGCGATCAGCTCAGCGTCGTTATCGATGTCTGTCAGGCGCGGTTGAGTCCGTCGCGGGTGGCGGACTGGGTGGAGCGGGGGATCATCGTCATGGTGACCGGCTCCAAGTTCTTTACTGGCCCGCCTTTCTGCGGGGCCATTCTTCTCCCTCCCGAAATTCGTAATCGTCTGCCGTCCCTGTCGCTTCCGAAGGGATTGCGGGCCTATGGCAACCGCGATGAGTGGCCGGAAGGTGCGGATGTTTCGGCGCTCAATGACGGTCACAATATCGGGTTGGCCCTGCGCTGGTATGCGGCGCTGGCCGAAATGGATGCGCTGTTTGCACTGCCCGATCCGGTTATTCGCGGTCGCCTGACCCGGTTCATGACGGAGGCCGTTGCTATGGTGCGCGCCCGTCCTGTGCTGACCATGCTGCCCATGGGCACACCTTTCGATGACGGGCGTTGGGATGCGGTTCCGACCATCCTGTCGTTTTTGGTGCAGGACCCACATGCTCCCAGCGAGCCTCTTGCGCTGGAAGATGCGCGACGGCTGCATCGCTGGCTGAATGCGGATCTGTCGCCCTGGGTGGCAGACGGGGAGGGCAGTCTGCTCTGTGTGCTCGGGCAGCCCGTGCCGGTGCCGCATCCGATGCTGGAGGGGCCAGCGGGTGCGCTGCGTTTGTGTGCGGGCGCGCGGCTGGTTTCGGGAGAGCCGTCGCATGAAGGGCTGGACGAAGAGCGCCGGTTGCAGCGTGAATGTACGGATGCGCGCCGGGTGCTTGGAAAACTGGAACTGATCCTGAAGCACTGGGATGTTCTGCTGGACGCGAACCCCGTCCCCCGTTACGCCCCATTAGCATGACCCAGACAGATAAAGCGGTCCCGCACGGGCATTTTCTTGATACGCCGGAACTGCCGAAGGGCGTCACCCGGTTCTGGCTGATCCGCCATGCGGTCGTGGAAGCCAGTGCGCGCAAGACGATGTATGGGGCGCTTGACGTGCCGCTGTGCCGGGAAGCGATGGCGAGCCAGCAGGGTGGTTATGCCACGCTGGCGCGGCGTCTGCCGACCGAGGCATTGTGGTATAGTTCGCCGCTCCAGCGCGCGCGTGACACTGCAAGCGAGATCCGTAAGGCAGGGGCGTTTTCGCAGGATGTGACGATTGACGGCCGTTTCATCGAGCAGTCGATCGGGGAATGGCATGGAACGCCGCACACGGAGTTCATGTCTCTGCTGCGTCTGCCGCCCAATCCGTTCTGGTCCATTTCCGCGTGTGAACTGCCGCCGGGCGGGGAGAGCATGCTGGATGTCTGTGCGCGTGTGGCGCATGGGCTTGACGATCTGGCGAATGCCCATGAAGGCGAAGACATGGTTGTCGTCAGTCATGGGGGGGCCATCCGCGCGGCGCTGGCGCATGCGCTGGGCGTTCACCCCGATACGGCCCTGCGGTTTTCGATCCAGAACCTGTCCATCACCATCCTGGAGCGTATTGACTGCCTGTGGCGTGTCGTGACGGTCAACGAACTGCCGGATTTCCGGGGTTGAGTTTGCGGGGCAGTCTCTGGATTTCAGGGACTGTCCAGACACGCGAAAAGACCCGGAGCGGGCTTTAGCAGATCAAGATAGAATTTTTGGAAAATAACCGGAGACGGGCATGGTGGGCACACAAGGGCTCGAACCTTGGACCCGCTGATTAAGAGTCAGCTGCTCTACCAACTGAGCTATGTGCCCATGGCCCGTCTACCGGTGGAGCGGCTTATAGCGGGATTTTGCGGGAAGCTGCAAGAGGTTTTTCTTCTTTTCTTCGCGTCTGGTCTGAAAAAGAAGAAAAACCTTGTTTTTCAGGGCCTTATTTACGGTTGAGGAGGCGCATGACGCTTTCGAACTGCTCCAGGGACGTATAGTCGATCTTCAGGGAGCCGCCCTTTTTGCCATTATAGGAAATATGGACTTTCAGGCCGAGGCGGGAAGAGAGGTCGTTTTCGATCTGGAGGATTTCCGCGTCCCGCGCCTTTTTGGCCGGGGTGGTGGTCTCTTTGCCGCTGGTGAGGGCTTCCGTCTGGCGGACGTTCAGGCCGCGAGCGATGACGAGCTTGGCGGCAGCGACCGGATCGGGATGGGTGAGCAGGGCGCGGGCGTGACCGGCTGTGAGGTCGCCGTTGCGGACATACGCGCGGACTTCCGGCGGCAGGTTCAGCAGGCGCATGGTGTTGGTGATGTGCGGGCGGGACTTGCCGACGGCACCGGCCAGTTCTTCCTGCGTCAGGGTATAGTCCATGACGAGGCGTTGCAGGCCTTCGGCTTCTTCGATCGGGTTGAGATCCGCACGCTGGAGGTTCTCGACCAAGGCAGCGGCCATCGCGTCCGTGTCGTCCAGTTCGCGGATATGGACGGGAACGCTGTGCAGGCCTGCGAGCTGTGAGGCGCGCCAGCGGCGTTCACCGGCGATGATCTGGTAATGACCCGGTTTTTCCGGATCGGGGCGGACGAGCAGGGGTTGCAGCACGCCGCGTGAGCGGATGGAGTCGGCCAGTTCGGACAGGCGCTCGGGGTTCATGTCCTGTCGCGGCTGGAAGGGGCTTGGGGCCAGAACATCCACGGGCAGGGACGAATGCTGCTGCGGCTGGGCGTTTGCGCGTGTGGCG
Organism: Gluconobacter sp. OJB; assembly: GCF_039638275.1. Classification (NCBI taxonomy): domain Bacteria; kingdom Pseudomonadati; phylum Pseudomonadota; class Alphaproteobacteria; order Acetobacterales; family Acetobacteraceae; genus Gluconobacter; species Gluconobacter sp. OJB. The sequence continues at coordinate 1,965,228 of NZ_JBDIWH010000001.1, read as the reverse complement.
CGGGCCAGTTGCGGCGCCTGATCGCCCAGAAGGGCTGCGAGGCCGCGACCAAGACGCGGAGAACTGTCCTTTTTGGCCATCGCCGGTTACGCCTTTGTCTTGTTCTTGTTGCGTTTGATCAGCTCGTCCGCCAGTGCCAGATAGGCGATGGCGCCTGTGGAGCGGGCGTCGTAATCCAGCACCGGAGAGCCATGGCTCTGGGCTTCGGAAATGCGGATGTTGCGCGGAATGATCGTCTCGAACACCTGATCGCCAAAGAAGCCGCGCGCATCCTGCGCCACGAGTTCGGACAGGTTGTTGCGCCGGTCGTACATCGTCAGGATGATGCCTTCGAGATGCAGGTCGGCGTTGAAGGCGCGGCGGACGCGGTCGATGGTGCGGACGAGCTGGCTGATGCCTTCGAGCGCAAAGAACTCGCATTGTAGCGGCACGATCACGCTGTCGGACGCCACCAGTGCGTTGAGCGTCAGCAGGCCGAGGCTTGGCGGGCAGTCGATCAGGATCGTGTCGTAATCGCCTTGCAGGGCATGCAGGGCGTCGCGCAGGCGGTATTCGCGGCGTTCATCCCCGATCATTTCAAGTTCTGCGCCAGCCAGTTCGTTGTTGGCCGTGATGATCGAGAGATTCTCGAACGCGGTCGGCTGGGGCAGGGCGTGGGGTTCGGCTTCCACCATCAGCGCGGCGTAAGTGCCGGTGTTGCGCTGGTCATAATCGATGCCCAGACCGGTGGAGGCGTTACCCTGCGGGTCCAGATCCACGAGCAGGACGCGTTGCCCCTGACGGGCCAGACCTGCGGCCAGATTGATGGTGGTGGTGGTCTTGCCGACGCCTCCCTTCTGGTTGGTGACGGCAATGATTCGGGTGGTGGGGGATTCGGTTTTAGACGACACGCTTGAAATCACTGACCTTGATGATGGCTCCGCCGGGGTCGGTGCGGCTGGGAACAATGGTGTGGCTCATGTGCCAGTCGGCGCTTGCCTCGGTCAACTCGACCTGTGCCTTCTGACCTTTCAGAAACAGGCAGAACCCGTCTTCTTTCAGCAATGGCCGCGCCCAGTCCAGGAGCCTGTTGAGGGGGGCCAGCGCCCGGGCCGTGATGATGTCGGCCGGAAGGGGGCTGGCGGCTTCGATACGCTTGGCGATGACTGTGACCTTCGTGTCGCAGATGCGTCCGGCTTCCCGCAGGAAGGCGCATTTGCGCTGGTCCGATTCGATCAGCGTGACCGGATTGCCTGTGGCGATGGCCAGAATGATGCCCGGAAAACCGCCGCCCGATCCCAGATCGGTAATGGTGGCACCTTCGGGGATCAGCTCGGCGAGCTGGAGGCTGTCCTCGATATGGCGGGGCCAGAGCTGGGCGATGTCCCGCGGACTGACGAGATTGATTTTTGCGTTCCACTGCACGAGCAGGTCGGCGAAGCGCTCCAGCCTTTCGTGTGTTTCACGTGAAACGGTGGTCATGACAGGGTCCTTACATGGGCCAGCAGGGCGACCAACGCGGCAGGTGTGACCCCGCGCACGCGCTGTGCTGCGGCGAAACTGGTCGGGCGGGCCTGGGAAAAACGCTCGCGCATTTCGCTGCTCAGGCCGCCGATGGCAGTGTAATCCAGATCGGCCGGAAGGGCGATGGCACTTTCCGATGCGAGCTGTCGAATTTCACGATCCTGTCGGTGAAGATAGCCGCCATAGCGGGCTTCCGTCTCGACATGACGACGCACACGCAGAGGAAGTTCGGCGAACCACGGGGCCAGAGCGTTCAAGATCGTGTGGTCGCCATTGCTGGCGAGGACGTCCAGAACCGTGCGCCGGCGACCGTCCAGAGAGACTTCGAAACCGACGTCGCGGAGGGCCTGCGGCAGGAAGGTTGTTCCGGCGGCGCGGGCCACGGCGGCGTCGAGTTCGGCTTTCTGAGCGGTGAAAGCGGCTTCGCGTTCGGAGAGGACGCAGCCTGCGGCGATGCCTTTGGGCGTCAGGCGCAGGTCAGCGTTGTCGGCGCGCAGGGTGAGGCGATACTCGGCGCGGGACGTGAACATGCGATAGGGTTCGCTGATGCCGTGCAGCGTCAGGTCGTCGATCATGACACCGAGATAGGCGTCACTGCGATCCAGCGTGAGGGCCTCGTTTCCAGCTGTGGCGCGGGCGGCGTTCAGGCCTGCGAGGAGGCCCTGCGCGCCGGCTTCTTCATAACCGGTCGTGCCATTGATCTGTCCGGCCAGATACAGGCCCGGCAGGCGGCGCAGTTGCAGGGAGGGCAGAAGCTCGCGTGGGTCCACGTAATCATATTCGACGGCATAGCCAGCCGTGACGATGCGGGCGTTTTCCAGACCCGGCATGGTGGCGATCATCGCGGCCTGCACATCGGCGGGCAGGCTGGTGCTGATGCCGTTGGGGTAGACCAGATCGCCGCCCGGATTGCCGGGCAGGGCTTCGGGTTCGAGAAAGACCTGATGCGAGGTACGGTCGGCGAAGCGGACGACCTTGTCCTCGATGGATGGGCAGTAGCGTGGGCCGCGTCCGGCGATGGCCCCGCCATACATGGCCGAACGGTGCAGGTTCTCGTTGATGATCCTGTGGGTTTCGGCGGTGGTCTGGGTGATGCGGCAGACGACCTGCGGGTTGGTGATGGCCGTCGTCATGGGGCTGAAGGCCTCGGGCTCGGCATCGCCCGGATCGGCCGGGAGGTTTTCCCAATCGATGCTGTCCTTGGCCAGACGCGGCGGTGTGCCGGTCTTGAGGCGGCCCATCTGGAAGCCGAGCGCATAGAGCCGTTCGCCCAGACGCTTTGCCGGAGCTTCGCCGATGCGTCCGGCGTCTGTCTGGGTGTGGCCGACATGGATGACGCCGCGCAGGAAGGTTCCGGCGGTCAGCACGACGGCACCGCAACGGAACTCGCGGCCGTCTTCGCAGATGACGCCGGTGATGCGGCCGTTCTCTTCGATCAGGTCTCCGGCAGCGCCTTCGCGGATCGTCAGGTTGGGGGTTGCGGCCAGAAGATCCTGAATGGCGGCGCGATAGAGCGAGCGGTCGGCCTGGGCGCGGGGGCCGTGAACGGCTGGGCCCTTGGAGCGGTTGAGCAGTTTGAAGTGGATGCCTGCGCGGTCTGCGGCTTTGCCCATCAGGCCGTCGAGCGCGTCGATTTCGCGCACGAGGTGGCCCTTGCCGATCCCGCCGATGGCCGGGTTGCAGGACATGGCGCCGATCGTTTCAAGCCGATGGGTGAGCAGCAGGGTGCGCGCGCCGAAACGGGCCGCTGCCGCTGCAGCTTCACATCCGGCATGACCGCCGCCGATCACGATGACGTCGAAATCGCTCACAACCTACTTCCCGATACAGAACTGCCCGAAAATTGCATCGAGCAGGGATTCAACATCAACACGCCCGGTCAGACGCCCGAGAGCCAGCATGGACAGCCGGAGTTCCTCGCCCCGCAGTTCCGGCCATGTCGCGGTCCGGGCATGTTCCAGATGGGTTGCGGCCTCCTGGATTCCGGCGCGGTGTCTGGCGCGGGTCAGAGGAGGCGCGGCTGAACCGGCCATGAGTTCGGACACCCGTTCGGACAGAACCTGACGCAGCGCATCAAGTCCTTCGCTGGACTGCGTGCTGATCCCTAACATGCCGGATGGGGCTGGTGCGATGTCGATTTTCGTCCGGATGGGAATTTCCTGTCCGGAGAGAGACTCAAGGCTCTCTCCCGGGCCGATCAGATGCAGCACGACATCTGCCTGTTTCACGTGAAACAATGCGCGGCGAATGCCTTCGGCTTCGATTTCGTCTTCCGTCTCCCGCAGACCCGCCGTGTCGATCAGGCGGAGACGGATGCCGTCCAGAATCCAGTCCAGTGCGATGGCATCGCGGGTCGTGCCTGCACGATGCGTGACGATTGCGGCATCTGTTCCGGATAACGCATTGAGAAGACTGGATTTTCCGACATTCGGCGCTCCTGCTATCACGACGGTGAGGCCCTGACGCAGGAGTTCGCCGCGATTGTCCTGTAGATGGGCAGACATTTCGGTCTGGAGCTTTGAGAGTTCTTCGACCAGTCCGTCTTCCACGTCCTGAGGGAGGTCTTCGTCCGGGAAATCAATCAGGGCTTCCTGATGGGCGAGGACGAGGCGCAGGCGTTGTGCCCAGTTGTCGTACAGGCGGCTCAGGGCGCCATCAGCCTGACGCAGGGCCTGTTTGCGCTGGCTTTCGGTTTCGGCGTCCACGAGGTCCGCGATGGCTTCGGCCTGAAGCAGGTCCAGCCGCCCTTTTTGGACGGCACGGCGGGTGAATTCGCCGGGTTCGGCGGGGCGTGCTCCGAGATCGGTCAGGGCATCGGCGACGCGGGCGATGATTGCGGGACCGGCATGGAGGTGAAGTTCGAACCCGTCTTCCCCGGTGTAGGAATTCGGGCCGGGGAGCCAGAGGGCGACGGCATGGTCGAGCACCTCTGCGTTATGGCGCAGGGTGCGCAGGCTGGCGCGGCGCGGTTCGGGGAGATGTCCGTTACAGAGGGCGCGCAGGATTGTATCGCTGCCGGGGCCGCTGGCGCGCATGATCGCGATGGCGGCACGGGAGGGGCCGGTTGCCAGTGCGAAAATGACCTGCGGGGTGTGGTCCGGGAGGGAGGAGCGCGTCATGAGGTTCTATGTAGTGCAGGAGGCCCTGTGGTGAAAATGGTTAGGCTGCAATGAGCGGCGTGCGGGCATGAAAAAAGGGCGGATCGTTTCCGATCCGCCCTTTTGTTCAGACTTTCAGAGAGTGGGAAACGCTTACTGTGCGTTGTCCACGCCCGTGTGGGTCTGCGGAGAGAAGGTCCAGCCTTCGCCGTAAGGCTGCGGCATGTAGGCCATCCATCCGCGGCTGGAGACGTTCCAGCCCGCTGTGGAAACCGGTGCTCCGGTCGTGCGCAGCTTCTGGATGTCGGCAGCGGACACGGTTCCCGGTGCCTTGTTGCCCCAGCCCTTGCGCATGAAGTTCACGACATCCGCCATCTGCTGGTCGGAGAGGTGTTCCTTGAAGCCGGGCATCGCAACAGCGGACGGTGCAGTGTTGGTCGGAGGCAGGATGCCGCCGAAGGCCACGACATTGGCGAGCGACGTCGGATCATCAGTGATGACGACCGGGTTGCCTGCCAGCGGCGGGAACATGCGGTTGACGCCCGAACCATCGTTCATGTGGCAGATGGCGCAGTTGTGCAGATAGACTTCTGCACCGGCATTGCCTTGGGCACCCTTGTCCAGCAGGGCGGTCGTCTGACCGTCATCCTGGCCGAGGTTATTGCCTTCCGGAACGGCCGGCATGCTCTTGAGGTACTTGGCTGTGGCGCGCAGATCGTCGTCTGTCCAATGCTGCGTGCTGTAGGCCACCACGTCGGCCATGCCACCGAAGACGGCGGAGTGGTCGATACGGCCGCTCTTGAGGAAGGTGACGATGTCATCTTCAGACCAGCGACCCAGACCCGTGTCGCTGTTGCTGCGCAGGCTCGGGGCAATCCAGTTGTCGATCGGTGCACCGCCGGACAGATAGACGTTTCCGCCGCTCGTTCCGTAAGCCTTGAGCTGCATTGCGAAACCGCGGGGCGTATGACATTCGCCGCAATGACCCGGACCATCGACGAGGTATTCACCACGGGCGACTTCGGGGTTGCTGATGCTCTTGTCTTCGCCCGGCGTCATGCTCGGAACGAACATGGCGCGCCAGACTGCCAGCGGCCAGCGCATGGAGAGCGGCCAGCTGATGTCCGGTGCTTTGTTGGCAACGGCAACCGGCTTCACGCCATGCATGAAGTACGCATACATCGAACGGATATCTTCGTCGGACAGACGCGCGAATTCGGGATAGGGCATCGCCGGGTAAAGCGTTGCACCATCCTTGCGGATACCCTTGCGGATGGCCTTCGTGAAGTCCTCAAGGGTGTAGTTGCCGATCCCGTGTTCCGGGTCCGGCGTGATGTTGGTCGAATAGATCGTGCCGATCGGGCTCTTGATTTCCAGACCGCCCGCGTAGGGCTGTCCGTGCAGAGCCGTATGGCAGGCGATGCAGTCTGACAGGCGGGCGACATATTCGCCACGCTTCATCAGTGCTTCGTCAGCGTCCTGGGCATGGGCGGCGCCGAACGACACCGCCATGAGGCCGATAGCGGCCGCGAATTTCCATCCCTGTTTCATCTCAGATACCAGCCTGTCGCGAATTGATGCATTGAGCATGTCACGTGCCTCCTTTTACCGTAACGGTTGCCCGTTACGGATGGTCCGCCGTTGCAGGCTCAACCGGACCCTGGGGTACGTTGAGGAACTGGTCGTTGGGGACGCCCTGCTTGTTGTCGCGGGCTTTCACTTCGTCCTCATAGGACTCGTTGGACCGCTTCACGAGGTAGTTGCGGATGTCTTCAATCTCGGCCGCAGACATGGACGTGTCGAAGCGATCCATGCCGTAGGCGGTCAGAGCGCCCTTGGCGACGAGCTTGTAGAACTTCTCATCTCCGCGGATTGCACCGGACCACCGCAGGTCAGGCAGAACGCCACCCGAGATGCCGTTGTCGCCGTGGCAGGCAGCGCAATATGTCTGGAACTGGAAATAGCCGTTCTTCGTACGGGCTTCATCCCATTTTACTGGCGGTTTGACCGGCAGGAAGCCAAGTTCGTTCTTCGGCGGGAGCTTGTCCGTGCCATCCAGCGAGAAAGCGATCACCCGGGAGTGGTTGACGGTCCAGCCGGATGTCCGGGCCACACCACCGAGGAAGAACGGATAGATGCCACCCCAGCCCACTTCAACTGCAACATACTGCTTGCCGTTGGCGGTGTAGGTCACAGGAGGCGCGATGATGGCGCTCTGTGCCGGGAAGCTGAAGAGATCCTTGCCGTTCGTCGCGTCATAGGCATGGAAATCACCGGTTGCGAGACCCTGGAAGAGAAGGCCGCCACCCGTTGCGAGCAGACCACCGTTCCACGGACCCTTGTGGTCAACCGTGAAGGCTGCCTGCTGCTTTACCGGATCCCAGGCCAAGAGCCAGCCCTTCAGGTCCTTCAGGAACTGGGCCTTGTCGGCTTTGTGCTGCGGATCGGAATCGTCAATCAGGCCGATCTTGTTCATGTCCAGTCCGAGATTCCAGCTGTCGTGGTGGGCTTTGAAGCCACCCTTCTGCGGATCATAGACGAACGGAACCTGCTGTGCGGGGATATAGACCAGCTTCGTCTGGGGGCTGTAGGCCATGGAGGCGAAGTTATGGCCACCCAGATCACCCGGAATACCGTACCAGGGCTTGCCGGTCAGGGTCCACAGGGCGTCAGGCACATAGTTCGGACGGCCGGTGACGGGGTCCAGACCTGTTGCCCAGTTTTCGTAGGTGTAGGGCTTGCCGGAGATGAATTTTCCGGTCTTCGCATCGATGATGTAGAAGAAGCCGTTCTTCGGGGCATGGACGATCACATGGCGCATTTCGCCGTTGACCGGCATGTCGAGCGTCATGATCTGCTGGACCGAGGTGTAATCCCACTGGTCCATCGGCGTTTCCTGGAAATGCCAGACGTATTTGCCGGTATCCGGGTTGATCGCGACGATGCTGCCGAGGAAGAGGTTGTTACCCTTGCCTTCGGAGCGGAACTTGTAGTTCCAGGGCGAGCCGTTGCCGACGCCGAGATAGACGAGGTCCGTCACGGGGTCATAAACGAGCGAATCCCAGACGGTACCGCCGCCGCCCTGCTGCTTCCAGGCTCCGCCCTTGCCCCAGGTCGGATAGGCCTTGGACATCAGGACGTCGTCGGAGGCTGCGCCGTCGGGCTTGTTGTCGGGGTTTGGAACCGTGAAGAAGCGCCAGTCCACCTTGCCGGTTTCGGCGTCATAGGCCGTCACGAAGCCACGGGCACCAAATTCGGCGCCGCCGTTGCCGATGATGACGCGGCCCTTGGCGATGCGCGGTGCGCCGTCAACCGTATAGGAGCGCTGGTGGCCGAGTTGGGCTTCCTTGGGGATCGTGTAAACGCTCCAGACCAGCTTGCCGGTCTTGGCGTCGAGGGCGATCAGGCGTCCGTCGAACGTGCCGAAATAGACTTTGCCGTTCCAGTAGGCAGCGCCGCGGTTGACGGAATCACAGCAGCCGCGATCGGCGATGTTGCCCGGAACCTTGGGATCGTAGGCCCACAGGAGCTTGCCGGTCGCTGCATCCAGCGCCTTCATCTTGCTCCAGTTGGTCGTGGCGTACATGACGCCATTAACGATCAAGGGAGTGCCTTCCTGACCGCGGTTCGTATCCAGATCATAGTGCCAGGCGAGCTTCAGCTTGCCGACATTGTCCTTGTTGATCTGGTCGAGCGGGCTGAAACGCTGCTCGGAATAGGTCCGTCCGTAGGACATCCAGTTTCCGGCATTGCCACCGCTGTCGGCGCTTGTAATTGCTGCGCCCGTATCTTCCTGCGCAAAAGCGACAGGTACAGCTGCTGAGAGCGCCAATACGGCAGCGCAGCTGAGAAGGCGCTTTTTCGTAACCTTGATCGGCGTCAGTAGACCAGAAGTCATGATCCAACTGTCCTTTTTGTAAAGACTGTTTCCACTGCGATATTCTGGACCTCTGTAGTCTTGAAAGGTGCAGGAAACATTCCTGCCCTCTCAACCCAACGATCAGTACCAGACACCGTTAGCATGAGAACTTACTGACCCTATTTTATTGCTTAAGACAAACACGGCTTCTGACGTTTCCGTGAGGGAGGGAGGGGAAAGCTGCAAAACAGGCTGCGATGTGGCTCACTGGATAATTACACAGGCGTTTCGGAAAACTTCCTGTCTCGTTTCTGATACAAAAAAGGGCAGTTTTCCAACACATTACAGAATATTGCTGAAAGCCTACAGATGCAGTCCTGTATGTTTATTATGCATATCGGAGTTCTCCAATATGCTTAAATTGCATAGCTTAAAAGTCTCAGCATAATGGCAATACTGCCGGATTGACGGTTTTGAGCGGCTCGGGCACCGTGTCGTTCATGCCACAGCTATCCTGCCACTCACCTTTCGGGGCCCTTACCATCAGTGAAGATGAGGGCCAGATCGTCGCTCTGGACTGGGGTTGGGGGCGCGATCAGGAGGAGACTCCACTCCTTCTGAAAGCCCGCGACCTTCTGGAGCGCTATTTTGACGGGGAATCGGTCGATTTCGACACGCTGCCCTATCGCCCTTACGGGACTCCGTATCGCCAGAAGGTCTGGGATGCGCTGCGTCGGATTCCCTATGGCAAGACGCGGACTTACGCGGATATCGCGGCCGAGGTCGGAGGATCTCCCCGGTCTGTGGGCGGGGCGGTCGGGGCGAATCCGATTCCGATCCTGATCCCCTGCCACCGTGTTGTCGGGCGTGCAGGGCTGGGCGGATATTCGGGGCTGGGAGGCATCGCGGACAAGCATGCCATGCTGCATCTGGAAGGTGTGCTGTAACGAACGGCCTCTTTCGATATTCCGATAGACTGGACAACAAAAAAGGGGAGCCGGAGCTCCCCTTTTCCATGTCAACCATGCTGATCCGGGATCAGTTGTTCATGGCGTCGAAGAAGTCCTGATTGGATTTGCTGTATTTCAGCTTGTCCAGCAGGAAGTCCATGGCGTCCATCGTGCCCATCGGGGCGAGGATGCGGCGCAGGACCCACATCTTGGATAGTTCGGCGCGATCGACCAGCAGTTCTTCCTTACGCGTGCCCGACTTGGTGATGTCGATAGCGGGGAAGGTGCGCTTGTCGGCCAGCTTGCGGTCCAGGATGAGTTCGGCGTTACCGGTGCCCTTGAACTCTTCGAAAATGACTTCGTCCATGCGCGAGCCCGTGTCGATCAGGGCTGTTGCGATGATCGTGAGCGAGCCGCCTTCTTCGATATTACGCGCAGCGCCGAAGAAGCGCTTGGGGCGCTGCAGGGCGTTGGCGTCCACACCGCCGGTCAGCACCTTGCCCGAGGAGGGGACGACGGTGTTGTAGGCGCGGGCGAGACGGGTGATGGAATCCAGCAGGATGACCACGTCGCGCTTGTGCTCGACGAGGCGCTTGGCCTTTTCCAGCACCATTTCCGTTACCTGGACGTGGCGGGTTGCCGGTTCGTCGAAGGTGGAGGAAACGACTTCGCCGCGAACCGAGCGTGCCATGTCCGTCACTTCTTCCGGGCGTTCGTCGATCAGCAGGACGATCAGGAACACTTCGGGATGGTTGGCGGAGATGGAGGCGGCGATGCTCTGGAGCATCACGGTCTTGCCGGTGCGGGGCGGGGCGACGATCAGGGCGCGCTGGCCCATGCCGATCGGCGTCACCAGATCGATCACGCGCGGGGTGTAGTCGCGCTGGTCTTTCTTGCCCTTGCTGCGGTGGTTTTCCGTGGGGGCGGGTTCGGACTGTTCGACTTCCATCTTCAGGCGACGCTCGGGGTAGAGCGGCGTGAGGTTGTCGAAGTTGATGCGGGTCCGGACGGTTTCCGGAGCCTCGAAATTGATGGTGTTGACCTTCAGCAGCGCGAAATAGCGCTCGCCGTCGCGCGGGGCGCGGATCTGGCCTTCAACCGTGTCACCCGGGCGCAGGCCGAAGCGGCGGACCTGGGTGGGAGAAATGTAGATGTCGTCGGGACCGGGAAGGTAGTTGGCTTCCGGGCTGCGCAGGAAACCGAAGCCGTCCGGCAGGATTTCGAGCGTTCCTTCGCCGTAGATCGCCTGATCGCGCTCGGCAAGGGTCTTGAGAATGGCGAACATGATGTCCTGCTTGCGCATGGACGAGACGTTCTCGATCTCCAGTTCCTCTGCATAATCCAGAAGGTCGGCTGGGGATTTTTTCTTGAGTTCGGCAAGATGCATGAAAGACGCGCCTTGATGTGCCGGTAGTGGCAGACCTGATAGGGGGAGGGATGCGCGACCGTACAGAAGGCGGGGCCACTGGACGGGGACTGCTTGTGTCAGGCGGTGATCTGTAAGGATTTCGCAGGACGATGGAAGCAGGAAGCATCCGTAAGGAAAGGGAGACCGGGTGACAAGACGTCACCGATAAAGTCGTCCTTCGCTTACCGGAGCGCGCGAAGCAGTGTCAAGACTGCTGAGCATGCTCCGGATCACTTTGATCTATGTCAGTTTCCTGCGGGTCAGGTCTTCAGCATGGCCTCCGCGGTGCGCAGGGAGAGCGCCATGATGGCCAGAGCCGGGTTGGCGGCGGCGGCGCTGGGGAAGATCGAGTGATCGGAGATCCACAGATTGTCGATATCGAAACTGCGGCCGACCGGATTGACGACATTGCTGTCGGCGTCCGTGCCCATACGGCAGGTGCCGATCATGTGGGCGGCGCGGTCGATGACGCGGATATCCTTTGCGCCGACGGCTTCCCACATCTGCGTCAGCAGGCGGGCGGCATGGTGGTGCATGGCCCATTCATTGGGGCCGTAAGAATGTTCGATCAGCGGTTTGGGGATGCCGAAAGCGTCTTTTTCGTCCGAAAGCGTAACACGGTTTTCGGGGCGGGGCAGGCATTCGCCGTTGATGCCCATACCGGCGGAGCGGTTGTATCCGGCCAGCGCGCGGGCGAAGGCTGGACCGCGTGTTGTGGTGCTGCGGGCGAGGTTCTGGCCCCATGTTGCGGGCATCATGCCCAGTGACTGCACGAGGTAGCCGCCGACGAAATCCGCGTCTTTGGGGCGCATCATGTCTTCGGTGATGGTGAGGGACGGATAGCCACGATTGGGGCGGATGTCTTCGTCGAACTCGCCCCAGACCTGTGTGGAGACATGGGTCATGTAGTTCTGGCCGACCTGGCCGGAGCTGTTGGCGAGGCCGTTGGTCAGGAGCAGGCGCGGGGTTTCGACGGCACCGGCGGCGAGGACGAGTGTCGCGCATTTCTGGCGGTGTTCGACGCCGTTCTGGCGATAGACCACGCCGGTCACGCGGCCTGAACTGTCGCGTTCGATCGTATGGGCGAAGCAGCCGGGGCGGAGTTCCGCACCATAGGCGGCGGCCATGGGGAGCCATGTGTTGTCCGTGCCTGACTTGGCGCCGTTGCGGCAGCCCTGATGGCAGGCCCCGCAGTTTGCGCAGGCGTGGCGGGTGCCGAAATGCGGCTGTTCGATATCGCGCGTGATGAGGGCGGCGGGGCCGTCCGCGTGGCGCAGGCCGAGCGCGTCACAGCCTTCGCGCATCTTGAGTGCGGCGGAATTGGCAGGCGGGGGTGCATAGGCGTAGCGGCGCTCGGGGTCCCACGGGTAATGGGCGGGGCCTGAGACGCCGATGAAGGATTCCACGCGCTCGATATAGGGGAGCAGTTCGTCCAGACCGAAAGGCCAGTCCACGCCTTTGCCGGTTTCGGTGTGCAGGTGGAAGTCGCGGGCATCCATGCGGGGCATGAAGGCGCCGTAATGCAGCAAAGAGCCGCCGAGGCCGGTGCCGCTGTTGTTGCCGCCGAAAGCCTGTGGGTTTGTGCCAGCGGAGAGGCGTTCGTGCAGCCAGTAGAGTTCGCGGGCGGCGACTTCGTCGGGCGTGTGTCCCGTGGCGGGGAAAGCGGGCCCGGCTTCCAGAACCACAACGCTTTTGCCGTTGCGGGCGAGTTCTGCAGCCAGCGGCGCGCCACCGGCACCACTGCCGATGATGAGGGTATCGACGATGTCCGTTTCGGCGAATGTCTTCATGAGGGTGCTGCTGCTCATTCGCTGGAGTCTGTCATCTGGAGAAGGGGGGCGGTGGCTTTGGGTTCGAAGTTTTCGCGGCTGTCGGGGCCGACGTTTGTGAAGCCCTGAAAGACGGTGTCGCCGCCGGTGAGGCTGGAGGAAATGCCGAGCGCCTGCTGGATGCGCGGGTCACTCATGATGCAGTCCACGACCTCGCCACGCAGGTCTCCGGACCAGCGTTTCATCTGGGATGCCGTGAGGCGTCCTGCACGGTCGAGGCCGATCTGTCCGTCCATGACGGCATCGAGCAGGGTGCCGCGCAGGTCCGGGGCCAGATGAATGAAGGCGAGTCCGTGCTGTTCGGTGGCAGCATCGTCGAGCGTCAGGAGGGCGGATTCCCAGGCTTCGGCATCTGGTGGGAGGTCCGCGAAACGCCAGCCGTCACGCGGGCCGGAGAGCGCGGCGTCGATCCGTGCTGTCATGGCGATGTCGGGACTGGCAGGCAGGATTTCGTCCAATGGGAGCAGGATGGGCAGCAGCGCATCGAGGACGGCATAGGCCCGAAGGGACAAGGTGCGTGGCTGTGTGGTGGAGACCGAAAGCCGCGATGTCAGAATCTCGCGGGTACGAGCGGAAAGATGGTCGGAGTCCAGAATTTCAGGACGGTCGGGCGGGTGGGACATTGCGGCCTCCTGCGTTTTGGTTTCAAAGTCCGGCGATGGGGATGGTTCCGCCTCCCGCTGGGAACGAAGATGCAGTATCCTGCATTCTTAACTTTTCCGGACAGAGTGCCGGGGTACGGCACAGACATTTCCCCGCTTCGCGGCGGGACGCAAGACAGGGAAGCAGCATGACGGTCGAAATCAGGGTTCCGGCGCTTGGAGAAAGCCTGACAACTGCGACTGTCGCGCGGTGGCTTAAAAACTCCGGCGACTATGTGCAGCATGACGAGACCATCGTGGAGCTGGAGACGGACAAGGTCAGCGTTGAAGTGACCGCGCCGTCCGCCGGGCGTCTGGAAGACTGTGTGGCGGTGGGGACGGAAGTCGAGATCGGCGGGCTGCTCGGGGCTGTGGACGAGACGGCGGAGGCACCGGCTGTGCCTCAAGCTGCTGCTGCTGAACCTGCTCCTGCTCTCAAGACAGCGGCTCCGGAACCTGTCGCGGCGCCTGTTGCATCCCCTGCGCGAGTCACGTCTCCTGCTTCTGAAGCGCCGAAGCCTGTCTCTGTTCCACCGGCCCCCAAGCTGTCCTCACATGAAGCACGGGAGCGTCGGGTTCCCATGAGCCGTCTGCGTCAGACGATCGCGCGGAATCTGAAGGCGGCGCAGAATACGGCGGCCATTCTCACGACGTTCAACGAAATTGATATGTCCGCTGCCAAGGCGCTGCGGGCGGAATACAAGGACGAGTTCGAGAAAAAGCATGACGGTGCGCGTCTGGGCTTCATGTCCTTTTTCGCGCGGGCCGTGGTGGGCGCGCTGAAGGATTATCCGGCGATCAATGCGCAGATCGAAGGCGATGAAATCGTTTATCGCGACTTCGTCAATCTGGGCATTGCGGTGGGCACAGAGCGCGGGCTTGTGGTGCCGGTGCTGCATGATGCCGATCAGATGAGTTTTGCCGAGCTTGAGCGCCGGATTGCCGATTATGGCAAGCGGGCGCGGACGGGCGGGCTGAAGCTGGAGGAACTGTCGCATGGGACGTTCTCCATCACGAATGGCGGGATTTTCGGGTCTCTGCTCTCCACGCCGATCCTGAACACGCCGCAGTCGGGCATTCTGGGGATGCATGCCATTCAGGACCGTCCGGTCGTGCGGGACGGGCAGATTGTGATCCGGCCGATGATGTATGTTGCGCTGTCTTACGATCACCGGATCGTGGATGGGCGGGAAGCGGTGAGCTTTCTCGTCCGTATCAAGCAGCTTGTGGAAGATCCGAGGCGGTTGCTTCTGGATCTGTGATGTCTTTTGCGTGGCTGGTGCGTTGAAGACGTTCCAGTCATGCCGAACGCCGGACAGGTTCCTGTTCCCTCGCGTTCTGTCTGTTGTTCCGAACCCGAGGATGGTGCCCTGAAGATGCGTGATGTTTCCAGACTGACGCGGTTTGCAGTTCTGTTATGTGCGTCCACCACGATGGTCGTGGGATTGTCACCGCTGGCGGCCTGCGCGCGGCCGGATGGCGCGGGGCCGGAACTGTCGGGCCCTCAGCCGGATACGACGCCGTCTCTGGGAGTGTCGGTTCCGCCGCCAGCCAGTAATCCGCCGACCGATACGCCGCCACGTCCTGATCTGGCGCCGCCGCCTCTGGATATTCCGGATTTGCCGGTTGTTTCCGATGAGACTGCGCGGGAGGAGGCGTCGCGTCTTGCTGTGCTGATGAAGCACACTATCAAGGGGTTCAGCACCTATACGCCCGAGCGCCGCCGGGCGTTCCTGACGCTTGCGAAGGAGCAGGTGACGCAGGCGAACATGCCGATTTCCCGCCCGCAGCTCATTATGGTTGTGGATCGTAACGAGCAGATCCAGCATCTGGATTATATTCTCGCGTTGCCGGATGCTCCTTGGGAATCTCTTGGGGGAACGCCGGTTTCAACCGGGACGACGGGACGCAAATATTATTACATTACGCCGATTGGTGTTTTTCAGAACACGGCGGATCGTCTGGGGTATCGGGCGGAAGGGACGAAGAACAAGAACGGAATCCGCGGTATCGGCGCCAAGGGATCACGCGTGTGGGACATGGGATGGCAGACGGCGATGAAGGGTTGGTTGCCGCGTCACGAAACCGGGCAGATCCGGCTGGAGATCCATGCGACGGACCCGCAGTTTCTGGAATGGCGTCTGGGTCACCCGGCTTCGGAAGGATGCATTCGTATTCCGGCGACCATGAACAAATTCATGGATCATTATGGGCTGATTGATGCTCTGTATGAACAAGCTGCGAGTTACGATCCGCGTTTTCAGGCGCTGCTTCCGAAAGACCGGCAGCCCACGCCGATTGCGGGAGATCTGGTCGTTGTGGTGGATTCAGGGCCACTGACCGAGCCGAAAATTGACCCTATTGCAGATAAAAGACCGTTACCGTAAGTATAGAATAAGAAATATTTCAAAATAAGTATGAAAATTTGAAGTAAAACGCGTGAATGTTTTATTTCAGGAACGGTAAAGCAGTTTTCCTGATCTGAAGCCTTCCGTATGGAGTGCGCGCCAATCACTGGAGCCTACTCCCCATGACGTTCAAGATGCGTAACCATATCCTGCTTTCCGGGTGCTTTGCCGGTGCCCTGTTTTTGGGAGGAGGCGCGCAGGCTGATGTTCCTGATGCAAAACAGAAAAAGCATGAGGAGCATAAAACCAGAAAAGAAAAAGACGCGACGCCCGGTGTGGAAAACCTGACCGTGCTTGGTCATGCTGCGCGGATTGCGCCTGCCACGGTCCCGCTGGACATTACGGAGCCGACATCAAAAATCCAATCGGGGTTTCTGAGTAACAACATCATTCCGCTTGCCAGCATCGACGATATCATCCGGTTCCAGCCGAGTGTTTATTCGCAAAATCCTAACGGACCCGGAATGGGTAAGGCGGAAGCGATGAGCCTGCGCGGGTTTCAGGACGGCCAGTACAACATGACGTTTGATGGCATTCCGTTTGGCGATGCTACCGATCTTCATCACACGACATCGTCTTTGTTTATTTCTCATTTTCTTGGGGAAGCGCAGATTGATCGTGGTCCTGGAACGGGCTCGACGATTGGAAATGCCACGTTTGGTGGCACGATGGGTTTCACGTCCAAGACGCCGCCGGCCAAGAGGGGGGTGTCGTTGTATGGGACCTACGGCAGTTTTAATACGCGGGCTGGAGGGATCGAGTTCGATAGTGGCAAGACACGTTTTGGTCGTGCATTTCTTGATATGCAGCACGAGGAAACGAATGGCTATCTGACCAATTCTGCAGAGCGCCGGAGCAATCTGATGTTCAAGGACGTGATTGATCTTGCGCCCGAGACGACGCTGACATTTGAGACGACCTATAACAAGGAATGGCAGTTTACGACGCAGGGCGCGACGCTCGCGGAATATGCGAAATATGGGAAGAATTACGGGCTGTGCAACGACCCGTCCGCGCAGTGTTATTATGGATATAATCCCAGCACCTACACGTCTGATTTCGATTATGTCAGCCTGAAAAGTCGTCTTGCATCGTGGCTGACGATGGAAAACCAGCTTTATACAAGCGGGTTTGAGCATGATTATACGGAAAGCACTGATGCCAGTCAGACGAGCACTGCTGCGAATGGTGTGACGTTCTACAGTACGGCTGGGAAAAAGGTGGCGACCTATGCCAATGATATTCCCGGAAAATATGCGGACGCCAAATTTCGTTCTTATGGCGATACATTGCGGTTCAAAGCGCACACATCTTACGGGGATGTTCTGTTCGGTGTGTGGGCGGATGTGCAAAAGGACCGTCGGTACACCTATGCACTCGATCTGAGTAAAAATGCGATACCGGTTCCGTCCAAAACAGGGTCGGCTTACAGTTATGATATTTCGGATCTGAACACGACCATTCAGCCCTATCTCGAACTGGATATTCACCCCTGGAAGGGGGCAGTTATTAAGCCGGGTGTGAAATATTCCATGTTCACAAGGGACTATAATGCGGCCATTAACAAGTCCACAAAAGTGCCGCTGAATGATACACAGCATTATAAATCCTGGCAGCCATCCATTGCGATTAATCAACGTATAATGAAAAACTGGAGTGCTTATGCGCAGATCGCGCGGGGCTTTCTGGCGCCTCCGATGTCGGTTTTTCAGGTGAAGTCGGTTGGTAACGTGAAGCCTGAAACGACGCTGAATTATCAGGTTGGATCGGTTTATCATGGCAAGAACTGGATGCTGTCACTGGATGGATATTATATCGATTTTTCCAATTATATCGCATCCGCACAGATCAAGGTTGATGGTATCGGAACCACGTCTACATACGTGAACAGTGGTGGTGCGATTTATAAGGGGATCGAGCTTGAGGGGCAGTATGTCATTGGATATGGATTCTCGCTTTACGGCAATTACAGCGTAAATGATGCGCGCTACAAACATAGCACCGTGCGCGTTGCCACAACGCCGGATTCACTGGCGTCGTTCGGTCTGCTTTATGAAAATCCGAAGGGGCCGTATTTCTCGCTGATGGGGAAATATGTCGGGCATCACTGGGGGCTGGACAGCACCACGAATGCGGCTGGAAATGCGGCGTTTGAAAACCAGTACAAAATCCACAGCAATGTGACGGCGGATCTGGCGCTGGGGTGGCGCATTCACAATATCGGTGGTTTTATGCGCGACGTGACGCCGAGCCTCAAGATTTCCAACCTCTTCAACAACCGCTCCATCAGCGATTTTGCGGGCAACCAGTCTTATGGCGATGCGCCGCTTTACTGGCGTCTGGCAGGGCGCAGCGTCTTCTTCAACATGACGGCGACTTTCCCGTGAAAAAGACGCACTCTGTCGTTCTGTTGGCTTTGTTCCTGACGGGATGCTCGGGTGGTGCCTCTGTGCCGTCGGGGCCTGTTTTGGAAAAAGTCGTGCTGCTGTCGCGGCACGGAATCCGCAGTCCGACGGCTTCTTCGGCGGCTTTGCGGGAAAAGACCGGGTTTGACTGGCCTGAATGGTCTGTCACGCCCGGAGAAATGACGCCGCATGGGGCTGTGGCGCTTGGGGCCATGGTTCAGGCTGTCCGGACGCATTATGTGGATCTCGGATTTAATCCGTTACGATCCTGTTCTGATGGTGTGTGGATCTGGGCGGATGGTGCAGATCATCGGACGCAGCAGACGGGGCAGGTCTGGGCGCGGGGTCTGGTTCCGGACTGTCATGTTTTTGCGCAATGGCAGGAGTGTGGGCCGGACCCTGTGTTCAATGCCATTTCCGCTGGACGCGCGGTGCCGTCGAAGCATGAGACCGAGCAGGCGTTTGCTTCCATGTTGCCCGTCTCAAAGAGTGCGGATGTTCAGCATGGTTTGCACGCTTTGCAGACCGTGTTGGCGCCCGGCGCTTGTGATGGTGTTGCGCATACGGCGTGGTGTCTGCGTGATGATGTGGTGCTTGAATGGAAGAAAGGCGCGCCGCGTCTCTCTGGAGGGGGGGCGACGGGTGGCATGGCGGCGGAAAGTCTGTTGCTGCTGTATTCCGAGGGCTTCCCGCTGGATGTTTTCGGGCCTTCGAGCGGTGATGTTCCGGGACTTCTGAATACTGTCATGCCGGTTCATGAGGCGGAGAGCCGGATGTTGCGGCGTCTGCCTGTTGTGGCGGCGGCGCGTAACGGGGTGATGGCCGAGAGCATCCGGGCGTTTCTGGCGGACCGTCCGGTTACGGAGATTCCGGGTGTGACGACCTCCACGCGTCTGCTGGTGCTGGCAGGGCACGATACCAATCAGGACGCGCTGGCGGCGATCTTCGGGCTGTCATGGACGTTTGACGATCAGCCGGACAGCACTGCGCCGGACACGGTTCTGGCGTTTGAGCGGTGGCGTTATCTGGACCGACATGTGGAAGTGAAAGTGCGGATTTTTCATCAGTCGCTTGAGGAATTGCGTGCGGGGCAGGCGTCTGGTGTCGAGCGTTCTATGCAGACGCTGGAGCCGCGAAACTTCGTCCTTCCCTGAGCGGCAGCTTCTGCGATCAGACGTAGAAAAAGCCCGGCTGTTACCAGCCGAGCTTTTTTTATGGTGTCCGTGTGGACGGGTCGCGGATCAGTGCGTCCAGTCAGCCGGAACCTTGCCGCCATTCTTGGCCAGCTCGGCATAGACCTGCTTGATGAGCCAGACGTTCATCGTCGCGGTGTCGTCTGTGCTGCCCGAATAATGCAGTTCGCTGGCCAGTTCCTTGCGGGACTGGAGCGAGCTGTCGAGACCGAGCAGCTTCAGGAGATCCACGATGGAAGTCTTGTAGTTCAGCGGCTGACCAGCATTTGCGGCCAGACCGGACAGGACGGCGTCCACATCCACGGGCGCTGCTGCCGGGGTTGCTGCTGCGGCCGGAGCGGCTGCGTCAGCCGGGGCTGCGCTGGTGGACGGTGTTGCGGCTTCTGCATGTCCGAAGATCTTGGACATGATCGTGCTGAAAAGACCCATGGGTGTAACTCCTGCTGGTTAAGGAAATCGGGAAAGGGCGTAACCGGGGTTTCGCCCTTCCAGACCGGCCTCGTCTTAGTAGCGGTATTCTTCGTGCTTGAACGGACCATTGACGGGAACGTCGATGTAGTCCGCCTGTTTCTGTGACATTTTGGAAAGTTCTGCGCCGACCTTTGCGAGGTGCAGGGCAGCGACCTTCTCGTCCAGAGATTTCGGTAGGGTGTAGACCTTGACCTCGTACTGGCCCGGCTTTGCCGTCCACAGTTCGATCTGTGCCAGTGTCTGGTTGGTGAAGGATGCGGACATCACGAAGGACGGGTGGCCCGTTGCGTTGCCCAGATTCACCAGACGGCCTTCGGACAGAAGGATGATGCGGCGGTTCGGAGCCAGTTCGATCTCATCGACCTGCGGCTTGATGTTGTTCCAGCGATAGTTGCGCAGGGCTTCGACCTGGATTTCGCTGTCGAAGTGACCGATGTTGCAGACGATCGCACGGTCCTTCATTTCACGCACATGGTCGATCGTGATGATGTCCACGTTGCCCGTGCAGGTGACGAAGATGTCGCCGCGCGGAGCTGCGTTTTCCATCGTGACGACTTCATAGCCTTCCATGGCGGCCTGAAGGGCGCAGATCGGATCGACTTCGGTCACGAGCACGCGGCAGCCTGCGTTGCGCAGGGAGGCAGCGGAGCCCTTGCCCACGTCACCGTAACCGGCAACCACGGCGACCTTGCCAGCCATCATGACATCCGTGCCGCGACGGAGCGCGTCCACGAGGCTCTCACGGCAGCCATACAGGTTGTCGAACTTGGACTTGGTGACGCTGTCGTTCACGTTGATGGCCGGAACCTTCAGCGTGCCCTTCTTGGACATTTCCCACAGACGATGCACGCCCGTCGTCGTCTCTTCGGAGATGCCGCGCACGTCCTTGAGCATTTCGGGGTACTTGTCATGCATCATGATGGTGAGGTCGCCGCCATCATCGAGGATCATGTTCGGCGTCCAGCCATCGGGACCATGGATGGTCTGCTCGATGCACCAGTTGAACTCTTCTTCCGTCAGACCCTTCCAGGCGAAGACGGGGATGTTCGCTGCGGCGATGGCGGCGGCGGCGTGATCCTGCGTAGAGAAGATGTTGCAAGAGGACCAACGGACTGTGGCGCCGAGGTCGATCAGCGTCTCGATCAGAACGGCGGTCTGGATGGTCATGTGCAGACAGCCGGCGATGCGGGCGCCCTTGAGCGGCTGTGTGTCTTTGTACTCTTCGCGAAGAGCCATCAGGCCTGGCATTTCGCCTTCGGCGATGGAGATTTCCTTGCGGCCCCAGTCTGCGAGAGTGATGTCGCGAACCTTGTAATCCTGCGTCGTCATGAAATGGCCCTTGCTGCCCATCTTTGGATGGCTGCCTGTATAAAGGCTTGGCGGACCCGCGGAAAGGGCGGGCCCGGCAATCGGCTCTCTGTATGTCTGTTCGGACGCGTTATTCCGGCGCTGTGGTCTGTGGTGTCGCGTCGGTTGGTGCGGAGGTTTTCTTGTGGGCGTGATGATGTTTGCCGGGGAGCCTGTGGACGTCCTTCTGGTTTGACGGGACGGGGCCGGTTTCGTTCGGGCTGTGGGTCATGGGACCGGGGGCGGCAGGCGCAGGCTGGTCCGGCTGTTCCGTTACGGTGCGCGGATTGGTCGGAAGGGCATTATTCGGCTGGCTGATCGTGGAATTCTGCGCTTTCTGGATCGCGGAGGTCGAAGTCTGCGGCTGGTCGTTGCTGGGCGCGCTGACTGCCTGAGCCATTGCGGCAGGAGCGGCGATTGCGGTGCCGAGCAGAAGGCTTGTGGCGAAGAATGCTGTGCGGATGGACATGGATATTCCTTCCCAAAAGAGAGCGCCCGTGTATGAGGCTGACTCATTGCGATATGGGGTTTTAACTGTCTGTTTGGGGCGGAGTTGCATTTTCGTGACGGTTTGGGTGCGGAAAGACGGGTATATTGCGTCTGTATGCAGGGCATGCGAGAAGCCGGAGAGGGCGCGTTGCCCCGTCGTTTCTGTTGAACCTGCATGCCGGTTCTGCCGGTCCTGAACCCCCTGAAAACAGGAGGATGTCGTGTCAGACAGCACTGCCTACAACTTCCCCTTCACGGTTCTGGACCCACAGCATCAGGAAACCGGTGCGCCCGCATTCGCGAACGGGCTTGTCTGGGCCGTTCATGCCGTTCCGGGGCAGGAACTGCGCACGCTGGGATCGGCTGAGGTCGAGGCGCTGCTGGCGCCGGGTCGTCCACTTGAGAGCGAAGGCTGGTACTGGCTGCATTTCGATACGGTGCACAGTTCTGCTCGCGGCTATGTCGCGCATCTGCCGGATCTGCCTGAAGACGTCTGTGCCATGCTGGCTGAGACGGAATACGGTATTGCGCTTGAAGCGTTCGAGGACCTGATCTGGGGGGCGCTCCCCGCCTTTGACGATGCGCTGTCCGAAGATGACAGGGAAATTTGTGCCTGGCGGTTTGCGATGCGCCCGGATCTGCTGATTACGACGCGGCGCAATCCCATTCCGGTGCTGGGGGCGGCGTATCGTTCTCTGAGGCCGGATCAGATTCCCAAAACGCCTGCAGGGATCATTGATCGTGCCTTGCGGGAATTTACCGGGACTGTGCGGCGACAGCTTGGGCATCTGGATGATGAGCTGGATCGGGCGGAAGATGTGCTTCTGCTGATCGAGCATCGTTCGGATCTGGGGCATCTGGGTAGTATCGTGGGCAAGGTGCGCCGTCGTGCGACCGAATTGCGCCGGGTTGTGACGCCAATTGACCGTGTTCTGAAAGACGAGGATCTGGATCTTCCGGACTGGGCGGAAGATGAACTCCGCGACCGGGCGGAGCGGCAGGTTCATGCGGCGCTGGACGATCTGATCGCGCTTCAGGACCGTGCGCGGTCGTTGCAGGACGAGCTTGGGTCCAATCAGGCGGAAGAGACCAACCGGCGGCTGTATATCGTCTCGGTCGGGACCACGTTGATGCTGCCCGCGACATTCGTGACCGGGTTCTTCGGGATGAATACCGGCGGGATGTTTCTGGCTCAGGGGTCTTTGGGGACGGTGGAGGCAGGCATTGTCTGTTTCGTCTTCATGAGTGTGACGTTTCTGTTCATGAAGGTGGCGCGTCTGCTCTGACGGTTGTCAGGTTTTATGCGGTACAAAAGAAAAAACCCCCGTGTCTGACACGGGGGTTTTTCGTTAGAGACCTGATTCTGATCAGGTGTTTTGGGGCTTGCGGGAGTTTGCGGCTGCAACAGCCTTGCCCCACTGAACCAGCGTCTTGGTGCAGTCCGTCCGGTCGAGCTTGCACTCGATGAGCGTCGGGCCGCGGGTGTTCTTCTTGGCCTTGGCGATGGCTTCGGCCAGTTCCTCGCCCGTCGTGGCATGCAGGCCGAGACCGTACTTGCCGCTTTCTTCGCCGGGGACACCCTGGTTGAAGCACTGCATCAGAGCTGCGTAGTCCCAGTTCTGGATGTAGTTGTACGGGCCGTCATGGATAGCCATTTCGATGACGTAGCCGTGGTTGTTCACCAGGAAGATGATGACCGGCAGTTCGTAGCGGACCATCTGGGCCACTTCCTGCGCCGTCAGCTGGAAGGAACCGTCACCGACCATCAGGACGTGCTTGCGCTCCGGCGAAGCGGTGGCGTTACCGAACATGGACGGAACGGACCAGCCGATGTGACCCCACTGCATTTCCGTCTCGACCTTCGCACCTTCGGGAAGGTGCATACGCACGGCGTTGAACCATGAGTCGCCGGTCTCGGCGAAAAGGGTGGTGTTGCCGTCGACCAGTTCATTGATCTGGCGGGTCATTTCGTCGTTGGACAGCGGCTTGGACGGGTCGGCCTTCGGCAGCATGACGGGCTTGTATTCGCCGGTCAGGGCTGCGGACTTCTTCGGAGCCTTCTCGGTCAGGGCCTTGACGAATTCCTTCAGGCGGAAGCCTTCGAAGGTCTTGCCGTTGACCGTGACGCGGTCGGGATTGACTTCGAGAACTTTCTCGCCGCGGATGATGCTCTTCCAGCCACCCGAGGAGTAGTCGTTCCAGACCGGTGCCAGGCAGATGACGGCATCGGCGCCTTCGATGATTTCCTGGGCGCCCGGGCTGCTGACGTCGCCCCAGTACACGCCACGGAAGCCGGGGTGCGTCTCGGGGAAGTAGCTCTTTGCAGCCGCCATGACCGTGACGGGGCAGCCAAGCTTGTCAGCCAGTTCGACCGTTTCCTTGAGGGCTTCGGCTGCGCGCAGCTTGGTGCCGACCAGGATGGCGACCTTGTTGGCCTTGTTGAGGAAGCTCAGGCTTTCGTCCAGAGCGGCCTTCAGGCTGGCTTCATCCGGACGCGGATGGGCGTGCAGGGACGAGACCGGGCCCGGACGGACGCAGGGTGCGGCCGAGATGTTGCAGGCGATTTCGAGAAAGGCCGGCTTCTTCTCGCGCAGCATCGTGCGGATGACGTGGTCGATCTTGGCCGGCGCGGTTTCAGCAGAGGTGATGCTTTCGGCGGCACAGGTGACGTGCTTCGCCATTTCCATCTGGTAGCTGTAGTCCGTCGTGCCGATCGTGTGGTGCAGGACGTGGCCCGAACCGTGATCGTTGGAGTTCGGAGCACCCGAAATCACGAGGATCGGCAGGTTCTCGGCATAGGCGCCGCCGAGGCCGTTCATGGCGGAGATAGCGCCGACGCTGAAGGTGATGACGGCAGCGGCTGCACCGTTGGCGCGGGCATAACCTTCGGCGGCGAAGCTGCAGTTCAGCTCGTTGCAGTCATAGATCTGCTTCGTGCCGCCCTGTTCGATCAGCTGGTCAAGCAGAACGAGATTGTAGTCACCGGCAACGGCGAAGTGATGCTTCAGGCCGATCTGTGTCAGTCGTTCGGCAAGATAATGTCCGACAGTGTAGGTCATGATTTCGATACCTCAGGAGCCGTAGTGACGGTCAGATGACTGGATGGTCTGGCGTGCTGACAGGACCATGCAGTCATCTGACCCGAGACAGGCGGATGGCAGGTTGCGGGCTGGTGTCTGGAGCAGGGTAGTGAGGGGCGATGTGCCGTAGGGAGAAGCGGAAAATCGTGAAAGTCGGGATAGCGATTTTCTGTCGTTAAATAACCGGGAGCGTAAAAGAATAGACGGTCCGTTCCGTTAAGACGGCCCCCTGAAGCGGCAAGAAAATAATCTGTTGCTGACATATCTTCCCATGACAGCCGGAAAACAGACCGGCTTCGTATTAAATGCCTGTCTGCTCCAGACGCATAAATGTTTAGAACAAAAATCCTGTCTGTGAAGGACATCAATCAAAAATTACAATTAATTGAAAAAACCCTTTCTCATGAGGGGGAATTGAATACAGACAGACAATTTCCGTGAAAAGGATGAGGACTGGAATAGTCTTTTTCAGGTATTTCGGATTACAGGAATCGCCATGGTATTTCAGAGATATGGGGTAAAAGTTTTCACATATTTCTCTGAATGGCCTGTTTTTATACTATTGATGATTGGACGGGGTTTCGCGGGATACGTTAAAATAGGCAGGTGGGGCGTCGTCTTCCCATGTCAGTGCGACTTTGGCAGTGGCTCCTGGCATGATCTGGCCGATCTGGATCAGAGCTGTCGTGTTCAGGAACAATGGAAGATGCCGGTCGCCAAACTGGAGCATGAATCCCTGTTGGAGCGTGGGTGCAGGAAGGTCGTGCCCCGCATCGTCTTGCAGCTTTACAGTGTTGGGCTTGAGGATCAGGGACAACCCACGCAGCATCTCGACCGTCATGGGAAAAAATGTTTCCCATTCTTTTGCTTCGGGAGCCCAAAGGTCTATCGAATTCGGGCCTGTCGGAGAGCTTCTCAGATAGGTTCCGCTTTGTGGGATGAAAAAGACGACCCGGTTCGGGGCAATTTCCCGCAGTTCCATTTCGGGAAAGGTGCGTGGCATTGAAATCCGCTTTTCCAGCGTCGGGCGGCAGGGAAGCTGGAAGGGTAGCGGGATACTGGCGCTGAGGCCCGGAAAGCGGCCTTCCTGAAAGGGGGTGCGGCCCAGCGCATCTTTCAGGGAATTGTGATCGAGCATCCAGCCGAACCAGTCCATGAACCAGAGGCGGAGTGTCGGGGTGGTCTCAGTCATCATGTCTCCGAAGGCTGTTTGGTGAGGGCCAGACATTTCTTCATGACGCCGGGCAGGGCAGCGCGCTTCGTTGAACGGAACGTGCCGAAAGAGGAATCGATCCCTGCATTATGAGCTTGTGGAAGGTAAGCCTCATAAACCGTGAGGTACAGGGTGAAATGGGTGAAGACATGGCGGATTTCGCCTCTGTGCGCCCAGTCGGTTAGGCAGGGTGCATGAGCGAGGGCTTCGTCTTCGCTCCAGGGTGTGCTGCGCCAGTCCGTTCCGGGGAGTTCGTCCATGCTGCCGAGCAGGCCGGTTGGGGGACGGGTCCGCAGCAGGATCTGGCCGTTGGTATCATGCAGGAGGAAATGTGCGCCGTAACGTGTCGGGCGTGCCTGTTTGGATTGTTTGGCCGGAAGCTGGGCTGCGATTCCGCGGGCGTGGGCGATGCAGGAGGTCTGCCAAGGGCAGGTCAGGCAGGCGGGATTGCGGGGTGTGCAGATCGTTGCGCCGAGGTCGAACAGGGCCTGAGCGAAGTCTGACGGACGGCTTTGTGCGACAGGATCGGCATTCAGGCGTGCGGCCTGTTTCGCCAGAAGGGGCCGCACAGCCGGGAGCGGCTCTTCTGTGGCGTACAGGCGGGCCGTGACGCGTTCGACATTGCCGTCAACGGGCACAACGGGGCGTCCGAAGGCGATGGCGGCGATGGCGCGGGCTGTGTAGGCGCCGATTCCGGGAAGGGTCAGCAGGTCTTCGACCGTATCGGGGAAAGCGCCGCGTTCGGAGACGCGTTTCGCGCAGGCATGAAGATTGCGGGCGCGGGCATAGTAGCCGAGGCCAGCCCAGAGATGCAGGACGTCTTCAAGCGGGGCTGCCGCGAGATCCTGTACGGTAGGGTAATGCGTGAGAAAGCGCTCATAATAGGATATGACGGCTTTGACTGTCGTTTGCTGGAGCATGATTTCGCTCAGCCAGACGGCATACGGGTCTGGACGCTGGCCGGGCAGGCTGCGCCAGGGAAGGGCGCGGCGGTGGTGGTCGTACCAGCGCAGCAGGGCGGATGCATCAGGAGTCACGGGAACGGATATGACGAAGGATCGCGGTTCGGACAAGCGCCCGTTACGAAATACGGCCCGAAAGAAACCGGCGCAGGAGCCTGATGGCTGGGTGCCGGCAGACCGCAACTGGACGCCGCGCCGTTCGGGCACAAAGCAGATCGGGTCTTTTGTGCAGGCGCTGACGCAGCCTGTTTTCAAAAAGAAGCCGCCGGTTCTGGCGCGTCTGATGATGGATTGGGCGGATTTTGTCGGCCCGCGTCTGGGAAAGCAGACCGAACCGCGCCGTCTGTCTGCGGGAACGCTGACGCTGGCCTGTGCGGGACCGATCGCCATGGAGCTTCAGCATCTGGCGCCGCAGATCATTGAGCGCATCAATGTGGCGTGTGGGTTGCGGGGTGAATATGGGATCGAGCGACTGAAGATCGTTCAGGATCTGGTAGCGTTCGAGCGACCAACGCCGAAGCGTCCGAAACCCTTGCAGATCGACGTGCCGGATATCGAGGACGAGGAGCTTCGTCTGGCGCTGGAAAGCCTTGGTGGGCATCTGGGGGCGCAGCGCAGGCGAAGGTGACGGAAGTGTTTCACGTGAAACAAGTTGTTTCGTCATGGAAAGTCCCTCTTTCTACACGATCTGGTAATGCCGATATGGGACACATGATCGGGCTTTCCCGCAGGAGACTTGCCATGACCTTCACCCACAGATCAGCTGCCGCATTGATGCTGGCCTTGCTGGCGTCCACGATTTCTGTTCCCGCTTTTGCCCAGCATGGCGGAGGTCCGGGTGGCGGCGGCTTCCATGGCGGTGGAGGCCCCGGTGGGGGATTTCACGGTGGTGGCATGGGCCCCGGTGGTATGGGCGGGGGTATGAGGCCCGGCGGTATGGGGGGTGGCTTTCATGGTCCGGGCGGCGGCGGGTTCCGCCCTCCCGGTGGTGGCTATCATGGAGGATGGGGCGGTTATGGCGGTGGGCGTCCCGGTTGGGGCTACCGTGGTGGCGGCTGGCATGGAGGTTGGGGTGGTCCGCGCTTTGGCGGCTGGGGTTATCCGGGCTGGGGTGGCTGGAACGGCTGGGGCGGACCCGGCTGGTTCGGTTATGGCTGGGGGATGCCGGGCTGGGGCGGCGGCTGGGGCTGGGGTGGTTGGGGCCTTGGTGTCGGGCTTGGCGTCGCGACCGGGATGGCAATCGAGGCCTCGCCTTATGGTTATGGTGGCGGGTATGGCGGATATGGATATGCGCCGGGTTATGCCCCCGGCTATTACGCCGAGCCTTCTTATTCAGACGTGCCGCCTTACACCTGGGGGTACTGATCAGAAAAAAGCCGCTGGAGAGAGTCTCCGGCGGCTTTTTTGTATCCTGCGGGTTTGAGGCCCGGTCAGTCCGTGACGAAATCCTTCGCGTGATAGCCCTGTGCGAAGAGATGCGCGCGCAGGTTGGCGAAGTTGATCTGCGTGGAAATGATGCGGCGGACATTGGGTTTGGCGTGGAAGGCCAGGCCAAGGCCCGCGCTGGCCAGCATCGGGATGTCGTTGGCGCCGTCGCCGGTCGTCAGGGCGGCACGAAGCTGCACGCCGCGCTCTGAAGTCAGGCGTTCGAGATGGTCGCGCTTGCCATCCGGGCCGAGGATCGGGGCCGCGAGACGACCGGTGATCTTGCCGTCCTCGATTTCCAGTTCATTGCCGTAATTCTCGTCGAATCCGCAAAGCTCGGCCACGCGCTGGGTGAACCATGTGAAGCCTCCCGAGACCAACGCCGTCCGGCCATTATGCTTGCGCATGGTCTGCACGAGTTCGCGGGCCCCTTCCGTCAGTGTGACGGATTCCCAGACCTGTTCGAGAACCGAAGCCGGTTTCCCGGCCAGAAGAGCCACGCGCTGTTCAAGGGCCGCATCAAAATCCAGTTCGCCGCTCATCGACGCGCGGGTAATGGCTGCGACTTCTTCGCCGCAGCCCAGCAGGGCGGCCATTTCGTCCAGCGTTTCGCCCGTGACGATGGTGCTGTCCATGTCCGCGACGAGGACGGCACGGCGGCGGCCACGCGTTTTGAGGAGCAGTGCATCGACGCGGTAGGGCGCAAGCGTCGCCCGGATCGTGGCGATGCTGGCCGATCCGGGGCGTGGCGGCGGGCAGGGAATGTCCACTGCTTCGCCCGGAGACAGGACGATGGGTGCGCTGCCCTTGACGAGCGTGCGGGCCACGTCGATGGCTTCGGGTTTGAGGGGACCGGATTTCCGGTCAGCGATAAGGGTCAGGACGGCAGGAAGGGACATGAGATCTCGTAACGGTCCGGCACGTGTGGCAGGAGGGGAGAATGAACGCCCCGAAGACAATAAAAACTGCGATCATTGTGGCTGGACCGACGTGCTCCGGCAAGTCAGCACTGGCGCTCGATCTTGCGCGACGCTTTGACGGTACGGTTATCAACGCGGATTCCATGCAGGTTTACCGTGATCTGCGGATCCTGACGGCCCGGCCTGACGACGCGGATGAGGCTGCTGTCCCGCACCGGCTTTACGGCGTTCTGGATGCGGCCGTACCGGGCAGTGTGGCCTGGTGGCGGTCCGAAGCCTTGCGGGAAATGGATGAGGCGTGGGCCGTGGGGCGCATGCCGATCCTGTGTGGTGGGACAGGGATGTATCTTCGGGCGCTGACGGATGGGTTGGTGGAGGTGCCGGACCCCGGAGAGATTGCGCGGACGGAAGCGCGGGGGTTGGCTGAAGAAATCGGGCCGGAGGCGCTGCATGCGCGGCTGATGCAGGTTGACCCTGAAACGGCGTCTGGTCTGCGTCCGAACGATACGCAGCGGATTTCGCGGGCCTGGGAGGTCTGGACGGGGACGGGGCATGGGCTGGGTTGGTGGCGGTCGCAGCCGGGTCTGTCGCCTGCGCCATGCCAGTTTGTGTCCGTGCAGCTTGATCCCCCGCGGGAGGGGTTGCGCCGTGCGATCGATTTCAGATTCGGGCAGATGCTGGAGGCCGGGGCTCTGGAGGAAGTGTCCCGTCTGCTGGAGCGGGGGCTTGATCCGGTTCTACCTGCCATGCGTGCGCATGGTGTGCCTGAACTGGCATCCGTTCTGCGAGGGGCGGAATCGCTTGAGAAGGCCCGGGAATCTGCGGTCCTTGCCATCGGGCGCTATACGCGGCGGCAGGCAACGTGGTTTCGGCATCATGCGTTGGGAAAAGAGGGTGATGCGATGATTTCGTTGCGTAGATACACCCATTTTGCGCAAGATTCGGAAAGTGATTATGAAAAAATAGAGAACTTTATATCGGAACGAGTTGACGCGGCCGCGTTGTCGTCCTAAATCCGGCGGCTCATACCTTGGGAGGAAACGGTGACGGCTGCTGAAAGAGACGCAGGAACAGGCAACGAGGCGCTGAATGGCGCGGAAGTGCTTCTGCGCGTTCTCGATGAAGAGGGTGTGGAGGTCATATTCGGATATCCGGGTGGGGCTGTCCTTCCGATTTACGACGCTCTTTTCAAGCAGGACCGGATTCGACACATTCTTGTACGCCACGAACAGGCTGCCGTTCATGCGGCGGAAGCTTATGCGCGCTCGACGGGCAAGGTTGGCGTGGTTCTGGTGACGTCGGGTCCGGGGGCGACCAATGCCGTGACCGGGCTCGTGGACGCGCTGATGGATTCCATTCCGCTCGTCTGTCTGGCGGGGCAGGTGCCGACGAAGCTGATCGGCAATGACGCGTTTCAGGAAGCCGACACGACGGGCATCACGCGTCCTGCGACCAAGCACAATTATCTCGTCCGGGAGCCCGGAACGCTGGCGCAGACCGTGCGTGAGGCATTCGAGGTTGCGCGTTCGGGACGTCCGGGGCCTGTTCTGGTGGATCTGCCCAAGGACATCACCGTTGGCAAGGCGCCGCTGACGAAGCCGGCATTGTCGCGGTTGCAGCGGCTGCGTCATCAGGGTGGCCCGGACGCGGAGGCAATCGCCCGGACCCTCGAAGCCATGAAGACGGCGAAACGTCCGCTCTTCTATACGGGTGGCGGCATCATCAATTCCGGGCCGGAAGCGTCGGATCTGCTGCGTCGTCTGGCGCGTAAGACCGGTTTCCCGGTGACGTCCACGCTGATGGGGCTGGGGGCGTTTCCGTCTCCCGATCCGCAGTTCCTCGGCATGCTGGGGATGCATGGTTCGGTTGAGGCGAACATGGCCACGCATGGCTGTGATCTGCTGATCGCTCTGGGATCGCGTTTCGATGACCGCGTGACGGGGCGTGTGGATGCGTTCTCGCCCAATTCGTTCAAGGTTCATGCCGATATCGACCCGAGCCAGATCGACAAGATCGTGCCGGTGGACGTTCGGATCGAAGGCGATGTGCGCGATACGCTTGAAGCGCTGCTGGAAGGCTGGGGAGAGACGCCTGCGCCGGATCTGTCGGTCTGGTGGAACCAGATTGCGTCCTGGCGGAGTGTGGACGGGTTCGGCTTCACGCAGGACATGACGCCGTCTGCCGTCATCCGTCCGCAGCACGCCGTTCGCCGTCTGTATGAGCTGGCGAAGGAAACGGGTCGCGATACGTTTGTCTCCACGGAAGTCGGGCAGCATCAGATGTGGGCGGCCCAGCACTTCCAGTTCGACAAGCCGAACCGCTGGCTGACGTCCGGTGGTCTGGGGACGATGGGCTATGGTCTGCCGGCCGCCGTGGGCGCGCAGGTGGCGCATCCGGACGCGCTGGTGATCGATATTGCCGGTGAAGCGTCCACGCTCATGAACATCCAAGAACTGGGGACGATCGCGCAGTATCGTCTGCCGGTGAAGATATTCATCCTGAACAACCACTATATGGGCATGGTTCGCCAGTGGCAGGAACTGCTTCACGGCTCGCGTTATTCGCAGTCCTACAGCGAGGCGCTGCCGGACTTTGTGAAGCTCGCCGAGGCGTTCCATGCGACCGGGATGCGGGCGACGCATGTGGGTGAGCTGGATGATGTGATCCGCCGGATGCTGGCGCATGATGGTCCGGTCGTGGCCGATATCTGCGTGGCGGAAGGCGAGAACTGCTATCCGATGATCCCATCGGGTGCGGCGCACAACCAGATGCTGCTGGGTCCGGATCAGGATTCCGAAGCGGCGGGACTGACCGAAGAAGGAAAGATGCTGGTCTGATGACGGAGATTATCCAACATTCGGTCATCTCGGTCCTGATCGAGGACGAGAGTGGCGCGCTGGCCCGTGTGGTCGGTCTGTTTTCCGGCCGTGGCTACAACATTGAGAGCCTGACTGTGGCGCTAGTGGATGCGGAGCAGAAGCTCTCGCGCATCACGGTGCTGACGTCCGGTACGCCGATGGTGATCCGGCAGATCAAGGCGCAGCTCAAGCGCCTGATTCCGGTGCATGATGTCTGTGACCTGACGGAAGAGGGTCCGTATGTGGGCCGTGAGCTTGCGCTGGTGAAGGTTGTCTCGTCCGGGGAGCGCCGGACGGAGGCCCTGCGCATTGCGGATTCGTTCCGTGCGCGGCCCGTGGATACGACGGCTACGAGTTTCGTGTTCGAACTGACGGGCTCGCCCGAGAAGATCGACGCTTTCATCGAGTTGATGCGCCCCCTTGGTCTGGCCGAGGTTTCGCGCACCGGGATTGCCGCCATCGGGCGCGGTCCTTCAGTCTTTCACCTTAACAAGGAGCCTGTCTGATGCGGGTATATTATGATCGCGATGCCGATCTGAATCTGATCAAGAGCAAGAAAGTCGCGATCATTGGCTATGGCAGCCAGGGTCACGCTCATGCCAACAACCTCAAGGACAGCGGCCTGACGGACATCGTCATCGGCCTGCGTCCGACGTCTTCTGCCGTCAAGAAGGCTGAAGAGGCTGGTTTCAAGGTCATGTCCCCGGAAGACGCAGCCGCGTGGGCCGATGTGGTCATGGTTCTGACGCCGGATGAAGGCCAGGGCGCCCTGTACAAGGACAGCCTTGAGAAGAACCTGAAGCAGGGCGCAGCCCTTGCCTTCGCGCATGGTCTGTCCATCCATTTCCGCATCATTGAAGCCCGTCCGGATCTGGACGTGTTCCTGATCGCGCCGAAGGGCCCGGGCCACACGGTTCGCTCCGAATACCAGCGTGGCGGTGGCGTTCCGTCCCTCGTGGCCGTGGCGCAGAATGCTTCGGGCAATGCGCTCGAAATCGCCCTGTCCTATGCCAGCGCCAATGGTGGTGGCCGTGCAGGCATCATCGAGACGACCTTCAAGGAAGAAGTCGAAACCGATCTGTTCGGCGAGCAGGCTGTCCTGTGCGGTGGCGTGGTCGACCTGATCCGCGCTGGTTTCGAGACGCTGGTTGAAGGCGGATATGCGCCGGAAATGGCGTATTTCGAGTGCCTGCACGAAATGAAGCTGATCGTAGATCTGATCTACGAAGGCGGCATTTCCAACATGAACTACTCCATCTCCAACACTGCGGAGTATGGTGAGTACGTGACGGGTCCGCGCATCATCACGGCGGAAACCAAGGCTGAAATGAAGCGCGTCCTGACGGACATTCAGGACGGCACGTTCGTTCGCAACTTTATCCTTGAGAACCAGTCCGGTGGCGTTGGCTTCAAGGCCATTCGCGCTCGCAACGATGCTCACCAGATCGAGAAGACCGGTGAGAAGCTGCGTGCGATGATGCCGTGGATTGCCAAGGGCAAGCTGGTCGACAAGACCAAGAACTGATCAGGCTGTTCCGAAAGGGCGGATTCGTTCTTTCGGAATATATAGAATCAGCGTCAGTCGGGCGTCAGGATATCCGGGATTCGTTTCCCGGGGGTCCGGCGCCCGAATTGTGTGTGGAGTGGGTGGAACGTGGCTTTTCCGTGTCTCAGCCCTGTGTACAGGAAAGGGAAAACCCTTTTCTCATGCAATGGGAACATGGGGCGGGGGAGATATATGACATATTGAGGAACTACCCCATAAAGTGCTTGCATCGGGGGGGAGGGGCCGGTAACTAGCGCGCTTCCTGGCCCAAGGGGGCATTTTTTGCCCAACAGGCTGTCTACTGGTTTGGGGGTACGTGATGAACGCACTTGCTCAACTGGGGATGGTATCGGAACTCCCGAGAGATATCCAGAACAGCGCTGCTCACTTCGTCGAAGATGAGCGCAAGGATTACTTCATTGAGCGTGATGGCGAGCGGTTTGCTGGCAATCACCTGCTGATCGATTTCTGGGATGCCCGGAACCTCGATGATCCCACGCGGATCGATGAAACGCTGTGCGAAGCTGCGGTTGCGGCTGGCGCGACGATTCTGCACAGCCATTTTCATCACTTCACGCCCAATGGCGGCGTGTCGGGTGTGATCGTGCTGGCGGAAAGCCATATCTCGATCCATACGTGGCCGGAACGGAATTACGCCGCTGTGGACGTGTTCATGTGCGGTGTGTGTGATCCGAACCTGTCAATTCCGGTGATGCAGCGCCTGTTCCAGGCTGGCCGGATCGAGGTTGATGCCATGCGGCGCGGCCGCGTGCAGGACAAGGCCGCAAAGGCGGTCTGAACTGATGAAGGGGCCGGATGAAACCGGCCCTTTTTCAATATACTCCGACAAGGAAACGATGATCCATGGCTGAAACATGGCTCAACGAGACACTGTACCCGGACTGGGGACAGCGCTTTCTCGTGACGCGCGAACTCGCACGGGTAAAATCCGATTTTCAGGACATCGTGGTGTTCGAAAGTGCTGGTCACGGCCGCGTACTGGTTCTGGACGGTGTCATCCAGATTACCGAGCGTGACGAGTTCGTCTATCAGGAAATGCTGACGCATGTGCCGCTTCTGGCGCATCCCTGTGCGAAGCGCGTTCTGATCATCGGTGCGGGTGACGGTGGCGTTCTGCGTCGCGTGTTGCAGCATGAGACGGTCGAGAAGGCCGTTATGGTCGAGATCGACGGTGCGGTGATCGAGCTGTCCAAGCAGTATCTGCCGAATATTGCCGGTGACGCGTGGAATGACCCACGGGCCGAGGTCATTGTAGGCGACGGCATTGATTACGTTTTGAAGGCAGCTGATGGCTCCTTCGATGTGATCATCGTCGACAGCACCGATCCGATCGGTGTGGGCGAAGTGCTGTTCACGGATGAGTTCTACAGCAACTGCGCGCGTATCCTTTCGGACGAAGGGCTGATCGTGAACCAGTGCGGCGTGCCGTTCATGCAGGCGGATGAACTGCATGAGACGAGCCTGCGCCGTGCGAAGTTCTTCCCGCATGTGGGTGCGTATGTGGCGGCTGTTCCGACCTATGTTGGCGGGTTCATGACGCTGGGTGTGGCCTCCAAGGGGCAGGCGCCGAACACGCAGACGGTGGAGCAGATCCGCGCCCGTGCAGACGCTGCGAAGATTGTGGGAACGACGCGCTACTGGACGCCGGAGATCCATGTTGGGTCGTTCAATCTGCCGCCCTATATTGCCGAGCATCTTCCGAAGACCGGAAAATGATCTCGCGCCTGCTCCTTCGATGAAGGGGCAGGCGGTTACAGCTGGCTTTTCAGGCTGCTGTTGATCCGTTCCAGAAGTGTTACGAGAATATCGCGTTCAAGGGGTGTAAACCCCTTGAGTGCTGTGTCGGTTAAATGTTCTATTATTGGAACGATATTCCGGCTTTTCCGCTGGCCGTCCGGCGTCAGTGTGACCTGTGTGCTGCGACGGTCTGTGGGGTCTGGTTCGCGCTGGATCAGGCCGTCGCGCTCCATCCGGGCGAGAAGTGTCGTCATGCCCGGTTGTTCAATATCCGCAAAATCCGCGAGGGCTTTCTGATTGAGTGCCTTTCCGTCCTGCAAAGCCTGCAACA
Organism: Gluconobacter sp. OJB; assembly: GCF_039638275.1. Lineage (NCBI taxonomy): Bacteria > Pseudomonadati > Pseudomonadota > Alphaproteobacteria > Acetobacterales > Acetobacteraceae > Gluconobacter > Gluconobacter sp. OJB. The sequence goes on along the minus strand of NZ_JBDIWH010000001.1, from coordinate 1,929,534 downwards.
CGGGGAGCTGACCGATCCGGAGGCCTGATTTCTTGAGATCGCGTTCCAGCAGGAGGGTGAAGAGTCTGGTGGTGCGTGTGGTCAGGGCGCTCAGGGGAGACGGGGCGGTCATGCGGATTCCGGGGATCATGTGGATGGAATACATAACATATTATGTATTCGGAAAATGAAAAACCCGGCTGGCCCTTGCGGGCCTCACCGGGCTTGATTTGGCCGAACTGAAAAATCAGGGCGTCATCTTGGCCAGAGGCGCGACGCAGCGGTGTTCGCGGTAAAGCGTCCATTCGTCGCAGATCTGGTTGGGGGGAAAGGTGCAGGTGCCGGTTTCGCCGCCTGGCGTCCGGACGTCGCCGTGTCGGCCGCCCTGCTGCGTGCAATAGACGCTGGCGGGGTTGGGGATGCCGATCAGGCGGGTGCGCGGATTATGCTGCGGATGGGACGCGCAGGCAGACACCGTGCCACACAGGAGGGTAATGGCGAGGAGGCGTTTCGTGCTTGAAAGCTGCATTGCTCAGGGAGCCCTTTTCTTCAGGAAGCGGACGCTGCGTTCCTTGATGTCCAGTTCTTTTACAGCGTTTGCGAAGACCTCGAAATGCGGGGTCCTGAGGTGCTCTTCGAAAGCCGCGCGGTCGGTATAGACTTCCACCAGGATGACGGTATCGGCTTCCGTTTCGGGGGAAAGGACCGTGAAGCTGTGACAGCCGGATTCGTCGGCCACGGAGCGTTCGCTGTCATAGGCGCAGGCTTTGAGAAATTTGTCATAGGTTGCCGGTGTGGTCTCGAATTCAGCAATGACCGTCAGTTCGCCAGCCATGGAGTTCTCCTTTGTGCATTTAAGGTCTCGGGACACAACGCGGGAGCGATCGTAACGATTGCGGAGTTTTTCGGAAACTGGCAGGATTGAATTGATCGACACGGGAGAGATCAGCCGCAAGGCTGGCGCCGAAGGAGCAACCGCCCCGGAAACTCTCAGGCCAAAGGACCGAGGCGGTCAGGACATTCTGGAGAGAGGTGCGCTTGACGCATCCGCCGACGGGATAGCGATCTCAGGCGAAAGGACAGAAGGGGCGACGTTTTTCCGGCCGCGTTCTGCGGAATGCCGGGGGCGTCTGCATCTTCACGTCTTGAGATAGAATGGGCCGGGCTTTTTCGTATGAGCGATTCCCTCCAGCGTACTCCCCTTTACGATCTGAATCTGGAACTTGGCGCGAAGATGGTGCCGTTTGCAGGCTTCGAGATGCCGATCCAGTTCCCTGCTGGGCTGATGGCGGAGCATCTGCATACGCGCGAGAAGGCCGGTCTGTTTGACGTGTCCCATATGGGGCAGATCCGTATTGCTGCGAAAAGCGGCGACGTGAAGGACGCTGCTGCGGCTCTGGAGACGCTGGTCCCTGCCGATTATGTCGGGCTTGCCGCCGGGCGTCAGCGTTATGGACTGCTGACCAACGAGGACGGTGGCATTCTGGACGATCTGATGGTCGCCAATATGGGCCATGATCTGCTGGTGGTCGTGAATGCCGGGTGCAAGGTTCAGGACGCGGATCGGATCGAGAAGGCGCTGTCTGATCGGTGTGTGGTGACGCGCCAGTTTGATCGCGGTCTTATGGCGCTTCAGGGCCCGGCTGCGGAAGCGGCTCTGGCGCCGCTTTGCCCGGCCGTGAAGGACATGCGCTTCATGGATGTGATCGAGACCGAGCTGGCCACTGCGACTGGGCCCGTGAAGGTGACGGTGTCGCGGTCCGGCTATACGGGCGAGGACGGGTTCGAGATTGGCTGTGCGGGCGCGGATTCCGAGAAAGTCGCGCGTGCGATTCTGGCGCAGCCGGATGTGTTGCCGATTGGCCTGGGTGCGCGGGATTCGCTGCGTCTTGAGGCCGGACTGTGCCTGTATGGCAATGACATTGACGTCGCGACCACGCCGGTTGAAGCCTCGCTGGGCTGGGCGATCCAGAAGGCGCGTCGTGAAGGTGGTTCCCGCGAGGGTGGCTATCCGGGTGCGGAAGTTGTGCTGAAGCAGACGCGCGATGGCGTGTCGCGTAAGCGCGTGGGTCTGCTGGCGGAAGGCCGTGCTCCGGTGCGGGCGGGGGCGAAACTCTTTGCCGATGCCGAGGGGCAGAAGGAAATCGGGGTGGTTACGTCCGGGGCATTTGGCCCGAGCGTGAAGGCTCCTGTTGCGATGGGCTATGTCGCGTCGGATCATGCGGCGCTGGACACACCCGTCTTTGCGGAACTGCGGGGCAAGTATGTGCCGCTGCATGTGCGGGCGATGCCCTTCGTGGCACCCGGTTTCAAGCGCTGAACTTACAGTCGACTTTCAGATCAGGAAAAACAGCAATGACGACCTATTACACGAAGTCCCATGAATGGATCCGCGTCGATGGCGAGCAGGCTACCGTCGGCATCACGACCCATGCCTCCGAAGAATTGGGCGAGCTGGTGTTCGTTGAAGCCAAGGACGAGGGCACGGAAGTTGCCGCCGGTGATGCGGCTGCGGTTGTTGAGTCCGTGAAGGCAGCGTCCGACATCTATGCACCGGTTGCGGGCACGTTGGCTGGCTTCAACGAGGCGCTGTCTGACGACCCGACGCTGGTGGGCCGCGATGCGGAAGGCGAGGGCTGGATCTTCCGCATGACGGTTTCCAACCCGGACGACCTCAAGGGCCTGCTGACGGCCGAGCAGTACAAGAGCCTCTGAGGCTTGCGGGGTTTGCGTTGGCAGGCCCCGTTTTTCTTTCAGCCTGCCCTAAATTCCTGCCTCCGCTTTTCATGAAATGCCAGAGAACCTGCCTGTGACGACCTTGTGGCCTGCCCAGACCGAAGATTTCAGCTCCCGCCATATCGGCCCGCGTCCTTCCGAAATCGGGGAGATGCTGCGGGTCGTTGGCGCGTCCAGTCTCGATGACCTGATCGACCGGACCATTCCGGCCGCCATTCTCGATCGCGGGGATCACGGGATTGGTGCGGCCCTGACCGAGCAGGATGCGCTTTTGCGCCTGCGTCAGATTGCGTCGCGCAATCAGGTTCTGACGTCCATGATCGGGCAGGGTTATTACGATACGGTTCTGCCACCGGTCATCCAGCGGAACATTCTGGAAAATCCGGCCTGGTACACGGCCTATACGCCGTATCAGCCCGAAATCAGCCAAGGCCGTCTTGAGGCGCTGCTGAACTTCCAGACGCTGGTGGCGGATCTGACGGAGCTGGATATTGCCAATGCGTCCCTGCTGGACGAGGGCACGGCCTGTGCGGAAGCCATGGCGCTGGCGCAGCGTGTGGGCAAGTCCAAGGCGACAGCATTCTTCGTGGATGCCGACACGCACCCGCAGACGATTGCCGTGATCCGCACGCGCGCCGAGCCGCTGGGCTGGGATGTTGTGGTTGGCGATCCGGAGACGGATCTGGATGCGTCCTCCGTGTTTGGTGCGCTGCTATCCTATCCAGGCTCTTCAGGGCGCGTGCGGGATCTGCGCGGCGTGATTGCGGCGCTGCATGAGAAGGGCGCGATTGCCGCTCTGGCCTGTGATCCGCTGGCGCTGGTGGTGCTGGAAAGTCCGGGTGCGCTGGGCGCGGATATCGCAATTGGCTCGATGCAGCGTTATGGCGTGCCGATGGGGGCTGGTGGCCCGCATGCGGGGTTCATGGCGACGCGCGATGCGTTCAAGCGGCACATGCCGGGCCGTCTGGTTGGCGTGTCGCGCGACAGTGCGGGCAAGCCTGCCTATCGTCTGGCGCTTCAGACGCGTGAGCAGCATATCCGCCGCGAGAAAGCGACGTCCAACATCTGCACGGCGCAGGCGCTGCTGGCGATCATCGCGTCCATGTATGCAGTGTATCATGGTCCGGAAGGGCTGAAGGCGATTGCCGCGCGTACGCACCGGATGGCGGCGATCCTGTCCGCTGGGCTGAAGACTCTGGGCGCGCGCGTCGAGACGGAGGTGTTCTTCGACACGATCACCGTTCAGGCGGGTGCTGCTGCGCCACAGGTTCTGGCGCGGGCCGTGGCTTCGGGCATCAATCTGCGCGATGCGGGGAATGGCCGGATTGGCGTGTCCTGTGACGAGACCACGACGCCGGAAACGATCCGTGCAGTCTGGGCGTCCTTCGCAGGTGAGGATGCGGATCTGGTGTCTGTCGAGCAGGCGCTCGATGTGACGGATGCGTTGCCGGAAGGCCTGTCCCGGACGGCGCCGCTGCTGACGCATCCTGTGTTCCATGCCCATCGTTCCGAGACGGATTTGCTGCGCTACATGCGTGCGCTGGCGGACAAGGATCTGGCGCTGGATCGCACGATGATCCCGCTGGGCTCATGCACCATGAAGCTCAATGCGACGGCGGAGATGATCCCCATCACCTGGCCGGAATTCGCGCGGATTCATCCGTTTGCACCTGCGGATCAGGTTCAGGGTTATGCCGAGCTGTTCACGTATCTGGAGCGCACGCTCTGTGCGATTTCGGGGTATGACGCGGTGTCGCTTCAGCCGAATTCCGGCGCGCAGGGCGAATATGCCGGCCTTCTGGCGATCCGCGGCTATCACCGCGCACGTGGGGATGAGAACCGGGATGTCTGCCTGATTCCGGCCTCGGCGCATGGGACCAATCCGGCTTCGGCCCAGATGGTCGGGATGCGGGTTGTCGTCGTGGCCTGCGATGAGAACGGCAATGTGGATGTCGAGGATCTGAAGGCGAAGATCGCGCAGCATGACGGGCGCGTGGCGGCCATCATGATCACGTATCCGTCCACGCATGGCGTGTTCGAGGAGCGGATTGTCGAGATCTGCGAGCTGGTTCATGAAGCTGGTGGGCAGGTCTATCTGGATGGCGCGAACCTCAATGCTCAGGTTGGGCTGGCGCGGCCGGGTCTGTACGGCGCGGATGTCTCGCATTTCAACCTGCACAAGACGTTCTGCATTCCGCATGGCGGTGGTGGTCCGGGCATGGGGCCGATCGGTGTGGGCAAGCACCTCGCGCCGTATCTGCCGGGGCAGCATGGCATTGCGGTGTCCGCTGCGCCTTTCGGGTCGGCATCCATTCTGCCGATTTCCGCAGCTTACATCATGATGATGGGCGACGAGGGCTTACGTCAGGCGACCACGATGGCGATCCTGAATGCAAACTACATCGCGGCGCGTCTGGAAGGGCATTATCCGGTTCTGTATCGCGGCACGAATGGCTTTACGGCGCATGAATGCATCGTGGATCTGCGGCCGCTTAAGGATACGGTCGGCGTGACGGTGGATGATATCGCCAAGCGTCTGATCGATCATGGCTTTCACGCACCGACGGTCAGCTTCCCGGTGGCCGGGACGTTCATGATCGAGCCGACGGAATCCGAAGGCAAGGGCGAGCTGGATCGCTTCTGCGATGCGATGATCGCCATCCGTGCGGAAATTGCTGAGGTCGAAGCTGGGCATGTTGGGATGGAAGAGAGCCCCCTGCGCTTTGCGCCGCATACGACGGCGGATCTCGCAGGTGTCTGGGAGCGCTCCTACAGCCGTGAGGCCGGATGCTTCCCCGGTGGTGTGAACACGTCGAAATACTGGTCGCCGGTCGGGCGTCTGGACAATGCCTGGGGGGACCGGAACCTTGTCTGTTCCTGCCCGGATATTTCGACCTACGCGGAGGGCTAAACGCGTTTTCGGCCTGATGTTTGAGAAAAGGCGTCTTCCTTTTGGGAGGCGCCTTTTTGCTGTTCGGGCTCTTTTATTGTGATACCCGGCATGGGTTCTTTCTCACAAAGGGGTGAGGTATGGTTTCACGTGAAACACTGCCCGTCTGAGGAAGAAGAGCTTTCGGGTAGTTCCATTGTTGATGAGGAATTTCTCCATGAGTCAGACGGTTCATATCACGGCTGTTATTACGGTCGCGGCGGACCATGTCGCAGCGGCAGAATATGCTTTTGCAGCCTGCATCGTGTCCTCACGCAAGGAAGAAGCCTGCCGCCAGTATGTGATCAGCAGGGACACCGAAAAGGCCGGACGGTTTGTGGCAACTGAAGTCTGGACTTCTGAGGCTGCGTTCGCAGCACATCTGGCGTCGCCGCATTTCAAGGCTCTGGGTGAGGCTCTTGGAAAACTGCGCGTGGAGATCGATATCATGAAGGTTCAGCCGCTTGACGAGGCTGCGGACGCGGTCTGAAGAAGCGGTTTTTGTTTCTGTGGGAATAGGCCCCCATTTCGGGGATCGACTGCTTTGCGGAGCAGCTCTTGAAGACAGGAGAGTCTTTTATGGTTTCGATGGTGACGTTCAAGGTTGACGGGATGTCGTGCAACGGATGTTCGGGCAAGTTGCAGTCCGCGTTGTCCAATGTTCCGGGTGTGTCGTCCGCGCAGGTGACGCTTGATCCGGGACAGGCGGCCATTCAGTACGATGAGCAGAAAGTGACGCCGGTTGCATTGCAGCATGTCGTGGAAGATATCGGGTTCGACATCATAGCCTGAGAGGCGTTTGAACAGGCCTGCTGACTATCGTTTGTAATGCGGCAGGCCGAGCCTCTTTATGAGGGCTACGGCACGTAAGCTGAACCCTGCCACGACGGCAATAAGGGCTGCGAGGCTCGTGTTCATGCCCAGCGCTGTCAGGGACACATATGTCCCGGACGACAGGGCGACGGCCGTTACGTAAAGCTCCGGTCGGATGATGATGGATGGCACACCTGCCAGGACATCCCGGAAAATTCCGCCCATGCAGGCGCTGACAATTCCCATGAGAGCCGCGGGAATCAAAGGGATGCCGTGTGCCAGCGCTTTGGCAGATCCAAAGACTCCATAAGCCGCGATTCCGAGACCATCGAACCATTCTACTGCACGGGCCGGCCAAAAACGGGCTGGTGTCAACCAGACGGCAATGGCGGAAAGCAGGCAGGCTGTAATTGGGACGGAGGTGTGCATCCAGAAGACGGGCGCACCGATGAGCAGGTCACGCACCGTTCCGCCGCCGACGCCTGTGATGGCGGCAAAAAACATGAAGGTTACGATGGTCAGGCGCGCCCGTGCCGCTTCTATGGCCCCCGAAATGGCAAAAACGATTGTGCCTGCGATGTCGAGAACAGGCAGGGTGGACGAGGAGAATGCCTGCGGGGAGGGATGGATCATCGGCCGTCTTGGTCAGTGTGTTGAAAACAGAAAAGCCCGGCGCGAAGGCCGGGCTTTCCATAGACGGGATGTTATGACCCGGATTAGACCGAGTAGTACATCTCGAACTCTGCCGGATGCGGCGTGTGTTCGAACTTGTAGACTTCCGGCCACTTGATGTCGATGTAGCTTTCGATCTGGTCCTTGGTGAAGACGCCGCCTTCGAGAAGGAATGCGTGGTCTTCCTTAAGGGCTTCGAGTGCTTCACGGAGCGAGCCACAGACCGTTGGGATCTGGGACAGCTCTTCCTTCGGCAGTTCGTACAGATCCTTGTCCATGGCATCGCCCGGATGGATTTTGTTGCGGATGCCGTCCAGACCGGCCATCAGCATGGCTGCGAAAGCGAGATACGGGTTTGCCATCGGGTCCGGGAAGCGGACTTCGACGCGCTTTGCCTTCGGGTTGGTCGCATGCGGAATACGACACGAAGCCGAGCGGTTCGCAGCGGAGTAGGCCAGAAGCACGGGAGCTTCGAAGCCCGGGATCAGGCGCTTGTAGGAGTTGGTGGACGGGTTCGTGAAGGCGTTCAGGGCCTTCGCGTGCTTGATGATGCCACCGATGTAGAACAGCGCGTCTTCGGACAGGTCTGCATACTTGTCACCAGCGAAAGTCGGCTTGCCGTCCTTCCAGATGGACTGGTGGACATGCATGCCCGAGCCGTTGTCGCCCGCAATCGGCTTCGGCATGAACGTGGCCGTCTTGCCGTAGGAATGGGCGACGTTGTGCACGCAATACTTGTAGATCTGCATGAAGTCGGCGGACTTCACGAGTGTGTCGAACTTCGTGCCGAGCTCGTGCTGCGACTGTGCGACTTCGTGGTGATGCTTTTCGATCGGCAGGCCCATTTCGCCCATCGTCGAAAGCATTTCGGCGCGCAGGTCGTGTTCGCTGTCCACGGGTGGGACCGGGAAGTAGCCACCCTTGACGACAGGGCGGTGGCCCATGTTGCCTTCCGGGTAGGCCTTCAGGGAGGCGCCGGGGCCTTCGATGCTGTCGAGCTGGTACATGCCGAAGTTCGGGCCTGTGCCGAACTGCACGTTGTCGAAGATGAAGAACTCGGCTTCCGGACCGAAGAACGCCGTGTCACCGAAACCGGCTTCCTTAAGGTAGGCTTCTGCGAGCTTGGCGGTCGAGCGCGGGTCGCGGTTGTAGAAATTGCCCGTCTTCGGATCAATGATGTCGCAGAACAGGATCAGCTGCGGCTTGGCCGAGAATGGGTCCATTACGGCCGTTTCCGGGTCCGGAAGCAGGACCATGTCGGACTCGTTGATGGCCTTCCAGCCTTGGATGGACGAACCGTCGAACATGAAACCTTCAACGAAGGTGTCGTCTTCGATGGTCGAGACTGTCTGGGTCGTGTGGTGCCACTTGCCCTTGGGGTCCGTGAAGCGCAGATCGACGAATTCCGCCGCGTGCTCCTGGATCATCTCGAAGACGCGGGCTACGGCCAGCGGGTTCGGAGCGGGCGGCTTGCCCGACGCTGCCGGAGCAGCCTTGGGCGCTGCGGCCTTCGAGGGGCGGCGCGCCGGAGCGGCCTTTGGTGTCGCGGTAGAGGAAGTGGGGGCTTTCTTGGCCATCGATCTGTCGCCTTGCATCGTGTAAACGGCTGCAAAACGATTAAGCGACAAATGCCCGTCTGTCGAGTATGGGAAATTACGCTATTCTGCGGATTTAGGGTAGAATCTTGCGGAAGTGGATCAAAGTTTTCCGCGTCTGCTTCGGAACCTGCATGGAAAAAAGCATCGATCTTCTTTCCCCGCTGGTCGAACGTTATTTGCATGAATTTTGCGGTGGCCTGTAGATCGTTGTGCGATATGCATCGGAAAACACGGATGCGGGACTGAAAGGCTTTTCAGGCCCGCACTGGCCTGCAATGGTGAGGGGCTTTGTGTTTTCCGTCTGCTCTGGACCTCATCAATGAAAACTCCGAATCAGTATCTTGCAGGTCTTCCGACGACCATTTTCACGATCATGTCCCAGCTGGCCGTGAAACATGGGGCGATCAATCTTGGGCAGGGATTCCCGGATACGGAGGGGCCGCAGGATATCATTCAGGTGGCTGCCGAGGCGCTTCAGGACGGACGAAACCAGTATGCGCCTCTGACGGGACTACCGGAGTTGCGGGAGGCCGTGGCGTCTTCCAACCGGCGTTTCTATGGGCTGGAGGTCGATCCAGCGACGGAAGTTGTGGTGACGTCCGGGGCTACAGAAGCGCTGGCGGCGTGCCTCATGGCGGTGGTGGAACCGGGGGATGAGGTGGTGGTGATCGAACCGCTTTATGACACCTATTTGCCAGCACTCAGGCTGCTGGGAGCCGTTCCGCGCTGTGTGCGGCTTCAGCCACCGCACTGGTCGCTGCCGGAAGCGGAACTGCGGGCTGCGTTTGGGCCGAAGACAAAGGCGATCATGCTCAATTCGCCGATGAATCCTTCCGGGAAGGTTTTTGTTCGTGAAGAGCTTGAGCTGATTGCGGAACTGGTGCGGGAGCATGATGCATATGCGATCTGCGATGAGGTTTATGAGCACCTGACGTTTCACGTGAAACATATCCCGCTGATGAGCCTTCCGGGGATGCGTGAGCGGTCTATGCGGATCGGGAGTGCGGGCAAGAGTTTCTCCCTGACGGGATGGAAAGTCGGCTATGTAACTGCACCTGCCGCCTTGGCATCGTTGGTGGCGAAGGCGCATCAGGTTCTGGTGTTCGCGACTGCTCCGAACCTTCAGCGGGCCGTGGCTTATGGGCTGAACAAGGATGAGAGTTACTATCAGGCTCTGTCGTCCCAAATGGAAACACAGCGGGATCTGTTGCGGGATGGTCTGCCCCGTTTGGGCTTTGAGACATTGCCTGCCGATGGAAGCTATTTCATCGTGGCGGATATCTCGCGTCATGCAGATGGGCGCAGCGATGTGGAATTCGCGCGCTGGTTGATTGAGCATGCGGGCGTTGCGACAATTCCGGTTTCGGCTTTCTATGATCCTGAAGGGGATACTCCCCCACAGAATCTGGTCCGGTTCGCATTCTGTAAAAAGCCGGAGATCCTGCGAGAAGCCTTGAAACGGCTGGAAAAAGCCCTTTCTTAGAAGCTCGGTTCTGTCATTCGTTTTCTGTCTGGAGATTTTTCATGTCTGTTGCTGCTGATGCTCTGGGCGCTCTTGCGACAACCAATACGCTGTTTTTCGGGCGGCCTGATTCAAAGCTGACTCGTGATGACGCCAAAGCGCTCGTTGATCGGGGGCTTGAGGGTGTGGATGACGGTGAGCTTTTTCTGGAATACCGGGAAAACGAGAGCATCAGTCTGGATGACGGGACGATCCGTTCGGCCAGTTTCAACACGTCTTCAGGGTTTGGTTTGCGGGCCGTCCTGGGAACGGAGACGGCTTTTGCCCATGCCGACGATATCAGCCGCGACGCTCTGGCGCGGGCGGTCAGTACGGTGGGGGCCGTTCGGCAGGGGCGGAGTGGTGTTATGGCGCCTGGGCCGCAGGCGACGAACCAGCTTCTCTATGGAGACTCCCGTCCGCTTGAGGGAACGGATTTTGCGGCCCGGGCTGCGGTTCTGAGTGAAATTGACGCCTATGCGCGGGGGCTGGATTCCCGCGTGGTGCAGGTGAGTGCGGTGCTGAGTTCCGAATGGCAGGCGGTGCAGATCATGCGCCGCGCAGATGCCGGGGGCGAGGTGGCGGATTTGCGGCCTCTGGTGCGGATGAACGTGTCGGTCGTCGTGGAAAAAAATGGCCAACGCGAGAGCGGAAGCTGTGGTCTGGGCGGGCGTTACGAACTGGACCGTCTGCTGGCTCCGGACACATGGCGGGATGCGGTCGACAAGGCGCTGAAGCAGGCCCTGATTACGCTGGATGCCGCGCCTGCTCCTGCGGGCGAGATGGATGCGGTGCTTGGGCCGGGTTGGCCGGGTATTCTGCTGCATGAAGCCGTAGGTCACGGGCTGGAAGGGGATTTCAACCGCAAGGGGACCTCATCCTTTTCGGGAATGATTGGCAAGCGTGTGGCCTCTGCAGGCGTGACCGTGGTTGATGACGGAACGCTGCCTGAATGTCGGGGATCGCTCAGTGTTGATGACGAAGGCACGCCGACGTCCCGGACGGTGCTGATCGAGGATGGGATTCTCACCGGCTATCTTCAGGATCGCCTGAATGGGCGCCTGATGGGAACGAAATCGACCGGAAACGGGCGCCGTCAGTCCTATGCTCATGCTCCGATGCCCCGGATGACCAATACGCTGATGCTCGAAGGGAGTGCCACGACGGACGAGATGATCCGTTCGATCAAGCGGGGACTCTATGCTGTGAATTTTGGCGGCGGGCAGGTCGATATCACGTCGGGGAAATTCGTGTTCGCGGCTTCGGAAGCGTATCTCGTGGAAGACGGAAAAATCATTCGCCCGGTAAAGGGCGCGACCTTGATCGGAAACGGGGCGGATGCCATGAACCAGATTTCCATGATCGGGTCCGATGTGGCGCTTGATCCGGGGATCGGAACCTGCGGCAAGGCTGGTCAGGGTGTGCCGGTGGGTGTTGGTCAGCCGACCCTGAAGATCTCTGGTTTGACGGTGGGTGGTACGGGCTGATCCGGAACAGTTCGGACTGAAAGACGAAAGCAGTCAGCGATGGGACATAATTACGCAAAACCGTTAACGGCTGAAGCTCGGATGGAACGGGTTTTCTCTCGCCTTCCTGAGGACTGGAATGTCAAAATGGAGCGCCAGCCGAAAGGGAAATGGTCGGTCATGATGCAGCGTCCGGACGGAATGTTGCATCATGAAACCGCTGATAGTCTCATTGAGGCGCTGGAAGAAGTGTGGCGCGCTCTGAGATAAAGGTGCTTAGAAGCTACTCTGGGTGGCGAGCATGAAGAAGATCCGGTTTACAGCGGGATAGACCAGAAACTGGATCAGCAGCAGGACCACCATGGGTGCAAAATCCACGCCACCCGTATTGGGCAGGATGTTGCGGATCGGCGCCATGACAGGCTCGACGATCTTGGCCAAGGCGTTGAAAATAGAATAGAAAAAGCGGTTGCGGATATCAAGAACTCCGAAACCGAGAAGCATTGACAGAATGCAATACGCCAGAAGAATCCATACGAAAGCCTGGATCAGCATTAGAATAATGGCGTGCAGGGCAACCATGTAAAACCTCGTCGAATGTCGGTCAGGGCAGCCGAAAGGCCGGTCGGAGAACGCTTGTAGCGATAGCAATAGCACAGAACAACATCCTGCGCTCAGGTCTGCTTGACAGCGTATGGGAAGAGGAGAACTATCTGTTTGCCGTGGGGCTGTAGCTCAGATGGGAGAGCGCCTCGTTCGCAATGAGGAGGTCAGGGGTTCGATTCCCCTCAGCTCCACCATGGTCTCCGAATTTCCCCTGATGAACATTCAATTTTTGAAAGTTATTCTTTTCTGACCGGTTCCCATTAAACTCATGTTGGACATTGGGTTTTCGGGGAGGAGTTTTCAGAATCATTGTGTTCCCCATGCAGTCTGGTTTTGCTGTTAGGTCAGACGCCGTGCGTCTGGGAAGGAAAGGTGTCTGGATTGCTTGGGGCATGAAGTAAATCGCAAGCTGGTGCCGTTTATAACCAAAAATAGCATTGCAAATGATCTGTCGAGATCCAGGGTCGACAACCTGCTTTGTCTGAAGCGAAAGGCAACAGTAATGTCGTTAGAAAATCTGTGTAACGACAATTTAGAGGAGACATAAACTGGCCCGGATGGGCCAGTTTATGTTCTGGATGTGATGAGAACTTAATAGACTCTGCTTTTTACAAAATCTTTCTATTACTCAGCAGCGTCCGTTACGGTTTCGTTTGAAGGCTTTTTCCCTCGGGCTTTGGCCTGGCTTTTTTTAGCTACAGGTTTTTTTGTAGCAGAAGGCGCCTTCTGCTCTGCTGTAAGCGTCACGGTATCCCAGAGAGGACGAATTTTTTTTCTGGTCGATTCGAGGGGGGGATATCGCGTTTCATCAACTCCCGGGATGGTCAGGTCAAAAAAGACCTGTCGGTCGAGGGTGAAGTGCGGGTTGTAAAATGGATCCGTACGAAGCGTCTTGCCCCATTTTTCAATCATGAACTGTGTTTCATGGAAGAAACGACGTTCGGTTGAAGGACGATCATCACTGCCTCGGCTCAGGCTTTCATGGTGTTCTGCACAGAAATCAGGAGTCCAGATCACTTTGTAGCCGGCGTCGCGAACCTTCAGGCACAGATCGATATCGTTAAACGCCACCTTGAGATGCTCTTCATCAAAGCCTCCCACGAGTTCGAAGGCCGGGCGACGGATCAGCATTCCGGCTGCGGTTACAGCTGAAATTTCCTGCGGGAAGTAAGCGCGACCAGCATAGCCGCCCTCGTTGCGTGGGATGCCGACATGGGCATGACCAGCAACATCTCCGATCCCAAGCAGGACGCCAGCGTGCTGAACAGTCTGATTGGGGTAGACGAATTTTCCACCAACGATTGCAACTTGCGGATCTGCAAGAGCTTCATTGACAAGAATTTCAAGCCAGTTTTCCTGTTCGACAAAAACGTCGTTGTTCAGGAATAAAAGGAATTCAGATGTCTCGCCTTTTGCTGCAAGATTGTTGATTCGTGAGTAGTTGAAGGGTTCCTTGACTGTCAGAATTTCGACATTAGAAATTCCGTCGACTTTCTTTGCAAAATCTTCTGCTTCTTTTGTGATCGACCAGTTGTTAACCAGAATGACTTTATAATTCGGATAACGGGTATATTTCTGGATTGCATCCAGGCATCGGGCCGTTGTTGGAATTTCATCTTTATAAGGAATGATGATTGTGACCGACGGAGACTGGTTGAACTGCCAATCCACGGCATAAAGCGTCATACCCATTTGGGAATCGACATGGGCTGGCAGGTTGCGACGCTCGAGATGGTCGTTCACAGCATTGATGCCAGCATCAATAGCGTAGCGCTTGTTACCAATATCTGAGGCTGTCGAGTTTGCAGTAATACGCCAGTGATACAGAATTTCGGGAACGTGATGGATTTTTTCTGCAGGAATGTGTTCGGAAGCCCGCAGCAGAAAATCATGATCCTGCGCGCCGTCATATTCTTTATTCAGGCCACCGACTTTCTGTAGGGCAGACTGACGAATCATGACAAAGTGGCAGACATAATTAACGCCTAAAAGAAGTCTGTAATTCCAGTCAGTCTTGAACGCGGGTTCCCGATAATAACCACTGGCGTCAATTTTATCTTCGTCTGAATAGATCAGATCAGCATGGCTTCTCGTGGCTTCTCTGAGCATATATTCGACGGCGACGTCTGCAAGAAGATCATCGTGATCGAAAAACGCGATCCATTCGCCTTGTGCGGCTTCAAGACCAGCATTTGTAGCAACGCTGATGCCGCCATTTTCTTTCTGGAAAATTGGCTTGATGCGAGCATCTGTTTTGGCAAAATTTTCAATGACGGCGCGTAGTTCAGGGTTTTTGCTGCAGTCATCGACCAGAATGAGCTCCCAGTTCTGCCAAGTCTGGGCACGAACACTTTCGATTGCGGCTGTGAAATCCGTGAGGTTCGGATTCCATACCGGGCAGACAATACTGACCAGAGGATTACCAGGAATAAGATCGTCATCCCGGGTACGATCAACATACTTCCGAAGAATCGGGAAGTAGGCAGTTGCCCAGGAATGGTAATCAGCAATGGTAAATCCGGGCTGCGGAAGAATTTCTCGAACCTTGCGGCGCAGGCGGGTCAGTTCAACATGGAGCGCATCGATCTGATCGATCACGTCGATGATCAGGGACTCGTTTGCATCCGTAACAAAACTGGTCAGGCAGGGACTGTTGGCAACTTCCGTCATGTCCGGAAGGATGTAAAAGCGGAATTCCTGCTCGTATGGTTTGCGATACAGATCCGGCGGCGAAAACTGAAAACCGCAATATGGATCGCAGGAGAGGGCTTTTCCGACGTCGCCTCGATATCTGTTGGCTTCGAGCTGAGCAATTTTCTGACCGTTGCAGGTCACGAGAATCTGCTGGTTGCCCTTCCAGCCCTCGACGGCATTACCGCGGACGACCCAGCCACTCAGGACGCCCTGCTTCAGGCCGTCTACGAAAGAATGTGTTTCTACAGGGAGCCTTCCAGAAAAGGAAATATGTTCCAGTTTTTGATTTTGGGAGTAGATTTCAATCTGTTTAAGGCGATTTTTAAAAGTAATGTTATGTTTTTTACCATCAAGAAGACTGGGCGGCATTGGAATATGGAAGCCGGTGTTCTTTAATGGAATTCCGGAGGCATGAACATCTTCACGCAGATCGGTACAATTAAACTGGAGAAATTCCTGACCATCAGCCAGAGCGTGGAGAAATACAGGTTCTGATGGGCTTTCGGTGTCTGTCGCCCATCCTCTTATACCAGTAACGGAAAATTCATCGATTTGGCATATAATCATTAATTTTCTCCTTACGAACCAATAATGCTTTAAATCATATGTAATACTCTAAGTATAGAATAAAAATTAATCTCTTTCAAAGACTCTCCCGGGAAGATTATGAATTAATGAAATATCTAACAGCCGGAACGGATACAGGTTTCCATTACGTGAAGCGCATAACATGTATGGAAAGTTCAAATATTTTTAACACCTATCTGTTTTTCGATACGAATAAATTTACCGAGGTGCGAAAAGTCCCAGATTGAGATGGTGCCCGTTTGAATAATTGACGCCCTGAAGACGGCCATACTCCACAGCATTGAGACCATATTTATTCAGTGCCCGTTCAAAGGTGGCTTCGTCTTTATGATCGATCAGTGCCAGGCTGCATTGCGGATGATTATGCAGATATTCTGCTGCCTCGGCGGGGCCGATGAGTTGGGTGTTGGGCCCTGCAAGGAAAACGAGGCTTGGTTCTGAATAAGATGCTGATACGAGGACGCTGTCCGTGCATGGCCGAACATTTTCGAAGAGGTCTGCGATTCTGGGGCTGAGACGGATGGTCTGCAAATTGGGAATGACGCCTAGAAAAAGACCAGCGTGAACGATAACGGCGGCTCCCATGGCGCAGAAGGCGGCCTGTCGACGTTCCTGTTTCAGAAGCATCAGAACGGCCCCAAGCATCAGCGGCAGTGCGCCTCCTAGTGCGATCAGGGCTGAAAGAGAGACTGTGTGCTCAAGACTGTAGAGCGCAATGCTGCCGGCGAAGCAGAAGGCAAGGCCGATGATCATCCATAAAACGCCATAAGCCCCGAGCAGGGCTTTTGCCCATCGCGGGGCTGTTGGGATAGGCCAGATCATCAGGCTGGCTGCGGTGAGGATGGCAATCGCCGGATAGGTTGGCAGGACGTAGTGGGGGAGTTTGGTGGCGATCAGTTCGAACACCAGCCAGTGGGGAAGAATCCAGCTCAACAGGAAGCGGACCTGTGGCAGTTTTCTGTTCTTCCAGACGGCCGGGATGGCGAAGACGGCGAAAAGCGATCCGGGCCAGAAGGCCAGTCCGAAGACCAGAAGGTGAAAGCCGGGGGGAAGCCCGTGGGCTTCCTGACCATGAGCCACCTTGCCAAGAAAATTGCGTCCGACCGCGCGGGCAAAAAAGTCTCCGCCGCTTATGACTTCAATGGCAATGCACCAGGGAACGACCACGGCAAGCATGATAAGCCACCCCCAGCGCGGGCGAAGACGTGACCACCATGACCGGTCCCGCTCCATCAGCCATAGGGCCAGCGGGGTACCGAATCCCGGAATGAGGACGACGGGTCCCTTGAGCATGAGGCCCACACCCAGAGCGAACCAGTAGGCAATCGCGACCCGGAGATGCGTGGGGCGATTTTTCTGCCGATCTGTAAAGGCGCACAGGAGCGCGGCCTGAATGCACAGGATGTCGAGCAGCAGGACGGTGTCGATGGTCGCCATATGGCTTTCGGCGACGAACAGGGTTGAGACCATCAACAGGCCAGCGGCCATCAGCCCGGTGGGGCCTCCGAACAGGGTTGCGCCGATCCAGGCTGTTAACGGTACGATCGTCGCTGCAACGAGCAGGCTTGGAATCCGGTACGGCCAGGTTTTGCGGAGAACGGAAGGGCCGAAAATTTTTTCAGCGGCCGCTGTCGAAGCCGCTTCCAGCCAGTAGATTCCGGCCGGTTGCAGATAGCGCGGCTTATCCTGAAAGCGGACGTCGATGAAATTATGGGAAAGAAGCATCTGTTCGGATGCTTCCATGTAGCGCGGCTCGTCTCGATCAAGAGGCGGAAGTGTCATGCGGCCGGGAAGGGCAAGCAGAAAGGCCAGCAGCCCCAAAAAAGCATAATGCCGGAGGTTCAGGGTCATGGGCACTCTCCGCGCCGTTCTGTCAGGCCGGACGTGCGGCAGGGAACCGCTGAAGCGGGACCCGGTGACGGTTTCAGTGTTCGGTCAGGTGTTCGGGAAGGTGCGTGCGGTTCTGGAGCCACATGACGCCCAGCAGGTCACGGATACCCACGAGAGCCCGGTTGAAATTGGTATATTTCGAGCTGCCGTGCAGTCGGGCGCGATGCTGGACTTCGATGCAGATCAGCGGTGCGCCGTAATGTCCTAGCAGGGCAGGAAGAAAGCGGTGGACGCCTTCGAACTGTGGAATTCTCAGAAAGAGATTGCGCGGGAAAAGTTTGAGGGGGGCACCCGTGTCCGGGCAGCCATCGTTCAGGAGGCGGCGACGCAGTCCGTTCGCGAGGCGCGTGGCAATCCGACGGGACAGGCGGTCGTTGCGTTTTCGGCGGACGCCGACTACCAGAGGCTGGGCCCCCCGCGTCGATATCGCGCGTTCCAGCATTTTCAGGATGGCGGAAGGATCATCCTGTCCGTCGCCGTCGATGGTGGCGATCCACTGTCCATTTGCGGCGGTGATGCCTGTCCGGAGAGCCGCTGATTTTCCGAGACGCTTCGGGTGGCTGATGATGCGGAGGCGGGGCAGAAGGGTCTGCCGGGCTTCCAGAAGCTTTTTGACGGTGGCGTCGGTGCTGCCGTCGTCAATAGCCAGAATTTCTATTGAAGGGTCGGCACCGAAGGTTTCGGCCAGTTCCTGACAGACGGGGAGGATATTGTCCGCCTCGTTCAGAACGGCCATGACGACGGAGAGCCTTGTGGGCTGTCCGTCGTCATGAAAGGAACCTTGCACCGTGGAGGTGGGCATCGGATCAGGCAGCGGAGCGCCGAAGGGCTTCCGGCAGGCTGTTGATGCTCTGGTCGAGCAGGCTGGAGGCGATGTCGGGGCTTTCCGTCAGGCGGGTTGACACAACGTCGCGGGCTGCGGCGACTGCGATCTGGGAGGCGCGATCCTGAATTTCACGGATGGCCGAGCGTTCGGCTGCGTGAATCCGATCCTGCGCCATCTTCTCGTAGCGGGCTGCGGCGGCTTCGGCATCCTTGCGGGCGCGTTCTGCCAGACCGGCGGCTTCGGCCTCGGAGCGTGCAAGCATGGCCTGTGTTTCAGCCAGAGTCTTTTCACGCTCGCGGGTGGCGTCTTCCAGCATCTGCTCGGCTTCGCGACGCAGGCGGGCTGCTTCGTCGAGGTCGTGACGGACGCTTTCAGCGCGGGCGTCCAGATGGCCGGTGATGGCAATCCAGAGCTTGCGTCCGAAAATGACGAAGAACAGGACGAAGGCGAGGGCGGTCCAGAACCGGGGATCGTGGAACATCATCGTCTCCTTAGGCGCTGACGCGTTTGACGGCGCTGGCGACAGTCTGTTCGTCCTGCGTGCCGATCAGACGCGCAACCAGATCCTGTGTGGTGCTGGTGGCGATCTCGGACAGGCTGGACAGGGCCTGTTCACGGGACTGGGTGATTCGGGTCTCGGCGTTTGCGATCTCGGCTTCGAGACGCTTGGCCGTTTCCGCAGCGTGAGCATCCGCGCTGGCGCGGGCTTCGCTCTGGATCCGCTCCACATGGGCGCGGGCCTGCTCGGCTGCTTCATGACGGGCGCTGAGGAGTTCCGCGCTGGCGCGGTCGGCCTCGGCTTTAGCCTTGCGGGCAACATCCAGATCGCTCTGGATGCGGGTCCGACGGTTGGTCAGGACCCGTTCGACACGCGGCAGTGCGAAGCGGCTCAGGGCGAGATAGAAGCCGCCGAAAATGACGGCTCCCCAGACGACCTGTCCGATCAGCAGCGGATCGTGAAAGTTCAGCTGTGGCATGCCCGCAGCCACGGCACGGCCCGGCACGGCCGCAAGCGGAGCGGCGAACAGGAAGAGGCGTGGCGTACGGTACATGTTCGACCTCAGGCGAACAGGATCAGGAACGCGATCAGCAGGGCGAACAGCGCGACGGCTTCCGTCAGCGCGAAGCCCAGCATGCCGATGCCGAAGACATGCGGACGCGAAGCCGGGTTGCGGGCAACCGAGCTGATCAGCGTCGAGAAGATGTTGCCGAGACCCATGCCGACGCCGGCGAGGGCGAAAACGGCAATACCGGCACCGAGGTCACGGGCGGCCTGGGCGATGCTGATGCCGAATTCGTGAGCGGCTTGAACGTCCATTGTCAGGTTCCTTAGTTGGGTCGATTAAAAGGGTTAGTGCGAAGCTGGTGTGGCTCAGTGAGCGACGGCCTCACGCAGATAGATGCAGGTGAGGATGGCGAACACATAGGCCTGCAACACACCCACCAGCAGTTCGAGGGCCGTCAGCGCGATGTTGATCGCGATCGGGGCGACGGCCAGAACGTGGCCGAATGCGCCCAGACCGGCGAGCATGATCGTGAAGCCGGCAAACACTTCCAGAAGCACGTGACCCGCCACCATGTTGGCGAAAAGTCGGATCGACAGGCTGACCGGACGCGAAAGGAAAGAAATGAGCTCGATCGGCACCAGCAGCGGAGCAAGCCAGACAGGCGTCCCAGCGGGCAGGAAGTGCTTGAGGAAGCCGACACCCTGAAAACGGATGGAAGCAAGGATCGAGATAACGAACACCATGATGGCCAGACCGAAAGTCACGGCGATGTGGCTGGTGTAGGTGAAGGCGAAGGGCAGCAGACCGAGATAGTTGCCAGCCAGAATGAAGAAGAAGATTGCGAAGACGAACGGGAAGAACGTCGCGCCGTTTTCGCCGATCGTGCTGACGGCGAGGTCATGCACGAAGTCGTAGCTGATCTCGGCAGCGGCCTGAAGGCGACCCGGCACAACGGCGGCAGGACGCATTCCGACATACAGAAAAACGAGAACGACAGCGACGGCGATCAGCATGAACAGCGGTGACTGCGAGAACCGCAGGGCTTCTCCCAGATGTCCGAGAACCGGATGGAGCTCGAACTGTCCGAGCGCGTCAATCGTCGATCCGGCTGCCACGCTGGCTTCTCCCGTCATCTTTCGGTCCGGACACCATGTCCGAATCCTTCAAAACCCGCCAGACATTCAACATGCCGGCACCACATCCTGCCAGGGCGAAAACGGACAGGAACAAAGCCCTGTACCCGAACCAGTGACCCAAGGCGTAGCCTATGGCTACACCGACCGCGAGCCCGGCCACAAGGTCGGTTCCCACGCGGATCGCCAGTCCAAGGGATGACATGGAACTGTCATCATTGCCCGCGTCGGTTACGGCGAATTCCCCTGAACGGGGATCGAGCTTCTGACGCGCGCGCTTGAGGCGTTCGTCGAAGTTTCCGTCGTTACCGGCAGGGGCGTGTCCCATGAGATCTGATCCCTTACCCTGTACGCATCATTTTCACCCGGTCATTCAACCGGATTCCTTCTCAGCGCAGGCGCTAGCTACCGGCGAGTCCGTTGACTGTCAATGTATTCTGCTCGCCCGAGCCTCTGAAACCCGTTTTCGTCCTAGCTGACCAGCTTCAGGCGGCGTCCACGGTCTTTCCATTCCGGGCTTTCGCCGGAACTGCGACCGAAGGGAAGCATGGGGGCGACATCTTCCGAGCTGGGTTCGAGGCGCGGGGCATCGGGCATGGGCTGACCCAGATAGGCGTCCGACAGGGTGCGGAAGGCATAATCCAGCATTGAGGTCGCATAGGCCGTGGAAGGATCGCCTTCCACGGTGCCTGCGGGGCCGAAGCGCGTATAGGCGAATCGTTCCACGAAGGATTCCAGCGGAGCGCCGTATTGCAGGCCAATGCTGACGGCATGTCCCAGACAGTCCATCAGGCCGCGGGCCATGGGACTTTCGCGGGGTGGGGTGATGCTGATTTCGCCGAGCGTTCCGTCTTCGAACTCGCTGGTGCGCATGAAGAGGCTGTGTCCTCCCACTGCGGCACGCTGGGTAAAGCCGGTCTGGCGCATCGGGAGTGGACGACGCACGCCGCGGGCCAGTCTGGCCTGAAGGTCAGCGAGATCGGGTTCGGGAACGGCGGGCAGGAAATCCACGGCGTTTTTGAGAGCCGCATGCATGGCGCCCTGCGCTTCGGGACGAACAGGCGGTAGCGGTGTTTCGCCAGCCAATGCGAGTGCGAGCGCGGATTCGGGTGTCAGGCCCCTGCTGGCCAGTCGGGCCAGCGTCGAGGCGCGCAGATGCCCGTCTTCGCGCAGTGGGGAGAAGGCCGGTGCAAGACCGCAGGTTTCCACGCCCAGAAGACCCTCGGTCGGGCCGGGAGAAGAAAATCCGGTTTCGATTGGGCAGAAATGCCGACCGTCTTCCGTATTGTAAGCTGAAGAAGCTGCGGCGCGCAGGTCTGCCAGCGGCGATTCCGGAATAGCAGGAGGTGGCAGTTTCGTCCCGGCGCGGGCCACCGTGGTGGCGAGTGCGGACAGGGCGCGGGCCGCGTTGCGGGCATCGTCACTGTCGTAGTCGAGGCCGAGGGCCGCCAGGCAGGCGTCCAGATCCGTCAGCAGAACGAAACCTGCGGCTTCGTCTTCCGGTTTCGCGGGCAGATCGAACAAAGGCAGCTCGCCGGTGCGTTCGATCCGTGTTGCGGCATGAAGGCGGCGCAGGGCGTCACAGGCCAGACGCAGGCAGGCGACGAAATGTTCCGTGGCGAATCCGGAATCCTGCACGAAGCTGGACAGACGGATGGTGAAACCCGGCGCTTCGTCCGGCTGGCACTGCCACAGCGCCGTATTGGGCGCCATCTGCTGCATCAGAAGAAGATAGGACAGGCTCCGCCCCGGAGCAGGCGGGTTTGCTGGGGTGCCGGGCAGGGGCGGGCATGCGTCGATCGTGTCCACCCAGCGCGCGGCTTCGGCGGCAAGTCTGACCGGGCCGCCGTTCAGGGTGATGCGCGCAAGGGCCTGCGCGGCCTCGTCATCCCAGGCAGCGGGAAGGGTAACGGAGCGCATGGCGCTGTCGTCGGGGTCGGTCATGACCTGAAGCGTCCTCATACGAACGCCGGTCCAGTGAAGGCGAGCTGTCATGACGTAAATCTACGCCCTGCGCCGGTTGGCCCGTAAGCCGGAAAAGGGCCTCTGGAAGGGTGCTAATGGGTGGGAACATGGGGATATGGGGGATAACATTTTCCCCACGCCCGATCGGGACGATTTCTGCGGGGGGATTGGACGCGGGAAGCGGAGTCGGGTAGTGCAGGAAGGATGATTTTCACGAGGGTATTGTCATGACCGCTGTTACGGTCCGCCATGACCGGCTGGAGCTTCTGGCCGGGTTCGCAGTCCTTGTCTGCCTTGCGGGACTTCTGGTGGCGGCGATGGTCGGGCATCATCAGGGCAACGACGGAGGCTATCCGGTTCACGCCTCGTTCAGTCAGATCGACGGATTGAACGTGGGGTCCGATGTGCGTCTGGCGGGGATTACCGTGGGGCATGTGACCGGGGCCACGGTCGATCCGAAGACGTTTCAGGCGCAGGTGACGTTTACGCTGGCGCCCGATGTGAAGCTGCCGACGGATTCCGCTGCGATCGTGACGTCTGACAGTCTGTTGGGCGGCAAGTATATCGCGCTGTCTCCGGGTGGGGCGGATTCGCTGGTAAAGCCCGGCGGTGTCATGACGGAAACCCAGGGCTCCATCAGCCTGGAACAGCTTCTGAGCAAGTTCATTTTCTCCGTGACGGATTCTTTGCAGAAGAGCCAGAAAGCCGCTGCGTCCAAGCCGGCTGCGGGCAGTCTGTCGGACGAGCCCTGAGTCATGACGCAGGCGCAGGAGAGGACTTTTCTGTGGGTCGACCATGAGGGGAACCCTGTATCCTGCGTGGAGAAAGTGCAGCTTTTGCGGGAAAACGATGCAGAACTGCGTCAGGCGCTTCAGGATGCTTTTGAAGACGGGGTTCTGATGGGGGTTGCGCCAGATGCGATGTTGCAGACGTTCCAGGCCATGCTCTCTGATCTGAAAAATCCTTTGCAGGGGCGTTCCGGGGGAGAGCCGTCATGATGAAACGGTATGTGGGCGTCGCATTACTGTGTGGTGCGGCTGGAGTTTTTCTGCCGGTTGCAGCGCAGGCGGCTGTGGGTGTAGCGCCTCCGGCCATGTATCCGGCTGCCACCTGGCAGGGCCAGTCGCAGGCTGTGGTGCGTGTGTTAGATCGGCTGGACGGTCATCTGGAGCTTTTGACGGTTCCGGTTGGTGGGACAGCGGCCTATCGCAGTCTCTCTGTCGGAGTTGAGGCCTGCGTAACCCGGCCGCAGACACTGGCAACGGATGCCGGGGCTCTGCTGCATCTGAAGGATACCAGCGACCCTCAGCGTCCGCCTTTTGACGGGTGGATGCTGGCGCAGGAACCTTCTGTCGCAACTTATGGCAGCCCTTTGTACGATGTGCGCGTTGTCTCCTGTGCGGGTGTGCCGACGGCACCGCAGGCGGGTCCTCTGCCTGTGGTGAAGGCTCCCGTGCTCGCCGGTGCGGAGGTTCCGGTGGAAGAGGGTGGCGATGCTCCGGTATCCCTGCCCGGTTCTGCCTCAGGTGGTCCTGTACCGCTTGCTCCGGACAGTCATAATCCCATTCCGCTCGCGCCTTCCACGGGTGCAGCACCGTCCCTTGCTCCGGCAGCGCCCGCGCAGTCCTCGGGGCAGCCGTTACCGCCTCCTCAGGCCGACCCCGGTCTCGAATAAGGTTGGACGGGGCGGAATGACCCAGAAACAGGAAGAAATGACAGCTTCATGATTCAGGTTCCCTTTTCCCCGTCCCGGGCGGCTCTGCTGCTTGATTTCGACGGGACCCTCGTCGATATCGCTCCCACTCCTGAAGGCGTGCGTGTCCCGGAAGGGCTGACGGCCGATCTGTTGCGACTGCGCGATATGCTCGACGGTGCGCTGGCGATCATTACGGGGCGACCCATCGCCCAGATTGATCATTTCCTGCCGGGTATTCCTTATGCTGTGGCAGGGGAACATGGTGTTGCGGTGCGTCCGGCGCCGGATCAGGATGTTCGCCAGCGCGTGTTGCCTCTGGTTCCGCCAGACTGGACTGCGACGAGTGCAGAACTTGCCGACCGTTATCCCGGAGCTAGCATTGAACACAAAAAAGCTGGAATGGTGCTGCATTATCGCCGCGCTCCCGAGGCTGAATCGGCGTTTCGGAATCTGACGGCAGCCTGGCCCGTGGAAAGCCACGGGTTTCATCTTCAGGATGCACAGATGGCCATCGAGCTGCGGCCTCTGGGGATCGACAAGGGCAAGGCGCTTGAGGAACTGATGGCGGAGCCGCCTTTCAGGGGGCGTCTTCCGCTGTTTGCCGGCGATGATGTCACAGACCGGGATGGGGTGAGGGCTGCGCGCCACATGGGTGGTGCGGGCTGGCTCATTCCTGATGATTTTCCAGATGCGGCCACGTTCCGGCGCTGGCTGCACGAGCTTTCGGAGGGACGCGGATGGGGCGCCTGATCATTGTATCGAACCGCACACCCGCTCCAGGGGAGCGGACACAGCCTGCGGGCGGGCTGACGGTTGGCCTGTATGATGCTGTCCAGACGCGTGAGACCGTCTGGGTTGGATGGTCGGGCCATCAACATGCGGATGCGGCCGATCGGCCTGTCCAGCGCGAGCAGGTCGGGAACGTCAATTATGTGACGTTCGATCTGACGCAGAAGCAGTATGACCGGTTCTATCTGAACTTTTCCAATGGTGTGCTGTGGCCCCTGTGCCATTACCGCACCAATCTGATTCGCTACACGCGGGAAGACTGTGACGTCTATTATGAGGCGAACCGGGTTTTTGCGGATCGGTTGATCTCGCTTCTGGAGCCGGACGATACGATCTGGATTCATGACTATCACCTGTTCCCGCTGGGCCAGATGCTGCGGGACAGGGGCGTGACGGGGCGGATCGGATTTTTCCTGCATATTCCGTTCCCGCCGTGGAGCGTGGCGCGGCTTCTGCCTAAACTCGACATGCTGCTGACCGGCCTTGCGGCCTGTGACCTGATCGGCGTTCAGACGCCTGAGGACGAGTCCAACCTCAGGGGATGTTTTGAGGCTTATGGTCTGAAAGCTGCTGTGAAGGCTGTGCCGATCGGGATTGATCCTGTGAGTTTTCGCCAGCAGGCGATCGAAAGTGCGGTCTCGGACGAGGTCGTGAAGATCGTCGATACGCTGGAAGGCACGAGGCTGATCATCGGGGTGGACCGGCTGGATTATTCCAAGGGTCTGCCGGAGCGGATGAAGGGATTTGAGGCTCTTCTGAAGAATTACCCCGAGCATCGCGGGCAGGTGACGTTCCTTCAGGTGACGCCGGTGTCGCGGGGCGGGGTGGAGAGTTACCGACTGCTCAAGGAAGAACTCGACGGGCTGGTCGGGACGATCAATGGCGCTTATGGCACGCCGGACTGGGTGCCGATCCGTTATACGACCTGGCCAATCGGGCGCGATATTCTGGCCGGTTTGTACAGGATGGCGGATGTGGGCTTCGTCACGCCTCTGCGCGATGGCATGAATCTGGTGGCCAAGGAATTCATTGCGGCTCAGGATGAGGAAGACCCTGGCGTTCTGGTACTCTCGCGGTTTGCTGGAGCGGCACCGGAAATGCCTGAGGCGCTGCTGATCAATCCGCTGGATGCCGAAGGAATGGCTGATGCGCTGCATATTGGTCTGACTATGGACGTCAAGGCGCGTCACGCGGCATGGTCTGCAATGTATGAAGAAGTTTCCCGCAATACCGCAGGAAGCTGGTCCAAGCAGTTCCTTGATAGTCTGGAGGAAATCCGTCCGTGCCCATGAACAGACCACGCCGCCCTGTCTCTACGACTGCACTGGGTGGCTTTTATGTTCTGGCCGGAGTGGTGGCGCTTGGGGTTGTCTGGTTTGCCGAACACTGGCTGAAGCTTGCGCCCTGTGAGCTTTGCCTGTGGGAGCGGCGTCCGTGGTGGGTGCTGATTGGGATTGGCGTTATCACGGCTCTGCTTCCCAGACGCTATGCGCGTTATACGGTTTTTGCGGGGATTTTATGCCTGATGACCAGCATCGGTCTGGCTGTGCTGCATGCAGGTGTGGAGCACAAGTTCTGGCCAAGTCCCGCGCCGGAATGCCGTGCGCCGTCTTTTCACGGAGGCAGTTTCAAGGACTGGATGTCTGCGATGCCGGCCCGGCCGAACAAGCCGTGTGATTCCCCGGACTATCTGTTTGGGCTGCCTGTTTCCATGACGGAGTTGGGCGGTTTGTATGCCGTGGCGGTTTTTGTGATTGCTCTGGTGGGGAGCGTCCGCATGGGACGCTCCCGGCGTTAAGGGCCGTGCTCAGAGACGGGTGCCGCGTCCTCGCCCGAAGATGAGGCTGATGACCAGCAGCACCAGGAAAATGAAGAAAAGGATCTTGCCGATATAGGCAAAATCTGCCGAAATTCCGCCGAAGCCCAGCACTGCAGCAAACAGGGCCAGAATCAGGAAGGCAATGGTCCAGCGTAGCAGGTCCATGGAAATGTCTCCTTTTGTCAGTCGCGCCCTCCGACGGAGAAGCGGGGTTTGAAAAGGTGAACGATGGCGGGGTGAACGGGTTCATTTTCGCAACATTCGTTTTGTGTGGGGCGTTTTGTGTGGGGACCGGGCGCTCGGTTCCTGTTTTTCTTAAAGCCGCCGCCGGAGGGCCGTTATGACTCTGTTCCGTTCCCTGTATCATCAGGGATTTGCCCGGATTGCAGCCTGTACGTTGCCGGTGTTTCTTGCAGATCCGCTGAAGAATGCAGAGCGGACGCTGGATGTTCTGCGCGACTGCGATCAGCAGAGTGTGGCGGCGGCGGTGTTCCCTGAACTGGGGCTGACGGGCTACACGCTGGACGATTTGCGGTTTCAGGACGTGGTGCTGGACGGGGCGCTGGAGGCACTTCGGCGGGTTGTCGCAGGGTCGCGGGATCTGTTGCCTGTCGCGGTTGTGGGGGTGCCGCTTGTGCGTAGCGGACTGCTCTATAACTGTGCGGCGGTTGTGCATCGGGGGCGGGTGCTGGGCGTGGTGCCGAAATCTCATCTGCCGCGGTATCGCGAATTCTATGAGCCCCGGCACTTCACGTCCGGGCTTCGCATGTCGGGGAGCATCTGCCTGTTTGGGGAGGATGTGCCGTTCGGTGCGGATCTGCTGTTTCAGGCGGAGGATTTGCGCGGACTGACGCTCGGTGTGGAGATCTGCGAGGATCTGTGGGTGGCGTCTCCGCCGAGTGGAACGCTTGCGGAAGCGGGCGCAACGGTCATTCTCAACCCGTCTGCGTCTCCCGTGACGATCGGGCGGACGGATGACCGGTCTTTGCTGTGTCAGGCGCAGTCCATGCGGACGCTGACGGCCTATGCCTATGCGGCGGCAGGCGAAGGGGAATCCACGACCGATCTGGCATGGGATGGTCAGGTCTCGATCCATGAGGCCGGGCGACTTCTGGCGCAGTCGGACCGTTTTCCACAGGGCGAACGTCTGGTTGTGGCGGATGTGGATCTGGACCTGCTGCGGCAGGAGCGGATGCGGGCCGGACAGTTCGGGCAGGCGGGTCAGGAGTTCAGGACTGTCGGGTTCACGCTCCAGCCTCCGATGACCAATCTGGGACTGAAGCGGGATGTGGTGCGGTTTCCGTTTGTGCCGTCCGATGCTCGGACGCTGGCGCGGGACTGTTACGAAGGATGGACCATTCAGGTCAGTGCGTTGCGGAGGCGGTTGCAGGCCAGTGGCGCGCAGCGGGCCGTGATCGGGGTGTCGGGTGGGTTGGACAGCACGCTCGCGCTTTTGGTGGCGGTGCGGGCGGCGGATGAGCTTGGCTGGCCACGGACGCATGTTCTGGCCTACACGATGCCCGGATTTGCGACGGGAAGTGAAAGCCGGTCTCTGGCTCATGCGCTCATGGAGGCGCTGGGTGTCGAGGTGAATGAGCTGGATATCCGACCCACGGCGCAGACGATGCTGGAAGGGATCGGCCATCCTTTCGCGGAGGGGCTGCCCGTTCATGACATTACGTTCGAAAACGTGCAGGCGGGGTTGCGGACCGATTTCCTGTTTCGGATCGCCAATTACCGCAATGGGATCGTGATCGGGACGGGCGATCTGTCGGAACTTGCGCTGGGCTGGTGCACCTATGGCGTGGGAGACCAGATGTCCCATTACAACGTCAATGCCGGGATGCCGAAGACGCTGATCCAGCATGTTATCCGCTGGCTGGCGCGTGAGGGAAAGCTGGGTGAAGGGGTTGGGTCTGTTCTTGAGCGGATCGTCAGCGCAGAAATCACCCCCGAACTGGTGCCTGATACCGGTCAGGGCGTGCAGAGTACGGAGCAGACGATCGGGCCGTATCCGCTTCAGGACTTCACGCTCTTTTACATCCTGCGTCATGGGTTCCGTCCGTCACGGATCGCGTTTCTGGCTGAGTTTGCCTGGGGAGACGCTGCCAGAGGAGACTGGCCTGCCCATTATCCAGAGGATCGGAAAATCTCATACGATCTGGCCGAAATCCGGCATTGGCTGGAAATTTTTCTGCGACGGTTTTTCGGAACGAGCCAGTTCAAGCGCTCGGCCATGCCCAATGGTCCGAAGCTTGTAGCGGGCGGGTCTCTCTCGCCACGGGGAGACTGGCGCGCCCCCTCTGATGGGACCGCGACGGCCT
The DNA here is from genome assembly GCF_039638275.1 of Gluconobacter sp. OJB. Classification (NCBI taxonomy): domain Bacteria; kingdom Pseudomonadati; phylum Pseudomonadota; class Alphaproteobacteria; order Acetobacterales; family Acetobacteraceae; genus Gluconobacter; species Gluconobacter sp. OJB. The sequence goes on along the minus strand of NZ_JBDIWH010000001.1, from coordinate 1,900,503 downwards.
GGCTTGAGGAGTTATGGGATAATCTCCCTGAAACGAACACAGCTCTGTGAACTTTCGGGAGGAATGACTGTTAGGGGGTTTTGTCTTTTGGCATTCGTGCCAATATGTCTCAAACACGTCACCTTACAGGAATATGACCCATCATGGCTTATGCTACGATCAACCCTTATACCGGTGAGACGCTCAAGACTTTTCCAGATGCCACGGATCAGGAAGTCCAGACCGCGCTGACCGAAGCCTATGATGCGTTCAAGAGCTGGCGTCACACCTCCTTCGCCGAGCGTGCGAAGATCATGACCGCCGCCGCCAATATCCTTCGTCGTGATATCGACAAGTATTCCCGTCTTCTGACGCTGGAAATGGGCAAAATTTACGCCGAGGCCAAGGCCGAGACGATCCTGTCGGCTGAAATCTTCGAATATTATGCCAAGCATGCCGAAGAACTTCTTAAATCCGAGAAGCTGCCGGTTGCAGACCCGAACTCGGGCGACGCCGTGCTGATCCATCAGCCGCAGGGCATCGTGCTTGCGATCGAGCCGTGGAACTTCCCGTTCTATCAGATCGCCCGCATCATTGCGCCACAGCTTTCTGCTGGTAACACGGTCATTCTCAAGCATGCCTCCAACGTGCCGCAGTGCGCGGCGGCGTTCGATGACCTGATGCAGGAAGCCGGGCTGCCGAAGGGTGGGTTCCGCAATCTGTATGCTGCCCGTCATCACACCGAGACGATCCTCAAGGACCCGCGCGTCTGTGGCGTGGCTCTTACGGGTTCGGAAGGGGCTGGCGCCATTGTTGCCGGGATTGCGGCGCAGGCTCTGAAAAAGTCCACGATGGAACTGGGCGGCTCTGACGCATTCCTGGTTCTGGACGATGCAGATCTGGAGAAGACCGCGAAATGGGCTGCTTTCGGCCGTCACTGGAATGCCGGTCAGGTCTGCGTGTCCGCCAAGCGTCTGATCGTGGCAGATGCCGTTTATGATCGTTTCCTTGAGCTGTACAAGGCGGAAGTTCTCAAGCTGAAGGCAGGCGATCCGATGGATGCGTCCACCACGCTGGCACCGCTGTCTTCGCAGAAGGCTGCGGACGATCTGAAGGCTCAGGTTGAGGAAGCCAAGAAGCATGGTGCGGTTGTCGAGGCGATTGGCCCGTCCGTTCCGGAAAAGGGTGCGTTCTTCCAGCCGCTGCTGATGACCAACCTGCACGAGAACAATGAAGCCCGTCTGTGGGAGTTCTTTGGTCCGGTCACGCAGCTCTATCGCGCCAAGGACGATGCGGACGCCATTCGCATTGCCAATGATTCGCCGTTTGGTCTGGGTGGTTCGGTCTTCACGAAGGACACCAAGCGTGGCGTGAAGGTTGCCGAGCAGATCTATACGGGCATGGTCTATATCAACCATCCGACGATGGTGAAGGCTGATCTGCCGTTCGGTGGCGTGGCCCGTTCGGGTTATGGCCGCGAGCTGATCGGTCTGGGCATCAAGGAATTCGTCAATCACAAGCTGATCGACGTTGTGGATATCGACGCACCGTTCTGATTGGAGTGTATCGGGCTTCTTTCGAGAAGTCCGGTTCGATCTTTCAGGTCATGAAAAACCCGCTTCCGGAGTTGTCCGGGAGCGGGTTTTTTTTCGTGCTCGGTGTGGAAGAGTTTCAGTTTTTCCGGGGCTTTGCCTGTTCGGCGCTGAGGCGGATCCACGGATGGCGGCCCTGAACGAAAGCCACGACGCGGGCCTTGTGGGCGTCTTTTTCGGTTGAAGCGTTTGTCATGGATGTTTCGTGCTGGCGGTAATCAGCCAAAATCTGCGGGACATGATGGCCGGGCAGGCCGCGTTCCGCCATTGAGCACCACAGATCGAAATCCTCCCAGCCCATTGCTTCACGTGAAACATAATAGCCGCCGACGGCAGCCCAGGCCCATTTCGTGACCATGGCCATCGCGTCGATGCGGTTTCCGGAAACAAGGGAGAGTGGGTTGAAGGGCAGGTCTCCCAGAAGTTCCGGGGTGCCCGGCCGGTGGTGGGTGTCAGCAGTCATGTCCATCAGGACCGGGCCGTTTTCGTTGAAACAGGCGATGAGCGGATAGGCATAGGCCGTGCCGTCATTCATGGACTCGAGAAGTGTTTCGCAGGCTTCGGGGCGCAGGGTGTTGTCGGCATCGAGCTGCATGACATGGACCGTCTCGACTGCATCCATTCCGATGTTTCGCGCGCCGCCCAGTCCGGCGTTTGTGAGGGACTGGCGTAGGATCAGGCGATTGAAGCGCTCGCGGTGGCGTTCCATCCATGTTGTGGCCAGAGCGAGCGAACCGTCGGAAGATCCATCGTCCACGACAATCAGATCCAGCATGGGCAGGGTCTGCGACGCGACGGATTCCAATGCGTCCAGAAGGTGCGCTTCGTAATTATAGGACGTGATGACGACCGTGACTGGCGCTTCCCCCAAAGCGTCATGATGGAAAATGGTCCGGCTGGCGGGGATGACGGGCAGGTCCGGTGGGACCAGACGATCTCGGGCCAGGCGTGTCTCGGCAGCGAGGGCCGCTGCGTCGTCCTCATTTAGGGAAGAAAGTGCGAGCTTCATGCGCTGGGCCTGAGCCTGTGGGCCGAAGGGCCAGAGAATGGAATGATAGGCATCCCGTGCCATCTGGATGCGTCGCTCGGGGTTGTCGATCAGTTCGATCAGGGCGTCGTGCCATTCGGAAGGGCTCTCGGCGAGAAAGCCGGTTTCTCCCTGACGGATGACGCGCCGGAATGGGCCTGTAGGGGAAGCGACTGTCGCTGCACCGGACAGGGCGGCCTCGAAGAACTTGATCTCGCTCTTGGCCTCGCAGAAGACATTCCCTGTTTCCAGTGGTGCGATGGAGATGTCGAATCGCGCAAACTCGTCCTGAAGTTCTGCGAGCGGCACCATGTCGCGCCATTCGATCTGGTCCTGCACGGGGATCAGGCTGGGAAATTCTTCCACGAGCAGAATGGGACGATGCGTTTGGGGCTCGCGAAACAGCACAAGCCGGGCCTGTGGGCGTTGATGCAGGATATCTGCGATGGTCGGGCAGATGGGAGCGAAATCCCGCTGATGGGTCCGCGAGCCTGCGGCATAGCCGATGCGGACCAGTCCATCTCCGGCATTGACGCGTCCCGGTTCCCCACGCATGCGCAGCGCCATTCGGGCCCGTTTCAGCGAGGCCATATCGTAGATATTGGGCAGTAGATGAACCACGGGGCGCAGGCTGTGCATGGCAAAGACCAGCTCTGCCGTCGTGGTTGACCCCTGATCGCAGCGCAGAAAGGTGCGGCGCATGTCCGAGAAGCAGCGCTCAATCTGTTCTTCCGTGGCGCCGATGGAGCGGATGCCATCAATCAGGTCCACGCGTGCATAATGCGGTACGAAGACGATATCGTCGGCGTCAAAGATAGTCACGACGTTTTCAGATCTGGCGAGATCGAAAATCGTACTGACATGACCGCTATATTCAACGCGCCAGAATACCATGACGTCCGCCCAGTGGATGTCGTCGTAGCCGACTGAGGCACAGGGCAGGACTCTGGCATCGAAGCCTGCATCGTGGGCTGCGGCTGCATTCCGCTCGCATCGATAGAGAACGCCGGGCGTGTCCGGCTCGCCGGCAATGAACAGGATGCGGGAGACGGAAAAGGGCGCCTCTGGAGAAGATGTTGTGTCTTCGCTCGCGGCGGAATCCTGATTTGGAATGTCGACAGGCGCAGGGCGGGGAAGAAGGGAACGCTTCAGGCGACGGCCTGCGCGAAGCCAGAGCGGGGACGGCGTGACGGGGGCATGTTCGATAGAGGATACTGTCGGCTGTAAAACGCTCTCTGCCGCAGGCTCGTGTAGCTGTGTGTCTGCAAGATCCGTGGTCTTGCGGTTGGACAGCATGCGAAGTGAAACACGCAGATCCTGGATGATATGTGTTTTCTTCAGGGATTCCTGCTGCAACTCCTGAGACCGGGCGCGCAGAAGACGGTTTTTCCGATCGCTGCGGAGAAGCTGCTGGATGGCATGACGGTAATTCCTGCTCTCCGGAGTGTCTGACAGCAGAAAGCTCAGAAAAGGAGAATCGCCTGCGTTGATCAGGACGTTTTCCGGAGTGAGTGCGAAAGATCCGTCAGAATGATGGGCCCCGAAATATAACAGAGGTATCGAAGGAGAGACCTTTGTTACGTCCCCCAGAACCTGAAGCAGGACGGGAGGAGAGTGCCCTGTGATCTGAGACGGATAGGGGGTGATCTGGATGTTGGTGGTCGGGAGATAGGTCTCCAGAAATCTGCGAAGAGTTTTTCCAGTCCGACTGGGAAGGTGCGGTGAATATTCGATGAGGGCGGTTGAAACCCTTTTTTCCTCAGTCAGAATCATCATCAGCCAAATGATCAAATGGACGTGATCTGTTTGATCCTGCTGTTGAGAAAGGCTTCGGTCGTCAACCGTTTCTGATGTGAGCAGAAGCGTCAGACGGACCAGAAAATCATCGGGCTTTGAAGGGAGTTGAGAGGGCGGATTGGAAAAATTCACGAGCGGGCCTGTGAGGATCGGTTTTTCTGCGAGAGACGATATATCTTAAAAAGAGACATGACGTTCTGATAAGGATTGAAGCAGTAGCGTTAATATTTATTTCTTATGAAATTAACATTGACGGAACTTTTTCGATATAAAAGGATTTGATTGAAGAGTTGGATTATCCGCTCTTTTCCATTTTTGCGTAATGAAAATGGAGAACCCCTTTGTCGGCGTTGCTTTTCGAATTCCCTAAATGGCAGATCATGAAGCCTTGTATCGTGTGCAAAGTTGATTGCTTTTGACAATCCCGCTCTGATATATGCAAGACTCGTCGCTCGATCATTTGGGTGGTCCGAGGGCCGCCGGTGCGAGGCAACCTTTTTTAGGAGTGCATGGTAATGGCTAACATTACTACAGTCGTTGGCGCCTCCGGCCAGACCTTCGCGGTCACGGTCAATGGTGGACAGACCCAGCTTCTTGCTCAGCAGTACCAGACTGCTCTTTCCACCCTCCACACCAGTGGCGGTCTCGATTCTTACGATCTGGTCGCCGGTAGCAATTCCGCTACGGGTGCCAATCCGGGCCACGGCCTGATCAGTCAGGGCGGCGACTACTCCGTTTCTGGCGGCACCACCCAGTACATCTCCGTCGGCAGCTATTCCGATTCGGGCCAGGACACGCTGAACTCTGCCGTGAGCCTGGATGTTTCGGGAAGCACAGCTCAGAACATCAGTGTTCTTGCTGGCGATTATGCCGGCGTCACGTTCAATGCCAGCAACCAGAACGGCACGTTTGTTGGCGGTGTTGGCAACAACACATTCAACGGCGGCAGCTCTTCGGGCAACTGGACCGTTGCAACGGGTGACGGCAACGACACCATCACGGGCACCAACGGCAACAACACCATCAGCGGTGGTCTTGGCAACAATAGCATCGTTCTGGGTAGCGGCACGAATGTTGTTCGTTCCGAGGGCCAGGACACCATCGACGGCAAGGCCGGTACGGATACGGTTACGCTGCTCGGCGGTAGCTCCGTGGTTACGCTGGGTGCCAACGCAACGGTTTACGACACGACGTCGCACAACACCGTTTCGGGCGGCAACAACAGCTTCATCACGGGTGGCAGCTCCAGCACCTACTTCTCGACCGGCGCCATGAGCACCGTCTCGGGTGGTCTGAACGACACGATTTCGGCTTCTGCCGACATCTGGCAGATCCGTGGTACGTCCAACTCCATCACGGCTTCGGGCTCTCTGACGTTCCTGAACGGCACGGGCTCCACGACTGTCTCTGCTGGTACGTCCACGCTGTTCGGTGCGTCGGGTCTCGACATGCATCTGGTTGGCGGTTCTGCCAACTCGACCAACCTGTTTGTTGGTGGTGATGGCAATGAGACCGTTTCGGCTGCATCTTCCAACGGCACACTCCACGCGTTCGCAGGCAAGGGCAACGAAACCATCATCGGTGGCTCTTCTGCCGATACGCTGGTTGGTGGTTCGGGCTCAGCAACCCTCACGGGTGGTTCGGGCGCTGCAAACCTGTTCGCTCTGAACAAGGGCTCTGCTGGTGGTGACTATACGATCACCGACTTCGGCAGTGCAGCTGGTAACCTGATGGCCCTGTACCAGTACGGCCTTCAGAACAACAATGGTCTGTCGAACGTCCTGTCGCATGCTACGGTTGCTGGTGGTAACACCACGATCGAACTGTCCGACAACTCGAAGATCACGTTCCTGGGCGTTAACGACCTGAACGCTTCGAACTTCACCCTGAGCTGATAACAGGTATCTGTCATCTGACAGACCTGTAATGTTCAGGAAGGCCGGATCCGAGAGGGTCCGGCCTTTCGTGTTTCTGATACTGTTTTTGACCTTTGCGAAAGCCTGATGGAATGCGCGATAATGCGCGCGACACACTGATTGAAAGCTATCGAAGTGCGGCCCGCCTGAACGGGTTGAGAGCGGAGCAGCTGCAAAAGGAAAACCAGCAGCTTCTTCGACAGCTTTCCCTGATTCAGACGTCTCTGTCCTGGCGTGTGACGCTTCCCCTGCGGGCCGTCCGTGCGCTGATGTTAGGCAAACTGCTGTCTGGGCGGCCTGTACGGGATGTGCCGGGACGGTTTGTGCGTCTGTGGGCACGGGATGGGTGGGCTGGCCTTCAGAAAAAAGTCGTTCATCGCCTGCGTCGTCTGAAAAGGGTCCGTGCGAAATTACGGACTGGTCTTCCTGAAGCCGAGGACGAAACGGGGCAGCTTCACCCTTACAAAGCTGCTCATCAGTCAGATGGAATGCGGCCAAAAGTATTGATTATTGCGGAACTGAGTCTGCGACAGTGTGCCAAGTATCGTGTCTGGCAGAAACGCGATTTTCTAACAGCGTTGGGATGGTCGGTTCAGGTTGTGGACTGGCGCGATATTGCTGATGCCATGTCAGCGTTGCAGCTTTGCACACAGGTTATTTTTTATCGGGTTCCCGGTTTTGAGGATGTTCTGAAACTGGTTCAGGAGGCCCATCGGCTGGAGCTGGCGCCGCGATGGGAAGTCGATGACCTGATTTTCGATGAAGAGGAATATCGCCAGAACGGGAATATCAAAACGCTTCCCGCCGCAGAACGTGACCTTGTGTTGTCTGGGGTGGTGTTGTTTCGACGGTGTATGCTGGCCTGTGGGCGGGGCATTGCGTCAACCGAGGCGCTGGCAGAGGCCATGCGCAAGGCGGGTCTTTCGGATGTAGTGGTTCTGGAGAATGCTCTGGATATGGAAACGCTGAAAGTTTCGGCAGCACTGCCGCGGCATTCGAGTTCAGAGCGTCTGTGGGTCTCCTATGGATCTGGGACCAACACTCATGATGCGGATTTCAGGCAGGCAGAGGCCGGATTGCTGGCTGCGATGGCTGAAGAACCCCGGCTGTGCCTGAGGGTGATCGGGCAGTTGCAGCTTTCTGCGGCATTTGAGCGGTTTGGGGACCGCGTCGAACGTCTGACTGAGCTGTCCTATCCCGAATATCTGAGGGCTTTGTCACAGACGGATATTGCGATTGCCCCGCTGGAACCGACGCTGTTCAACGACTGCAAGAGCAACATCAAGTTTCTTGAAGCGGCGATTGTCCGGGTGGCTGCGATCTGCTCTCCGCGGGCAGCTTTCCTGACTGTGATGCGGGATGGACAGAACGGATGTCTGGCGGCGGATGCTGAGGAATGGCGGAACGCCTTCCTCAGGCTGGCGCGGGACGACAATTATCGCAAACGTCTGGCGGAGGCTGCGTATGAAGATGTGATGGCCCACTATGCACCGGAGTCGATGGTGCAGACGCAGGCGCGGCTTCTGTTTGGTGCTCCACCCGTTCAGGAAGCACAGAATCTCAGGGTTCTGATGGCGAATGTCTATTTCGCTCCCCGTTCCTTCGGGGGTGCCACGATCGTAGCTGAGGAGATGGGGCGTCGGCTGGTGCGTAAAGGGGCGAAGATCAGTGTTCTGACGTCCCGCTCAAGCGTTGCGGATCTCCCTGATGGCGATATTCGCTACGACGTGGATGGAATGACGGTTTTTGCCTCGGTTCTGCCTGATGATCAGGGGGGGGTGGGGCAACTGGACAATCCGGCCATGACGGCAAGGTTCTCGGAAATTCTGGAGGCCTGTCAGCCTGATGTGGTTCATGTTCATGCCGCGCAGGGGCTTGGGACCGGGCTTTTGCGGGTCTGTCAGGAGAAGGGGGTTCCCTATGTTCTGACGCTGCATGATGCTTGGTGGTTGTGTGAGCGTCAGTTCATGGTTCGGGCTGATGGACGTTACTGCTTCCAGACGACCATTGACTCGGCTGTCTGTCAGGCCTGTGTGCCGGGAGCACGGCATCTCACGGATCGGGCTGTGGTGATGCGACAGGCGCTGAATGGGGCGGCTCTGCTGATCAGTCCGTCACAGGCGCATCGTGAGCTGTATCTGGCGAACGGGATTGCGCCCGAGCGGATCGTGGTCAACCGAAACGGGTTTCGCTGGCCTGAGCGCCCGCGCAGGAAGCGAACTGCCGGTACACCGCTACGGTTCGGGTTTGTTGGGGGGACAGAGGCCGTCAAGGGCTATGGTCTGCTGAAAGAGGCGATGCAGTCCCTGTCCCGGAGTGACTGGGAGCTTGTGCTGGTTGATAACAAGCTCAATCTGGGCTTCCAGTCGATTTTTCCGGAAGACTGGTCGGTGCGGGGGCGGCTTCGTGTTGTCCCGGCCTATACGCAATCAGGGCTGGACGATTTCTACGATCAGATTGATGTGCTGCTTTTTCCATCGCAATGGAAGGAAAGCTACGGCCTGACGGTGCGTGAGGCGTTAGCACGGGATGTTTGGGTTGTGACGACGTCTCCGGGGGGGCAGTCCGAGGATGTGGTAGACGGGTTGAACGGAACCTGCCTGCCGCTGGATGGTAAATCCCGGACGTTGGCCGAGGCTGTCTCGGCGTTGCTGGATGCGCCCGAGCGTTTCGAGAATTACGTCAATCCCTTTCGGGAGCGCCTTGCGACCTACGACACACAGGCAGACGAACTGTATGCCTTCCTGCAACAGGCGGCGGGTCTTAACGTCCGAGAAGCAGTGCGATGAAGGCGTGGCGACGGTCTGCGCTGGCGAACGCCTGAACCGCTCTGGCGCGCAGGCTGGCTCGGGCAGAGCGGTTGCGTGGCGGGGTTGAAGCCAGGTAGGCCGCGATCCAGTCTGGATTGAAAAAGGCCGGGTCGGGGATTTCGCCGCGCCACAGATGGATGGAGGCGATGCCGCTCGGATTGTCGCGCAGAAGCTCCGTTTTGATGAATGGAGCGTTGCCCGATCGAAGGACGGTCCGCCAGTCTGCATGCATGGGATTGATTGCTAAAAGGCGGGCGAGGCCCCGGGTGCTGCTCCAGGAGGCTCCCGTGGACAGGCCGGCTGCCTTGATGGCCAGTCCGAGGCCAAGCTCTCCGTGCAGGACGATCTCGTCCTTGGTCATATCGTTGAACGGCTGGTTGAAAATGCGCTGAATCGCCGGATGCTCCAGGGCGTCACGCGTCATACACAGGAACCATGACTGAAGATGGGGCACGACTGCCTCGGAGCGGACCATGCCCCAGACCTGAAGATTCTTCTCTCGCATCTGGTCCATGATGGGGCGCAAAGGCATGAGAGGGCCAAAAACGCTGTCATTGGCGAAAAGAATCTCTGTTGCGTTGTCCGCGCAGCCTTTGGAGAGCAGGAACTGCCATGCTCCAAAGTCCAGTCCGGTATTGGGGCGCGGATGGACAGTCGCGGGGATCGGAACTGTTGGGTCCGCAAGGTCGTTTCGCAATAGTTGGGCGCTGTTCTCTGAAAGACCGGAGGCGGCGATATGGATCGTGAAACCGCAGGACGCGATCTGCCGGAGCAGATGTCGGGTGTGGGGCGGCAGTCGGCCGTCAGGATTGTAGTAGGCAAAGAGGCAGACAGGCATTGGTATGGACCCGCCAAAGGAAGGAAGAAATGTTAAATTCATGATATTATGGTTGTTTATGAACCAGATCTATATGAAATATTACGATATATCGAAAAGATGGGCAATTTGTCCGTTAATTCGCTTAAGCGGCATTTCTGTACCGGAAAGACCCGATCAGTACTGAGTAAATCCGGAGTTTTATTCATGAGCAAAGCTTTTCTTGCCGCAGTTCTTCAGGATTCCATGAATTGCACCGGGGTTGTCGCCCAGAGAGCCGTCAATGACATGATTGAGGCTATTATCGAGGAATTACGGGAAGAGGGAGGGTTCACGTTGCCTTCATTTGGAACGTTCACGGTTTGTGAAACAAGGGCACGACAGGCGATCAATCCGAGAACTGGAGAAGCCGTCGATGTTTCTGCGGGACGAACCGTAAGGTTCAAGGCCAGCCCTGGGCTGAAGCAGTCTGTCTGAAAGGCTGGCTGGGGTGGGAGGATTCGAACCTCCGCGTGGCGGAATCAAAATCCGCTGCCTTACCGCTTGGCTACACCCCAATCGATGCGCCCCGGGGAGCGCATCCTTTCGGACTTCTAGTCCGAACCGGTTGCCTTCGTAAAGTCCGAAGTCAGGATTCCAGTTCGAGATCGTGATCAGGCAGGCCGGTTGTGTTCAGGGCCTCGTCCATTTTGCGCCGCGCTGAGGGCTTGAGGATGCCGTAACGCTCTGCACGATCCAGCGCGGTATCAAGGGCAGCCATGGTCGCGGCCAGATCCGGGCTTTCGTCTTTTTCCCAGGCCCGCATGGCATGCGCCCAGACAGCGGCCAGAACATTGATTCGGAAAATGCCACCGAAACCCGTGCAGTCGATTCCGGCGGCCTCTGCCAGCCATTTCATGGAATCAAGGGTTGTGCCGGCCAGAAAGGCAGCCAAAGCCGGGTCGTAGGGCACGGCCTGAAGGACAGCACGGACGCCTTCGCGATATTCCTGAAAAATATCGAAACGGCGCATGATCAGGTCAAAGAGATATTCGCGCAGCGTGCCGCCATTGCCGTCGTCACGCAGGGCGCTGGCATCGGCCAAACGTCCAAGCTGGAGCAGCAGCAGGGCTTTGACGGGATAGCGTTTGCGGACTGTCTCGACCGGAAGGTCGGCGTCCCGTGCGGCTTCCACGAGCGAAAAGCGGTGCCAGCCTTCGCTTGCGGCGAGGGACAGGGCGGACTGGAGAAGGGCGGCGTCGAAAGCTTCCTGCGCCAGATCCGGCGGACCACTCAGTGCCATGTCGTCGGATTCAAAGGGGTCCTGCCGTCCGTCCATTCGGGTCTCCTGTCGAAAGCGTCTTGTTCTATTGGTGGGAGCGTTGCGGTCTGCCGACAAGCTCTCTCCCATAAAGAAACCGTCAGCCAGCGAGTTCGTCGGCCCGTTTTGTAGCAGCGTCAATAGCTTTTGGAACCGTCTGGGGCCAGGCATCGGGTTTCATGAGGACGGCCAGCGCCGCAGCGGTGGTACCATTGGGGCTGGTGACGGCCTTGCGGAGGTCTTCGGCGCTTTCGGGCAGATCGTCGAGCATACGTCCTGCACCATAGATTGTTCCACGGGCCAGACGGCGGGCGACATTTGGCGCCAGACCGTGTTGCTGCCCTGCTTTTTCCAGCAGTTCGGCCAGAAGGAATACATAGGCGGGCCCGGAGCCGGAAATGGCTGTGACGACCGACAGATCGTCTTCGTTTTCGACTGGTACAACGTCTCCGACCGCAAATAGCAGATCGTGACAGATGGATTTCTGTTCGGGGGTGGCGGCGCTCGAGGCAAAGAGACCGCTGATCCCGGCACCCACCGAGGAGGGTGTATTGGGCATGGCGCGCAGGACCGGAATATCCGCGCCTGCAAGCCGGATAGAGTCCGACAGTGCTTCGCAGGTGCGACCGGCCATGACGGAGAGCAGGGCGGCACCGTTCAGGCGGGGCCCCAGAGCCTTTCCAAGCGCGTCGATCACGATTTCGGCAACGCTGGGTTTGACGGCGAGGACGATGATGTCGGGTTGGAAATCGGCCGGGATTTCGGCGGCAGTCCGGACGATGGTGACCGTATCGTCCGGACTGGTTCGGTGTCGGTCGAGGACGACGAGGCGTGGCGGGGTTGGGGAGGCGAGCCACCCGTCGAGCAGCGCGCCTCCCAGCTTGCCGCACCCTGAAAGAAGGATTGAAGGGACGGAGGATGGCACGATCAGGCGTCTCCCACACAGTCGAGCATGGCGGCGTCTATGGCCTCCTGCGGTGTTTTTCCGCCCCAGAGCGCGAACTGGAAGGCGGGATAAAAGCGTTCGCATTCGGACATCGCGATTTCCACGAGGTCTTCCATGCTTTCGCCGGGCAATGTCTGCACGCCGCGCAGCAGCAGCGTATGTCGGTAGGACGGGGTGCCTGTGTCGGGATCGACGGCGAAATGGCCGATCCAGAGGCGGTTATTGGCAAGGGAAACGAGTTCGTGGACGGCCGGACGGCGCTTTGCGGGGGAGCGCAGATCCATGATGCAGTTCAGATGCAGGGCCGAGAGCTCGTCGGACCATGTGAAATACAGGGAATAGTCGCACCATTGTCCGGGTGCTTGGGCGGCCATTTCGGACGGGCCGAGGCGTTCGAACTCCCATTCATAGAGGCCCATGACCTGTTCCATCAGGTCGAGCGGATGGGATTCTGTTTCCGTGGTGAGTGAGGTGCTCAGGGCAGGCATGGCGGGTCTCCCAAGGCCGTGGAGCCTGGCACCGGCCTGGCGCCGGTGCGGCGCTCCAGATGTCTGCGGCCGGAAGCGGAAAACCGCTCCCGACAGCAGTTACGTTATGGAGCCTTTGCCTCGGGTGCAAGCATTACGTGTTACAATAGCTACACGGTCTTGGGTGACTGTTGCAGATTAGCCCTGCGGGCCGCCTTTTTCTTCAGTTGCGAGTTCTTCGACAGCGGCAAGACGCGATTCGATTTCGGCCAGACGCTGTTCGGTGGCGTCCTGTGCCATGCGGGCGCGGGTTGCCATTTCCTGTACCGCGTCGAATTCGTCACGGCGGACGAGGTCGAGACTGTTGAGGATTTCGTCCACGCGTGTGCGGACGATGGCATGAAGCTCCTCGCGGGCGCCGGTCACGGCGGAAAATGCGTTACCGGCGAGGCCAGCGAGGTCGTCGAAAAAGCGGGGTCTGTCAGCCATGATGAAGTTCCTGCTGTTCTGCGGCGTGTCGTGTCGGGCGCGTCGCTTGGATCGTTATCGGGGGCAGACTATACAGGAAGGATGATTATCGTCACCGGCGGGGCCGGATTCATTGGTTCGTGTCTTCATTCCGCCCTGCGTCGCCGGGGCTTGCGGACGATCGTGGTTGACCGGCTCAGGGACGGGGTGAAGTGGCGCAATCTGGCGTCCCATGCGCCGGATCGCATCATCACGCCTGATGAGCTGGAAGGTTTCCTTGCGTCCGAACCGGATGTCGAAGCCGTGTTTCACATGGGGGCGATCAGCGCCACGACGGCGCGGGACGGAGACCTCGTCTGGTCGAGCAACGTGGACCTGTCGCAGACATTGTGGCGCTGGTGCGCGGCGCGGGGTGTGCGGATGATCTATGCGTCTTCTGCCGCGACTTATGGAGCAGCGGACCGGCCTGAGATGTTCCGTGACGGGCTGGAGGGCATCGATGGTCTGAGGCCGCTGAACCTGTATGGCTGGTCCAAGCAGGCCTTCGACCTCTGGGTGAAGCGGGAAATCGAAGCCGGAGCGTCTGTGCCGCCGCAATGGGCCGGGCTCAAGTTCTTTAATGTCTATGGGCCGAACGAATACCACAAGAGGTCGATGATCTCGGTCGTGAAGGTCAAGTACGACGAGGTTGTGCAGGATCGTGCGGCGAAGCTGTTCCGCTCGGATGTGCCGGGACTGGCTGACGGGCAGCAGCAGCGGGACTTCATCTGGGTCGGGGACGTTGTGAACGTCATGCTGTGGCTGTTCGATCATCCGCAGGTCAGCGGGCTGTTCAACTGCGGAACCGGCGTGGCGCGGAGTTATCTCGATCTGGCGCATGCGGTGTGTGATGCTGCGAAGCGAGCGCGGGATGTCGAGTTCGTGGACATGCCCGAGAAGCTGCGCGGGCAGTACCAGTCTTTTACCTGTGCGGATATGAGCCGCCTGCGCGCTGCGGGTTATGATGCGCCGTTTACGTCTCTTGAAGATGGAATCGGGCAATATGTGCGCGACTATCTTTCCCGTTCCCACCCCAATCTCTGAGAGCCGATTCCGTGAGCCATCCCCTGATCTTCCCTGATTTTGATCCGGTTGCCTTTCATGTCGGCCCTCTTGCGGTGCGCTGGTATGCGCTGGCCTATATGGTGTCGTTCATCATTGCGCTGCCCATTGCGAAGCGCCTGAACCGTCTGTCGCCGGAAGTGGCGACGAAAGAGCAGGTCGATGACTTCCTGTTCTACGCCATTCTGGGTGTGCTTCTGGGCGGGCGGCTGGGTTATGTCCTGTTCTACCGGCCGATGGATTATTTTTCGCACCCGCTGGAAATCTTCAAGACGTGGGATGGCGGGATGTCGTTTCATGGCGGGGCGCTGGGCGTTATTCTGGCGCTGGCCTATTTCAGTTGGAAGAACCGTCTGAGCTTTCTGGCTTTTGCAGACCGGATCGTGCCGGTGGTGCCGATCGGGTTGGGGCTTGGGCGCTGTGCGAATTTCGTAAACGGGGAGCTGTGGGGGCGTCCGGCGTCTCCGGATCTGCCCTGGGCGATGATTTTCCCGACGGGTGGGCCGATTCCGCGTCATCCGTCCGAATTGTATGAAGCCCTGACCGAGGGTGTGCTGCTGTTGTGCGTCATGCTGTTCGCGGCCAGCCGTCCGGCGGCGCGGGAGCGGTTCGGGTTCCTGTCGGGGCTGTTCCTGTTCGGCTATGCCTGCGCACGGAGTTTCTGCGAGTTCTTCCGCCAGCCTGATGCGAATATCGGGTTCCTGTCCGGGGGTACGACGATGGGGCAGTTGCTGTGTATTCCGATGGCACTCGCGGGGATGGGGCTCATGGTTTACGCGATGCGGCGCCCGGCCCAGATTTCGGCTCGGGTGTCGGCGCATGTCTGAGGCCGTGCTGACGGGATCTGTTCTCAAGGTGCCGCACGGGTTCTTCACGCGTCTCGGAGGCGTATCGCCCGCGCCGTATGACAGCCTGAACTGTTCGTTGTCCTCTCAGGACGATCCGGCGAATGTGGCGGAAAACCGGGCGCGGGTGGCGCGGGCGATTGGAGTGGAACCGGATCATCTACTGGGCCTGAAGCAGACGCATAGTGACATCACTGTGCCTGTGACGTCCGAAACGCCTCTGTGGGTGGCTGGAACCGGGCAGGTCGGGGATGCGCTGGTGACGGATCGGCTGGAGATTGGCGTGGGCGTTATTACGGCGGATTGCGGACCGGTGCTGCTGTCTTCTGAGGATGGGCGGATTGTGGGTGCGGCCCATGCGGGCTGGCGTGGCGCTGCGGGCGGGATTCTTGAATCCGTGGTGGCGCAGATGGTTGCGCTGGGTGCCACGGGGATTCGTGCCGTTGTCGGGCCATGCATTGCACCGGCGAGCTATGAAGTCGGGCCGGATATGCGGGATGCGGTTCTGGCTTACGGGAGTGTTGGGGAAATCTTTTTCCGTTCAGCGCCCCGTGCCGGGCATTTCCTGTTTGATCTGCCGGGCTATTGCGGGTTTCGTCTGGAACAGGCCGGAGTCCGGAACGTGCAGATTCTGGGGATGGATACGCTGACGGATCCGCGTTTCTTCAGCCATCGCCGCCGGACCCTCGCGGGCGGTGGGCATATCGGGCATCAGATTTCGGCGATCCGCCCGCTGGCCTCCCCACTGGGCTGAGGGCGGCGAAGGCCGGATTTCTCCAGCAGCCAGCGATCGGCGGGGCGTGAGAGGAAACGGTCCACGAGGACGCCGAGGCAGAAGGACAGGCCGAGGGTCGGGAGGAACCAGACCCAGCCGAACGTCCAGTTTTCGCCAGTGGCCTTGAACAGGTGAACCATCGGCATGACCACAAACATATGGCTGAGATAGATTTCGTAGCTCAGTCTGCCCCAGTGGCGCGGCCATGCCAGAAAGCGACTTGCGGTCGCTTTGCCCCAGCCGTTGTAGAAGGCGAGCAGCAGGGCCGCGCAGGATACTGTGAAGAATAGCGGGGCGCCGTAATTCAGGGTCTGCCAAAGAACGTGGCTGTTCAGCAGATAGAGACCGACGCCGAATGTTCCGATCCAACCCAGCCAGGGCGTGAGACGCGCGAATGTGAACGGAGACATCCGGTGCGCCAGCAGGGCTGTACAGACGCCCATGGCGATTGCAGAAATGCCCGGTCCATAGGCTTCGTCCTGCCAGATTTCAGAAGCGTCTCGGATCTGCCATTCCGCAAAAGGCAGGGACAGGGCCAGAAGGACGAAAACGCAGACGAGAAGTCTGGGGCCGATCAGTTTTGGAATGCGTCCGCTCAGAAGGCAGAAGATCGGGAAGGCCAGATAGAACAGTTCCTCGACCGACAATGACCACAATACGTCCCAGTTCGCAGGCAGGTAGTTCGTCTGTGCTTCGTACAGGTTCAGATGCATGAACAGGGCTGCGAAGATGGCGCCGGGCAGTGTCTGGTTTTCGTGATGGAAAAGGAAGTCAGGCACGCCTGCGAGCTTCAGAACTGCGAGAATCCCGAGCAGTACCAGCAGACACGGCAGGATTCGGCAGGCCCGGCGACCGGAGAACGCGACAACTTTGATACCGTTCAGACTGCCCCAGCGGCGCAATGTATGATCGGTGATCAGAAAGCCTGAGATCACGAAGAAGATCTTTACGCCTTTGGCGCCGTCCCAGGTGAGGGCTTTGAGCAGAAAAGCAGGGAAGACGGCTGAAAGACCGGTGTGCATCAGGGGGATGCGCAAAGCGAGGTGATGGATGACAACGAGGATGATGGAGATGCCCCTGAGCAGGTCGATCCCCGGATTGCGCTGCGCACCTGTCGTGACTGTCTGCACCCTGAAATCCTATCCTGCAAAAGCGAAACGCTTCTGCAATGGAAATCAGGCATGATTCCGTTCGGAATACGGCAGATATAAAAAAGGGGCGGAGAATGTCTCCGCCCCTTTTTTTCGTCTCAAACGGCGTGGGTTCTGGCTTCCCGGTCCCAGAAGCGCAGATTGCGGCACAAGGTGATGAAGTTCTGTAAATCGCCCGCAGCTTTTAGTGGAACGATGCCGTCATCCATGTCTTCAGGGGTGATGCCGCCTTTGGCGAGAAGGGGTTTGGCTTCCGCGCCGTAGCCGATGAATTTGGCATGGGCGAAGGCGTCGGCCACAAAGTCCCGGGCCGTGGCTTCACGGGTCAGGAGCTTCGCACCCTCTGCGGATGGGAGCAGGACCACCGCATCGTACAGGACCGATGGCGCACCGACGATCTTCTGTCCTGCCGGGACGAGCTTGCCATCCGTGGTTTTCACGCCGCCGACGGCTGGAGCGACAAGTTCGATGGTTGTCCCTTCTGCTTCTGCAGCTTTCATCAGGGCTGTGAGCAGTTCCGCATCCGTACCATCGGTAACGAGCACGCCCAGCTTGCGGCCCTTGAAGGTCTTGGGGCCATTTTTGAGGATGCTGAGCGGGTTCGAAGCCGGAAGGCCCGTTAGCGGCGTGCGCGCTGCCGGAGCAGGAGCCGGCATTTTTTCCAGACGCAGACCTTCGGCCACCGCTTGAGCAAGGGTTTCATCGACATTCAACAAATGGGCGACCACGCGAGCGCGGATGGCGGGCGTCAGACATTTGCTGAGCTCAAAGACGAAGGCGTCCTTGATATGCGTCTGTTCGGTGGGCGTCTGGCTGGCATAAAACTGGCGGGCCTGACTGTAGTGATCGGCGAACAGCTCTCCGCGCTCGCGGGTTTTGCGGCCGTTCAGTTCCTCTGCATAGGGTTTGTAGCCGGTCTGCGGGTTTTCACGTGGTCCCATCCCCCAGGAGTTTGGCTCATAATTTGCACGCCCTTTGGGGTTGTGCATGGCCATGTGTCCGTCCTGCTGGAAATTATGGAACGGGCATTTGGGTGCGTTTATGGGAAGATGCGTGAAGTTCGGGCCACCGAGGCGCTTGGTCTGGGTGTCCAGATACGAGAAATTCCGACCCTGCAGGAGCGGATCGTTGGTGAAGGCGATGCCCGGAACGACGTTCTGGGTACAGAAAGCCACCTGTTCGGTCTCGGCGAAGAAATTGTCCACCGTGCGGTTCAGCACGAGGCGTCCGATACGACGGACAGGAACGAGTTCTTCCGGGATCAGTTTGGTCGCGTCGAGAATGTCGAAGTCGAATTTGTCTGCAAAGGCGTCGTCGAAAAGCTGCACGCCCAGCTCCCATTCCGGGAAATCGCCGGAATTGATGGCATCCCACAGGTCCCGGCGATGGAAGTCCGGATCAGCGCCGTTGATCTTCACGGCTTCGTTCCACACAACGGATTGCAGGCCCTGTTTCGGCTTCCAGTGGAACTTCACATAGGTGGATTTGCCTTCGGCGTTCACGAGGCGGAAGGTGTGGACGCCAAAGCCTTCCATGAAGCGGAAGGAACGCGGAATGGCGCGGTCGGACATGATCCACATCAGCATGTGGACGGTCTCGGGAGAGAGCGATGCGAAGTCCCAGAAATTGTCATGGGCGGACTGTGCCTGCGGGAAGCCGCTGTCAGGCTCTTCCTTCACCGCATGGACCATATCCGGGAATTTGATGGCGTCCTGAATGAAGAAGACGGGCATATTGTTGCCCACGAGATCCCAGTTGCCTTCTTCGGTATAGAGTTTCACGGCAAAGCCCCGCACGTCACGGGCCAGATCAAATGAGCCCCGTCCGCCAGCCACGGTCGAGAAGCGCACGAAGGCCGGGACACGCTTACCGATTTTTCCGAGGACGCTGGCGGTCGTGTAGTCGGACAGGGAGTCGGTCAGTTCGAAGAAGCCATGGGCGCCATATCCCCGGGCATGGACGACGCGCTCGGGGATGCGCTCGTGATCGAAATGGAAGATCTTTTCCCGGAAATGAAAGTCTTCGAGAAGGCTGGGGCCACGTGCCCCCGCCTTCTCGGTGTTCTGGTCGTCCGAGATGGGGACGCCCTGCTGTGTGGTCAGGGTCGGGATATCGCCTGTGGCCACCTGATGGGTAGCACCCTGCGGGCCGCGCTCGAAAGTTTGATCGCCGATAGTGACGGTCGTGCGTTTGTCCGTGCTCATGAAATGCACCTCTGGCTGCAAGCCCGGAAAAGCGCGGGCTTCGGGACGCCTGGATAAGAAAGTCGCCCCTCCCACAGGAAAGGCTGCGCCCATAAGAAAGCGCCGTCAGGGGCAAGTGTTCCTGAAATAAATCCGTGAAAATTTCTGAACCCGCCCGGAAGACGCGCCGTTAAGGCGGCAATACTGTCCCATGACGACACAGGAGTGTTTCCATGCCAGCCGATCCCCGCACCTGCTATCCGCGCCCGCCTTTCAAAGGTCAGACGCAGGCTTTTCCCGGTCTTTCGGAAAAGATGGTTCCGAAACCTGATTATGGGGAGAAAACCTATAAGGGGTCCGGAAAGCTGACGGGGCTAGCGGCTCTGATTACAGGGGGCGATTCCGGAAACGGTCGGGCTGCGGCGCTGGCTTTTGCCCGGGAAGGGGCTGATGTCGCGATTTCGTATCTGGAGACGGAAACCGACGACGCCCGGAAGATCAAGGCCGAGATTGAAGCTGAAGGCCGGGCCTGTCTGCTGTTGCCGGGCGACATTCGAGAAGCGGCGCATTGCCGGGAGATGATCCGCAAAACCGTCGAGGCATTCGGAAAGCTCGATATTCTTGTGAACAATGCGGCTTTCCAGAAAGCCCGTGCGAAACTGGAAGACATTTCAGACGAGGAATGGAAGCGCCATTTCTCCACGAACACGGATGCATTGTTCCATCTGACGAAGGCCGCGTTGCCGCATCTTCAGGCGGGCGCATCCATCATCAATACGTCTTCGGTCAATCTCAAGACGGCGCCGGAGCTGCTGGTACCGTATTCCATGACGAAGGCGGCAATCGCGAATTTCACGTCCAGCATGGCGCAGCAGCTCGCCGGGCGAGGCATCCGGGTCAATGCGGTGATGCCGGGACCGATCTGGACGCCGTTTATCGTCACGGGCATGCCGGAAGACGAACAGGAACATCTTGGTTCCGATGTGCCGTTGGGCCGTCCCGGACAACCCGCTGAACTGGCGGGTGCCTATGTTTACTTCGCTGATCCGATGAACAGCTACACGACGGGCGCGCTTCTGGCGGTCAATGGTGGTGTGCCGATGATCTGACACGGATCTCCGGAACTCAGATCTGTGCGAACGCCTGCTCGTCGTCGAGCGGGCGTTTTTCTGTTCTGGGGCCGAAGAGGAGCGTGACGGTGGCACCGGACAGGAGGATCAGGGTGGTCAGGCCGAAGACGCCGGGAAAGCCGGCGATTGGGTAAAGCCAGCCGATCAGGATGGGTGAGGCGATGGCGCCGAGACGGGCGATGGCGGATGCAAGTCCCATGCCCCGAGCACGAAGGGCGGTCGGGAAGAGTTCGGGGGTGTAGGCGTAAATGCCGCCGAAGGTGCCGTTCATGAAAAAAGATAGCAGCATGCCGAAGATCAGGACTTCGGTTGGGGTCTGGCTGGCCGCCATACCGATGGCGCTGAGTGCTCCGGAGACCATGAACAGCGCCACGGTTCCGCGTCGTCCCAGGCGGTCGGTGAGCAGGGCGGCGCAGGCATAGCCGGGGAGCTGGGCGAAATAGATCGAAATAGCGTAACCGAAGCTACGGGTGACGGTCATGCCGCGTTCGATCATCAGGGTCGGGATCCAGGTGAAGAAGGCGTAGAAGCTGAAGGTGATGGCCAGCCACATAGCCCAGCTCATGAAGGTGGAGCGCCGCAGATTTGGGGCGAACAGATCCCGGACGGGTCGCAGGGAAGGAGCACCACGATCGGTCGTGGTGGTCAGGCCAACCGCGAGGCCAGCGCTTTCCTCGATATCGCCGACGATCCGGCAGGCTTCAACAGTGCGTCCGCGTTCGTCGAGCCAGCGGGGGGATTCGGGCAGAGCGCGTCGCCACCACAGCAGCATCAACACCGGAAAACCCGTCAGTGCCAGAGCCCAGCGCCAGCCATCCTCCATTGCGGGGACGAACATGAATCCCAGAAGCGCTGCCGTGACGTACCCGAAGGAGTAGAATCCGGTCAGGGCTGCGGTGAAGGCTCCCCGATAGCGGGCGGCGACGAACTCGCTGAGATAGGGCGCGATGATGGTGGCTTCCGCCCCCGCGCCGATCCCGGAGAGCAGGCGGCACAGAAAAAACGCGGTGAAGGAGGACGATCCGGCGGAGAGCAGGGAGCCGATGGCGTAAATGGCCAGTGCGCTCATCATGACGCGGCGGCGGCCGGAGCGGTCTCCCCACCAGCCGGACAGCAGGGCGCCCAGCCCGTAGCCGAGATAGGTGGCGCTTCCGAGCAGGCCCAGCGCCGGGCCGCTCAGATGCCATTGGTTTTTGAGCATCGGGAGTGCGAAAGCGACAATCGCGGAATCGAGGCCGTCGAACGTATAACCCAGGCCGCCGAGGAACAGCAGTTTCCAGTGAAAGCGGGTAAAGGGCAGGCATTCGATGCGGGCGGCGATGCTCATCGGTGGGGATATCTGCCGGAAACTGTGGAAACGGAACGCAATCGTAGCGGTCGCGGGATGGGATGGTCCAGAGGGGGAAGCAGGGCGTCTGAGTCCGAAAATGGTTGTATCGGTGGCGGTTTTCCGCTACTCCGCGCCTCGCACAGGCACCCCTGGAGGTCTGTGATGAATGAAATTCAATACGCAGGAGCGTAACAGTGGCTAATTTGACGACACTTGCTGTCTCGACGCGCGCGAAGGCTGGTAAGGGGGCAGCGCGCGCAACGAGACGTGAGGGCCTCGTGCCGGCCGTGATCTACGGTGGCAAGGAAGAACCCTCCATCATCGCACTTGATCCGCGCGTGATCATGAAGGAACTGCATCGCGGTGGCTGGTCCTCGCGCGTGTACAACCTCGCTGCCGAAGGTGCAGAGCCGGTTGCGGCCCTGATCCGTGACGTGCAGCTGCACCCGGTCACCGATGCCCCGATCCACGTGGATTTCCAGCGCGTTACGGCTGGCACCAAGATCCACGTTGAAGTCTCCATCGCTTTCGTTGGCGAAGAGAAGTCCCCGGGCATCAAGCGTGGCGGCGTTCTGAACGTCGTGCGTCATTACATGGACGTGCAGGCTGATCCGGCGAACATTCCGGAACACTTCACGGCAGATCTGAGCGGTCTTGAGATCCACGACAACGTGCGTTGGACGGATCTTAAGGGCACCGAGGGTGTTGTGCTGACGGGTGGCCAGAACACGGACATCGTCATCGCTTCCATCGCTGCGCCGACGGTTGATGCCGAAATGGAAGCTGAAGCCGCTGCAAAGGCTGCCGCTGCTGAAGCTGCTGCTACCAAGCCGGGCGCAAAGAAGAAGTAATGTCATGAGGCTCTGGACCGGTCTCGGCAATCCCGAGCCGGGGATGAGCCGTCATAGACATAATATCGGCTTTATGGCGGTCGATGAGATCGCCAAGCGCCACGGTTTTTCACCGTGGCGCAAGCGTTTCCGGGGGGAGACCTCCGAAGGCGTCATCGGGGGGCAGAAGATCCTGCTCCTCAAGCCGATGACGTATATGAACCTGTCAGGCGACAGCGTTCAGCAGGCCGCGCAGTTCTTCAAGATCGCGCCGGACGATATCACTGCATTTCATGATGAACTCGACCTTGCTTTTGGCAAGCTGCGTATCAAACGCGGCGGTGGTGCTGCGGGGCATAATGGCTTGCGTTCCATGGACAAATGTCTGTCGGGGCCGGATTACTGGCGTGTGCGGATGGGAATCGGTCACCCGGGGCACAAGGATCGTGTGACGGGACATGTGCTGGGCAATTTTGCCAAGGCGGAAGAGCCGGAACTCGAGCGCTGGCTTGAGGCTATGGCCGACGCAGCCCCTCTGCTGGCGAAAAAAGAGCACGAAGCCTTCATGACAAAGGTTGCCCTGCTGGCGGCGTAACAGCGCTTCGGTTGAAATGGCCGGTCAAAACAGGCCTGACGAACAGGGCAATGACGTCCATCAGGGCGTGAAGCCCCATCAGCCAGATCAGGGGTGTTCCGTGAAGCGCGCGGAGCATGAAGATCAGGCCGATGATCGTCGTGATCAGCACGCCTTTACGCCCCTGATACCAATGCATGCCTCCGAACAGCAGTGTTGAGAGCGCTGCTCCGGCAATCAGGCTACCGGTGAGCTGCCCTACGAGCAGGGGAAGAGCCAGACGGAAGAAAAGCTCTTCTCCCAGACCCGCATTCAGACAGAGCAAAAAAGCCAGTCCGGCTTCGGGCAGAGTGCGTGGGATCAGGGCGGAAAAATTGCCAAGAGGGTTGAGAAGCGCGGGTCGCTTCAGTTTGCGGAGCAGAATGAACACGCCCGCGATGATCAGAAGCCCGCAGGCGAATCCAATGAAAAAAGCTGGCGACGTTTCAGTTGGCGTCGTGCTGGCCGGTGTTGCCGGTGCGGACAGGCGCAATTGGACGATGGATGTGGGCTTCAGGGATTCGGGTAGAAGCCAGAGTGTCACGAGGCCACCCAGATCGAAGAGCAGCACACTCTGGAACAGCCACTTCAGATAAAAGCGGCGGCGTGCATGAGTATGGATGGCTGTGCGGAAGAACTTCCAGTCCTGCATTCCCCTGCGACTGTGATGGACGCAGGCGGCCAGCAGGACTGCGAGCCAGAGGATTGCCAGAATTCTTGCGGCCAGACTGCTATGCAGGATTGTCATGAATGGGTTCTCTTTCCATATTGGAAAGTTAGATCATCATTTTCCAATATGGAAAGTCAAGGCTGTGCAGCAGGATGGATTCGGAACTACGGATGTGAGCAGTCGGGATGATGCGCGTGCGCAACTGGAAGCGCTTGACGCTTTCAGGAACAGGCTTCCGAAAGAGCTGGTCTGTCCGTGGTGGAATGCGCCGGTCATGGGTGGGCTTCTTGCGCTCCTGACCTTTGCCATGAGTCTCGATCCGCCCTTTATGTTTCTGCTGGAAGGGCTGTGCGTCGCGTTGATGGGGATTTTCTATTCGCTCGCGCGGCGGCGGATGGGATATTTCGTCAATGGATACCGTCGGGGGCGGACCCGAAAGATCGCAATCGGCATGGTTCTGGCGGTTTATGCAATGATGGCGCTGTCGGGAGCGGGGGCGAGGGTGCTTCATCAGGCGTGGCTGCCGTGGATTGCGACTTTGGGCAGTTTTGCGATTGGCTATGGGGTGGCGCTGCTCTGGCGGAGGGCCTGGCAGGCTGGTATGACAGCGCGGTTGTGACGGCTGTTCCCCAATTCGATCCTGTTATTCATCCTCCGGTCCGGTTGCAGCTTGCTGCGGCCCTGTCGGAAGTGAACGACATGGAATTTGGCCGGGCGCGGGATCTGTTGGGTGTGAGTGACTCGGTCCTGTCCAAGCATCTCGCGCAGATGCAGGAGGCGGGCTATGTGCGGTTGCGCAAGGCGCCTCTGGGGGGGCGGCAGCGAACCTGGCTGGTTCTGACGGTGCAGGGGCGTACGGCGCTGAAGGCGCATGTGCGGGCCTTGCAGGATCTGGCGGGAATCGTGGGCTGAATGCCTGTTTTGCAAGGGTAAGAGGTTGTGAGCCTCTCCGGTTTCTGCGAACACAGGGCAACGGATTTTTCTGGAACGGGTCGTTCGCGTTCGAGCGATCTTTTAATGATGATGGAGAGCACGAATGGGTTTCAATTGCGGCATCGTTGGTCTGCCTAATGTTGGCAAGTCCACGCTGTTCAATGCCCTGACGGAAACGGCGGCGGCACAGGCTGCGAATTACCCGTTCTGCACCATCGAGCCGAATACGGGACGTGTGGCTGTGCCGGATGCGCGGCTGGATGAACTGGCGCGGATCGGCAAGTCCATCCGCAAGGTTCCGACAAGCCTCGAATTCGTGGACATTGCCGGTCTGGTCCGGGGCGCGTCCAAGGGCGAAGGCCTTGGGAACCAGTTCCTCGCCAATATCCGTGAAGTCGATGCCATCGTGCATGTGCTGCGGTGTTTCGAGGATGACGACATCACCCATGTCGAGGGTGGGGTTGATCCGGTTCGTGATGCGGACATCATCGAGACGGAGCTGATGCTCGCGGATCTGGAAAGCCTTGAGAAGCGCCAGATCGGTCTTCAGAAGCGCGCGCGTGGCAACGACCGTGAGGCGCAGGCGCAGCTTGAGCTTCTGGAGCCGCTGCTTGCGGCCCTGCGGGACGGCCAGCCGGCCCGGACGGCTGTTCCTAAAGGGCAGGAAGTGGAGGCGTCCCGTCTTCAGCTTCTGACGACGAAGCCGGTTCTGTATGTCTGCAACGTCGAGGAAGCCTCGGCGTCCACCGGGAATGCTTTTTCTGAGGCCGTGCGCAAGCGGGCTGAAGCCGAGGGTGCGGGCGTTGTCGTGGTGTCAGCCGCTATTGAAGCGGAAGTCAGCCAGTTACCGAATGAAGACCGGACGGAGTTTCTTGAAGGTCTGGGTCTGACGGATAGCGGGCTGGATCGTGTGATTGCGGCTGGTTACAAGCTGCTGGGTCTGCGGACGTATTTCACGGTTGGGCCAAAAGAATCCCGTGCCTGGACGATCACGGCCGGGACGAAGGCACCGCAGGCTGCTGCCGTGATTCACAACGATTTCGAGCGCGGGTTCATTGCCTGTGAAACCGTAGCGTTTGACGACTATGTGGCCTGTAACGGTGAGGCCGGGGCCAAGGAAGTCGGCAAGCTGCGGATCGAAGGCAAGGAATATGTGGTGCAGGACGGTGACGTGTTGCTGTTCCGGTTCAATGTCTGAAGTTGCTTCCGGGGCCATCCGGATTCTGGACGGTCTGGCGGATCATGCCCGCCGGGCCTCCCGGAGTCTGGCGCGCGCCAGCGAGGACACCCGTAATTTTGCGCTGTCCGAAGCTGCGAAGGCGTTGCGGGAACGGTCTGATGCGATTGTTGCGGCCAATCAACAGGATCTGGCTGCCCTTTCAGAAGACCGGAACGCAGCCTTTCGCGATCGTCTGACGCTGACGCCAGAGCGTGTTGAGGCAATGGCGTGTGGTCTGGAAGATGTCGCACGTCTGCCGGACCCGGTCGGGCGTGTTCTGGCGGAATGGGACCGGCCGAATGGTCTGCATTTTCGGCGCGTTGCGACACCGCTTGGCGTGATCGGCATGATCTATGAAAGCCGCCCGAATGTTGGTGCGGATGCCGCGGCGCTTTGCATCAAGTCGGGTAATGCCGTGATTCTGCGTGGAGGCGGGGAGAGCCTGCATTCCGCACGGGCGATTCAGGCTGCGATGGAAGATGGATTGCGGGCTGCCGGGCTGGATGAGGCCTGTGTGCAGATTCTGCCGTCTGCCGATCGTGCTCTGGTGGGAGCCATGTTGCAGGCTTCGGGGCAGATCGACCTGATTATTCCGCGTGGTGGCAAGTCGCTTGTGGAGCGTGTGCAGCGAGAAGCGCGCGTTCCGGTTCTTGCTCATGCAGATGGTCTGAATCATACCTATATTCATGCAAGCGCTGACCCGGCCATGGCCCGGAAGGTGTTGCTGGATGCGAAAATGCGCCGGACGGGCGTCTGCGGTGCGACTGAAACGCTGCTGATTGATGCTGCGATTGCGCCGACGCTCCTGCCATTGCTGGTTCAGGATCTGAGCGCAAAAGGATGTGCGTTTCGGGCAGATGACCGGGCGCGTGCGATTGTCCCGACACTTGAAGCGGCCCGGCCTGATGATTTCAGGACGGAATGGCTGGATTCGGTGTTGTCGATTGCTGTTGTGGACGGTGTCGAGGACGCTTTGGATCACATCGCCCGGCATGGAAGCTCGCATACCGAGGCCATTATTGCCGAAGATGCGGAGGCCGCGGCTGAGTTTCTCAACGGGACGGATAGTGCGGTTGTGATGTGGAATGCATCCACGCAGTTCTGTGACGGTGGGGAGTTTGGATTCGGCGCGGAAATCGGCATTGCGACGGGGCGAATGCATGCGCGCGGCCCGGTGGGGCTCGAACAGCTTACATGCTATCGCTACGAGGTGATCGGCACCGGACAGGTGCGGGGCTGAGCAGTATTCCGACGTCTGGCGACGGCCGGAACATGCGGATCGGCCTGCTGGGTGGGTCTTTCAACCCGGCCCATGCCGGGCATCTCATGTTGGCGCGACGGGCATTGCGGGCGCTGCGGCTGGATCAGGTGTGGCTCATGGTCTCGCCGGGGAATCCGCTCAAGCCGGGCAAGGGGATGGCGCCGTTCAGGGTGCGTCTTGCCTCTGCGGAGCGGATCGCGGATGGGCGGCGAATCGTTGCGACCGATATCGAATCCCGTCTGGGCCAGCGCTTTACCGTCAAAACCGTGGCATTGCTGAAGCAGCGATTCCCACATGTTCGCTTTGTGTGGCTGATGGGAGCGGACGGACTGGCGCAGTTGTCCCAATGGAAGCGCTGGCGCCGGTTGGCTGCGATGGTTCCCATAGCCGTTGCCCCCCGTCCGGGAAGCGTTTCGCCTGCGCTGAGAGGGGCTGCAGCATCTGTTTTGCGGCACCAGAGGCAGCCTTCGCGGGAATCTCCTGTGCTTGCAGAGCGAAAAGGCAACGCATGGACGTTCCTTTCTGCGCCGCAGAACGATATATCGGCTACAGCGTTGCGTGAGTCCGGCCAGTTTCGTCCGGAATCCGATCAGGAGTAAAAACCATCACCAAGACGACCTCTCCCGAATCGCAGGCCAAAAAGCCTGTGCGCCGGAAAACCAGCTCCCCCGATGCGGCACTGGCCGAGGCTGCCAAGGTGCCGGGAACGGCTCGCAAGAAGGCTGCTGTCGCCGGACCGAAGAAAACGGCCGTCAAGCGCGAAGCCGTGCAGCCGGACGTTCTGACCAGCATGCTGACAGTCATCACCACAAGTCTGGATGAAGACAAGGGTGAAGACATCGTTGTGCTGGATCTTGTCGGACGTGCGAATTTCGCAGACCGCATGGTCATCGCGACCGGTCTTGCCGATCGTCAGATTTCTGCAATGGCGCATCACATCGAGAAGAAGCTCAATGAGATCGGCATCAAGCGCATCCTGATCGAGGGCGCGAATGGCACCGACTGGGTTCTGATCGATGCCGGCGATGTTGTTGTCCACCTTTTCAAGCCGGAAAGCCGCGAGCTTTATGGTCTGGAGCGGATGTGGGGCACCGATCTGGATGGCAGCGAAAACGAAGTCGCGGTCGGACAGGGCGAAGAGCAGGACTGAATGAAACTGGTCGCAATCGGCCGGCTCAAAGCCGGGCCGGAGCGCGAACTGTTCGAACGTTATGCGGGCCGGATCAGGCCCGCCCTGACGGTGACGGAACTCGCGCCGTCAAAAGGCAGCGTCCAGGAGCAGAAACGCAAGGATGCTGCGGCTCTGCTGGGGGCCTGTCCCGATAACGCGCTGATCGTGGCTCTGGACGAGGGCGGTAAGACGCCTGACAGTCTGCGTCTGGCAGAGATGTTGTCCCGCTGGCAGGAGTCCGGACGTCCCATTCATTTTCTGATTGGTGGTGCAGAAGGGCTGGATTCGAGTGTGATCCAGCGGGCCGATTCCGTGATTTCTCTTGGGAAACTGACCTGGCCGCACATGCTGGTCAGGGTTCTGATTGCCGAACAGGTGTTTCGGGCTCAGGCCATCAATACCGGTCATCCCTATCATCGGGAGTCCCGGCCAGACTGAACCGCCGGTTATATATTCCTGATTATATCAGCGAATCGAACGGTCTGGCGCATCCGAAGTGAAGGCGTCGTCCGGTGCTTCAGCAACCTCGGTGCTGAGCATCGGATGGCTCAGTGCATCGGAGCCATTCACGATAGCGCGGTGACGAAAGCCTGAGACGTTCGAGGCACGGGCCAGCACAACATGTGGCGCCGGGGTGCGGTCACCGTCGTCGGAACGGGGATAGATGAAGCCGTATGTCGGGTAGATGCTGCCCAGTCGACCACTACGGTCATTGAGACCAACGCGGACGGCACTCCAGTCATTGTTGGGCGAGACGTCAACGACGCGGACATTGTGCGCGATGCCGTTCGAGGCCCAATGCGACTGATCGATATAGATCGTGCGGCTGTCTTCGACCGAACGCACGACGGCGACGTGGCCGAGGGGCATGCGGCGGATGGCCCGGAAATTCAGGACCGATCCGGCCTGCGGTGCAGAGCCACGGGCATAAACGCCAGCAGCATTATACCACCAGTCCCGCGCATTGCCGTGCAGTTCGACCTCAGAGGCCGTTTTGGCATAGGCGACGCACTGAATGACGTGTGCATAGGAATGATGGTGGCTGATGGAGTGACGGCTATGGAAAACGGACCGTCCGTGATGAGCCGAACTGTGACGGGCCTGAGCCTGTCCTGAAAAGAACGCGACAGCGGAGAGCGCCAGAGCGGAGAGAAAGGTTTTCCGGCAACTTTTATGCTTCACGATCTTTAGGATCCTGATTGGTTGTGTGTTGTTCGGGTTACAGGGAGGTAACAACCTTCCCGCAACCCTGACAAGAGCAGAATGCAGACCTGTGTGTTAAATTTTCATTTCCATGGAAAATCTTTTTGACACCACATCCTGCTGCATTCTCGCCACAATCGTTCGGGTCAGATCATTTCGTTGTCGTGAGCATGATTTCCACGAGAATCTTCGGATCTGCCATCACAGCCTGAACGCAGGCACGGGCGGGGGCTGCGTTTTCCGGAAGCCAGGCGGACCAGAGCGTGTTGAGTGCGGCGCGGTCTGCGATATCTTTCAGCCAGATCTGGGCCTGCAGGATACGGGTGTTGTCGGTGCCGTGTTCTTCAAGGATCTGATCGAGCTGGTCGAGAACGCTCCGGGTCTGTCCTTCGATACCCTGCGACAGGTCGGCTGCGACCACGCCCTGCGTGAAAATGAAGCCATGATATTCGACAGCCTTGGACAGAATGGCGTTAGGTTCCGTGCGGATGATGCGGCTCATGATGATACCTTGGTCTGGAGAGGAAAGGGCGAGAGTGACCTTCCTGCGAAAGGGGGTCAATGATCTGCGCGACACAATCCTTCCGGTTGACTTGTCGTGCGGAGACGGAGCCTGTATCGCCACATCAGAACGGATCGTCTGGAAGGAGGAGTGATGACTCCTTTGTATGCGAAGCGGGTGCCGGTTACGCCCTTGCGGCAGAACTGCACCATTCTCTCGAATGACGCAGGCCGTGCTGTCGTGGTGGACCCGGGTGGGGATGTTGATGACATCCTGCAGGAACTGGGTGACATGCCTGTCGAGGCTATTCTCCTCACACATGGTCATCTGGATCACGCCGGCGGGGCTGCTCCTCTGAAGAGAGCTCTTGAAAAACGGCAGGGTCAGAGTGTTCCGGTTGTAGGGCCGGATCGGCGCGATGATTTCCTGTTACAGAGCATCACGAAACAGGCTGCTGCCTTCGGGCT